>NZ_JBAQEO010000697.1:0-15879 GCF_049286785.1 Rhodococcus sp. (in: high G+C Gram-positive bacteria) | reverse complement strand
GTCTCGGTGGTGGAGGTTGGATCCTCGGCCACCTCGTCGACGGAACCCAGGCCGAGCTGGTGCGGGTTCCCTTCGCCGACAACTCCACTCACCGGGTTCCGGGCGGGGTGAGTGACGAGCAGATGCTGATGCTCGCCGACATCCTGCCCACCTCCTACGAAGTGGGGGTAGTCAACGGCCGAGTCCGCCCCGGCGACGTGGTCGTCATCGTCGGGGCCGGCCCGATCGGGCTCGCCGGGATCCTCGCCGCGAAGCTCCTCAGCCCCAGTCACATCGTCGCCGTCGACCTCGCCGACAGCCGACTCGACGCTGCCCGCGCGTTCGGCGCGGACATCGTGGTCAACAGCGGCTGCGAGGACCTCGCCGCCATCGTGCGGGAGCTGACCGGAGGACTGGGCGCCGATGTCGCCATGGAGGCCGTCGGCATCGCGCCGACGTTCGAGCAGGCGGTCGCGCTGGCCCGGCCGTGCGGGCATGTCGCCAACATCGGTGTGCACGGCGGCCCGGCGACGCTGCATCTCGAGGACATCTGGATCAGGAACCTCACCATCACCACCGGCCTGGTCGACACGTACTCCACACCGACGTTGATCGAACTGGTGCGGAGCGGGCGGCTCGATACCTCCCCGATGGTCACCCACCGCTTTGCCCTGGAGGACTTCGAGGAGGCGTACGACGTGTTCGCCCGCGCCGGGGAGACCGGTGCGCTCAAGGTCCTGCTGACAGCGAAGAGCTAGCGGCGGGTCACCCCTGCCGCTTCCCGACCTCGGCGACGTCGGCCGTGTCCCCTTCGCTGTCCCGCAGGGCGCGCCCCTGCTCGACGTACCGCTCGTACTTGCGGGCGTTCTTGTCCGACACCCGGGTGTCACGGGGCGGCAGCTGCAACTCCTCCTCCGCGGGCAAGCCGGCCTGCAGCTGGCGGCCGCGCTCGAGTTCCGAGTCGAGTTCCGCGCCGAAGAGCAACGCCAGGTTGGTGATCCACAACCACAGCAGGAACACGATCACACCGGCCAGCGAACCGTAGGTCTTGTTGTAACTTCCGAAGTTGGAGACGTACAGCCCGAAGAGAACCGAGGCCAGGATCCACGTCACGATCGCGAGCAGGGCACCGGCGCTGACCCAGCGGAACTTCGGTTGCCGCACGTTGGGCGTGACGTAGTAGAGGATGGCCACGGCCACCACGACGATGCCGAGGAGGAACGGCCAGCGCGCAATGTTCCACACGGTCAGTGCGGTGTCGCCGAGGCCGACCGCGTCGCCCACCGACCGGGCAACCGGCCCACTGAGCGCCAGCATCACTCCGGCGACGGCCACCAGGAGCAGACCCACCAGAGTCACGAGGATCATCAGAGGCCGAAGCTTCCAGACCGGTCGGCCCTCTTCCACCTCGTAGATCTTGTTCATGGCCCGGCCGAACGCCCCGATGTACCCGGACGCCGACCACACTGCACCCAGCAGACCGAGGACGAGCGCAAGACCCGCAGTCGGCGCCTGAACGAGTTGCGCCACGGGCTCACGCAACGTGTCGACGGCCGAGGACGGGCCGAGGTCGTCGACGATCTGCAGCACCGCATCCGTCGTCTTCTGCCCCTGCCCGAACACGCCGAGCAGTGACACGAGAGCCAAAAGCGCCGGGAACAATGAGAGCACCGCGTAGTAGGTGAGCGCCGCCGCGAGATCGGTGCACTGATCCCGCGTGAACTCGTGCGCCGTTTTCCGCGCAACGTACAACCACGACGGTTTCGTCAGCTCGGCCGGTGAATCCGGTTTACGCGGATCGTCGGGATCGGGTTCGGATTTGCGTTCGTCGATCATCGTCCCCGCCTACCCGGAACTCCGGTATCGAAAACCGATCCGCTTCGTCGCGCGTGTCCGGGTTCGGGTCGACATCCGCGGATCTACGCTGTCAACCCGGCACCACGGTTCACTTCACCGCCGTCACATACGTCGATCGCTTCGACAGGTCGACAAGTTCTTCGGGGAGCTCCGGAGCCGGCCGGCCATAGGTCGTCGCCAGCTCGAATGGATTGAAACACCGCACCGACCAGCCGTGCTCGGTCAACCACTGCGCCGGATCGGCTCGCTCGTCACCATAGATCAACTCGGACAGGTTGATGTCGCCGAACGGGTCCCTGTCGAAGTACTTCGCCCTGATGTCGGCGAAGCGTTGCACATCGGTTCCCGCCGTGAAGTTGTCCACGGCGAGGTGACTACCCGGGCCGGAGAGCTCGCCGATCCGCTCGAGCAACGCGTCGTGCGCCGCGCCGGGCAGATACGCCAGCAGTCCTTCCGCCGCCCATGCGGTGGGCTTGCCGGGGTCGAAGCCCACGGTGTGGAGGGCGGCAGGCCAGTCGTCTCGCAGATCAACGGCCACAGGGCGACGATCTGCCTTCGCCCTGGCACCGTGCTCGGTGAGCACCTTCCCCTTGAATTCCAGCACTTTCGGCTGATCGACCTCGAATACCGTGGTGCCCGCAGGCCAGTCGAGGCGATACGCACGCGCGTCCAACCCGGCTGCCAGGATGACCGCCTGCCGCACCCCCGCCGACGCGGCCGACAAGAAGAACTCGTCGAAGAACCTGGTCCGAACACCCATGAAACCGGAGAAGGGCGTGTCCCCGAGTGAAGACGGGTCGGCCAACAGCCCGGTGAAATGCGGCTCACCCGCCGCCTCGACGAACCATGGCGCATAGTCGTCCTGGATCAACGCATCGGGACGGAGCGTCTCCAACGCCCGAAACGCCGCCACCCCCAGCGCGGTCAGGCCGACACCACTGACGATGTCCCAAGTATCTCCGTCGGCTCTCATCACGGAAAAACCTTCCGATCTTGCCGCGCATGTGGACGTGACGACCGACCTGCCGGCGACGAGGGCCAGGGAGTTCGACAAGACCTCGGCAAAGGTGCTCGGCCCGGTGACGAACCGTCCAGCGAATCGGTTCCGACATCGAACGCGGGGGCTGAATAATGGTTCTCCCGCAACACTAGTCGCTCTGCAGAGCGTTGCGCAGCGTCGTGATCGCGAGAGCGGTCGCGGTGCGCGCGGCATGGGTATCCTTCAGCGCATTGAGCATGACGAAATCGTGGATCATCCCCTGAAATCGCACGGCCGTCACCGGCACCCCTGCGGCACGCAGTTTGTTGGCGTAAGCCTCACCTTCGTCGCGCAGCACGTCCGCTTCGCCATTGATCACAAGCGCCGGCGGCAGACCCGTCAACTGCTCCTTCGTGGCCCGCAGCGGTGAGGCGAGAATTTCCGACCGCTGACCGTCACCCGAAATGTACTGGTCCCAGAACCACGTCATCGCGTCGATGGTGAGGAAGTATCCCTGCGCGAACTGGCGGTACGACTCCGTGTCGAGCCCGGCGTCCGTGACCGGATAGAACAAGACCTGCTGGCAGAATCGTGGCCCGCCGCGTTCCTTCGCCATGAGGGTGAGCGCGATGGTCATGTTCCCGCCCACGCTGTCCCCCGCGACCGCGAAGCGGGTGGGGTCCACGTCCAGTTCGCTGCCGTTGTCCGCGATCCATTCGGCGGTGGCATAGATTTCCTCGATCGCCGTCGGGTACCTCGCCTCCGGCGACCGGCTGTAGTCCGGGAATACGAGCGCGGCGTCGGCACCGACCGCGAGTTCCCGGATCAGACGGTCGTAGATTGCAGGACTGCCGAACACCCAACCGGCGCCGTGGTTGTACTGGATTACGGGCAACACCCCGGTCGATCCCTCGGGCCGGATGATACGCACCGGGATCTCCCCGGACGGTCCACCGGGAATCATTCGGTCCTCGACCTCGACGGGTGGAGCCGAGGTCTCGCCGGCCTGCACCTCTTCGAATTTCGCCCGCCCCTCCTCGACCGGAAGGTCGTAGAGGAAGGGCGGCGCCGCGGTGGCGTCGGCGAACTCCTGGGCTGCCGGCTCGAGAACGGGCTCAGTGGGCATGAGGCCTCCTTCGTTCGGTGGTCGCCGGAACGGACCGCGGATGGTGCGCGTCAGTCCTTGTCTCGCCGAAACAGCTTGTTACCGAGCCAGACCAGCGGGTCGTAGCGGCGGTCCACAACCCGCTCCTTCATCGGAATGATCGCGTTGTCGGTGATCTTGATTCCTTCGGGACACACCTCGGTGCAGCACTTCGTGATGTTGCACAGACCGAGGCCGAACTCTTCCTGCGCCGCGTCACGGCGGTCGGCGGTATCGAGCGGGTGCATTTCCAGTTCGGCGACCCGGATGAAGAAACGAGGTCCCGAGAAGGCCTGCTTGTTCTCTTCGTGGTCGCGCACCACGTGACACGTATTCTGGCACAGGAAACACTCGATGCATTTGCGGAATTCCTGCGACCTCTCGACGTCGACCTGCTTCATCCGATACTCGCCGGGCCCCAGCCCGGGCGGCGGCGTGAACGACGGGATCTCCCGGGCCTTGCGGTAATTGAACGACACGTCTGTGACGAGATCCCGGATGACGGGGAAGGTGCGCATGGGCGTCACGGTCACCACCTCGTCCTCGGTGAACGTCGACATCCGCGTCATGCACATCAGGCGGGGGTGCCCGTTGACCTCCGCAGAACACGACCCGCACTTGCCTGCCTTGCAATTCCACCGCACGGCGAGGTCGGGGGCCTGCGTGGCCTGGAGTCGATGAATGATGTCCAGGATCACCTCCCCCTCGTTCACCGGTATCGAATAGTCTTGCAACGCACCGCCTCCGGCGTCCCCGCGCCATACCCGGAATTTCGCGTCGTAACCCATCTCAGGCCTTCCTTCCCGGATGACCGGCGAGCTCGACGTCGGTGTAGTACTTGGCCAGCTCGTCGAACTCGAAGAGCTCCAGCAGATCCGGTCGCATCGGCTGCTGCGGTTCACGGGTCACGGTCAAATCCGGGACGACGGTGTCGGGATGGGCCGACATGTCACCCACCGCACTGCACACCAGCAGGGTGTTCCGCCACTGTGCATCCATGCTCGGGTGGTCGTCGCGGGTGTGACCGCCCCGGCTCTCGGTCCGCATCAGCGCCGCCCGGGCGACGCACTCGCTGACCAGCACCATGTTGCGCAGATCCACCGCGAGATGCCATCCCGGGTTGAATTGCCGGTGTCCCTCGACCACCACGTGTTCGAGCCGGCCCTTGATTTCGGCGAGCTTGGCCAATGCGCGCTCGACCTCGTCTTGCTTACGGATGATGCCGACGAGGTCGTTCATCGTCTGCTGCAAATCGGTGTGGAGGGTGTAGGGATTCTCGCCCACCTCCCCTGCGCTCGGCGGGTCGAACGGCGACGACACCATCCGCGCCGCGGCATCCACCGCGTCCGGCGAGACCACCGGCCTCTCCGACAGCGACTTCACGTACGTCGCCGCGCCCAAGCCGGCGCGGCGGCCGAACACGAGCAGATCGGACAGCGAATTGCCGCCGAGGCGGTTGGAGCCGTGCATACCGCCCGAGCACTCCCCCGCGGCGAACAGACCCTGCACGCTCGACGACCCACTGTCGGGATCGACTTCGATGCCACCCATCACGTAGTGACAGGTGGGGCCCACCTCCATCGCTTCCTTCGTGATGTCGACGTCGGCGAGTTCCTTGAACTGGTGGTACATCGACGGGAGCCGGCGGACGATCTCGTCGGCAGGCATGCGGGAGGCGATGTCGAGGTACACGCCGCCGTGTGGAGTACCACGCCCGGCCTTGACCTCGGAGTTGATCGCCCGCGCCACTTCGTCGCGGGGCAGCAGATCGGGGGTGCGGCGGTAATTCTCCTGGTTCTTGTACCAGCCGTCGGCTTCCTCTTCCGTCTCGGCGTACTGACCTTTGAAGACGGGTGGGATGTACGAGAACATGAAGCGGTCGCCCTCGGAGTTCTTCAGCACTCCGCCGTCGCCACGCACACCCTCGGTGACGAGGATGCCCTTCACACTGGGCGGCCACACCATCCCGGTCGGGTGAAACTGGACGAACTCCATGTTGATGAGGGTGGCCCCCGCCCGCAGAGCGAGCGCATGGCCGTCGCCGGTGTACTCCCACGAGTTCGACGTGACCTTGAACGACTTGCCGATTCCGCCCGTCGCCATCACCACCGCGGGTGCCTCGAACAGGACGAAACGTCCACTCTCACGCCAGTATCCGAAGGCGCCCGAGATGCGGTCGCCATCCTTGGTGAGTTCGGAGATGGTGCATTCGGCGAAGATCTTGATCCGCGCCTCGTAGTCACCGGTGGCCGCGAAGTCCTCCTGCTGCAACGACACGATCTTCTGCTGCATCGTGCGGATCAGCTCGAGCCCGGTGCGGTCACCCACGTGTGCGAGCCGGGGATAGGTGTGGCCACCGAAGTTGCGCTGGCTGATTCGCCCGTCGGGTGTCCGGTCGAACAGTGCGCCGTACGTTTCGAGTTCCCACACCCGGTCGGGCGCCTCACGTGCGTGGAGTTCGGCCATCCGCCAGTTGTTGAGGAACTTGCCGCCCCGCATCGTGTCCTGGAAATGGGTCTGCCAGGTGTCCTTCTCGTTGGCGTTGCCCATCGCGGCGGCGCAACCACCCTCGGCCATGACCGTGTGTGCCTTGCCGAAGAGCGACTTGCAGACCACAGCGACGGACAGGCCTTGTTCACGGGCCTCGATCACCGCTCGCAGTCCGGCGCCTCCGGCACCGATCACGACGACGTCATAGCGGTGTCGTTCGACTTCCGTCATTCCACTCCTTCTCGAGAAGCTCGGGTCAGTTGACGAGGCGCAGATCGGACAGGGTCCCGCTGGCTACGAGCATCACGTAGAAGTCGGTGAGCACCAGCGTTCCGAGAGTGATCCAGGCGAATTGCATGTGACGGGTGTTGAGCTTGCTCACCTGTGTCCAGATCCAGTACCGGACGGGGTGTTTGGAGAAGTGCGTGAGCCGGCCACCGGTGACGTGCCGGCAGGAATGACACGACACGGTGTATGTCCACAGGAGGATGACGTTTCCGAGCAGAATGAGCGAGCCGAGTCCCACACCGAAGCCGCCGTCCGCACCCCGAAACGCCCCGATGGCGTCGTAGGTATTGATGAGCGAGACGATCACGGCGACATAGAAGAAATACCGGTGCGAGTTCTGGATGATCAGCGGGAGGCGCGTCTCACCGGTGTAGGCGCGATGCGGTTCCGCGACCGCGCAGGCAGGTGGTGACAGCCACACCGAGCGGTAGTAGGCCTTGCGGTAGTAGTAGCACGTGAGCCGGAACCCCAGCAGGAACGGCAACACCAGGAATCCGAGGGGGATGAACATCGGCAGCTCGCCGAAGGGCGTCCCGAAGTGACTCGAACCCGGCACACACGAATCGCTCAGACACGGTGAGTAGAACGGTGTCAGATAGTGGTAGTCCTCCACCCAGTACGCCGTCCGGACGAAGGATCGGATGGTCGCGTAGACCACGAACACCGCGAGACCGAGCACCGTCAGCAGTGGAGCCAGCCACCACCGGTCCGTTCGCAGCGTCCGTTCCGCGATCCGGGCACGCCGCGGCGCCCCGACACCCACACCCTCGGGATTTGTCGGCGGCGCGCTCATCCGCGCTCGTAGTGGAGGCCGCCGAGACCCTCGTCGTCAGTGTCCTCCCACATCGAGGCCTCGTACGGGGTGTCCGGAACCGGGATCCGTTCGACCGGTTGGCGATGCACCTCATGTGGCGGCGATGCGTCGATTTCCCTGGCATCGATCTCGAGTCGCTCGAGGTCGTTGTTCAGGCGTCGAACCGGTGCGGCGTCGC
Organism: Rhodococcus sp. (in: high G+C Gram-positive bacteria); assembly: GCF_049286785.1. Taxonomy (GTDB): domain Bacteria; phylum Actinomycetota; class Actinomycetes; order Mycobacteriales; family Mycobacteriaceae; genus Rhodococcus_F. Next base: position 8,150 of record NZ_JBAQEO010000697.1, on the reverse strand, counting down.
CGTAGATCGAGCGCAACGATCCGACACAGTGCCGCAGATGGTCGATCGTGCGATTCAGTTCGAGCATTTCGGAGGTCGACATGTGACCCGCTCCCCATTCACCCGATAGAAGTCGTGACGCTAATCACATTACCTACATTCGCTGGGGTGCGGGCCGCTTTCGAACACCCGTGGAGTTCGCGATGAGTTCGGCCTCGCACGCAAGTCCATAGAGAAGACAATCGAAACAGCACTCACTTTGGAGGACTCATGGCCGACGCCAGGATCACGAGCGTGCTACTCGCGAGCACCCAACCCGAACGACTGCGGGATTGGTACTCCGCCGCATTCTCGCCGAAGGTCGAACGCACGCCGGGCGAACCGGGGTACGACGTTCTCGACTTCGACGGCATCTACATCATGATCGATCGGCGCAGCGATGTCGGCGACACCAACCCCGAGCCGGGTCGCCTCATTTTCAACGTCGAAGTCAGCGATGCCCGCGCTGCGGCGAATCGACTCGACGAACTGGGCTCGCAATGGTTGTCGCCGCTCGAGGATCGGGACGGCAGCTGGTTCGCCACGGCAATCGACCCCGACGGCAACTACGTCCAGATCATCGAGCTCAGCGCTCGGGCGCGAGCCCAGATGTCATGACCCGGACAAAACGAAGAGATGTCATGACACGGACAGAACGAAGAGATGTCCCATGACACGGACAGAACGAAGAGATGTCATGACACGGACGGAAAGAGGATCAGCCATGTTGGCACAGTCGAAAGCATTCAGCGGATTCGCCGTCAAGGACGTCGCGGCGGCCAAGGCCTTCTACTCCGACAAGCTGGGGCTGGGGGTGACCGACGGCGAAATGGGGCTCCTGAACCTGCAGCTGCCGAACGGTCCCGTGGTGCTGATCTACCCCAAACCGGACCACACGCCCGCCACCTACACGATCTTGAACTTCGCGGTGGATGACGTCGAGAAAGCCGTCGACGCTCTCACCGAGCGCGGGGTGCAGTTCCTGCGTTACGACGGTTTCGGGCAGGACGAGAAGGGAATCGCCCGCGGCGACGGACCCGACATCGCCTGGTTCACCGACCCGTCGGGGAACATTCTCTCGGTGCTCTCCGAGGCGCCCTGACGGCCTCCCACCGGGGTGAATGTACCTTTCGACGCCTTCAGCGCGCCGAACGATACATTCGCCGGGGGGTGGGGTGGTCAGCGGCGGGGGCCGCGGCGGCTCGTGACGGACGCCAGCCAGCCCGCGTCGAACCAGCGGGCTGCGCCGACGGCGAACGATGTCGCGTCGAGGCGGCCACTGCCTGCGGGAATCGAGCCGACCACGTCGACGCCGGTGGCCGCGGGCAGGTCATCGAGGTTGCACCTCTCGGCGAGGCCGGGTTCGGCGGGCCAGGACCCGATCACCGTGCCGGAGCACACGACGCCTGCAACGGTGAGCGCCTGGACGGTCAGTGCTGTGTGGTTGAGGGTGCCGAGTCCCGGCGCGGCCACGACCAGGGCCGGGGCGGCGAGCGCCTGCGCGACGTCGACGAGGGTGAAACCGTCCACACCCAGGCGCACCAGCACTCCCCCGGCACCCTCGACGAGCACGAGGTCGTGGTCGGAGTCGAGTGCCCGGACCGCCCCGACCACGTCTTCGCAGCGCAGTAGCGGCAGCCCACTGCGACGGGCCGCGGTATCCGGCGCCAGCGGCTCCGGATACCGGGCAAGTTCCACGCAGGCTGTGACGCCGGAGAGCCGGGCGATCTCGGTGAGGTCGCCCGGCTCCCCCTGTTCCACTCCGGTTTGGGCAGGTTTGCACACCGCGACGGACAGTCCCGCGGACGTCGCGGCCGACGCCAGTGCCGCCGTCGCCACCGTCTTCCCGACGTCGGTCGACGTCCCGGTGACGACGAGGATCGTCATGCGGACGCTCCCGCCAGAACCCCGGTCAGCACCTCTTCGATGCGCCGCATCTCGTCGGCGCTCAGGGTCGCGCGTGCCGTGAGGCGCAGTCGCGACGTGCCTTCCGGCACCGACGGCGGCCGGAAGCAGCCGACGTGCAGACCCTCGTCGCGGCAGGCGGCCGCGGCGTCGAACGCCCGCTGCGGATCGCCGAGAATCACGGAGACCACCGCGGATTCGGGAGGCGTGGCACCGGTGAACCGGGCCAGTTCCCGAGCCCGATCGATCACGGCGACGGCGCGTTGCGGTTCCCGGACGAGAATCGCCAGCGCCGCGCGGGCTGCCCCGACGGCTGCCGGGGCCAGCCCGGTGTCGAAAATGAAGGTCCGCGCGGCGTCGATGAGATGCGCGCGCACCTTTTCCGATGCCAGCACCGCGCCGCCCTGGCTGGCCAGGGATTTCGACAGTGTCGCCGTCACCACGATGTCGGGTTCGCCGGCGAGACCCACCTCGTGCACAAGTCCGCGCCCGCCGATCCCGCGCACGCCGATGCCGTGGGCTTCGTCGACGACGAGGAACGCCCCGTACTCGCGGCACACCCGGTGCATGTCGACGAGTGGCGCGAGATCGCCGTCCGCACTGAACACCGAGTCCGTGACGACGAGCGCGCGTTCCTCGGTCCGGCCGGACAGCGCGGTGCGGAGAAATTCGACGTCGGCATGCGGGGCAACGGTGATCCGGGCCCGGGAGAGCCTGCAGGCGTCGACCAGCGAGGCGTGACTGCCCGCATCCGAGACGATCAGCGACCCCGCGCCCGACAGTGCGGTGACGGCGCCCAGGTTCGCCGTATAGCCGGACGAGAACACCAGTCCGGACTCGGCTCCGGCGAACTCGGCGAGTTCGGTTTCGAGAAGTTCGTGTTCGGTGGTCGACCCGGTGACCAGCCGGGAACCCGTGGCGCCCGCTCCCCAGTGGCGCAGCGACCTCATCGCGCCGTGCAGGACCTCGGGGTGACGGACCAGGCCGAGGTAGTCATTGGAGGCCAGATCGATGAGCGCGCTGCCGGACGTGCGGGGACGCAGTTCGCGGCGCAACCCGGCCGCCCGCCTCTGGTCCTCGACGTCGTCGAGCCAGTCGGAGAAGGTGCGATCGATACTCACCCCCGGGACCATACGCGACTTGAACGGTGTTCAACCCGGGTGGGACCAGTTTCCGGGTGGTCGCTAGGGTCGTGGCCGTGACCTTTCCCGGCCTGTCCGTCGACGACATCACGTCCCTCGATGCCTCGCTGCTCTGGCATCCGTACGGCGCCTTTCCCGCATCCACCTCGCCTCTCGTCGTGACCGAGGCGAGCGGCACCCGGCTCACCCTCGCCGACGGACGGCAGCTCGTCGACGGGATGAGTTCCTGGTGGGCCGCGGTCCACGGCTACCGCCACCCGACACTGGACGCAGCCGCCTCGGCGCAGCTCGGCCGGATGAGCCACGTCATGTTCGGCGGTCTCACGCACGAGCCGGCGGTCCGCTTGGCGCAACTGCTGGTGGACATCACTCCCGCCGGCCTCGACAAGGTCTTCCTCGCCGACTCGGGATCCGTGTCGGTCGAGGTGGCGGTGAAGATGGCCCTGCAGTACTGGCGTAGTCGCGGCCGGCCGGCCAAGCACCGCCTCCTCACCTGGCGGGGCGGCTATCACGGCGACACCTTCGCCCCCATGAGCGTCTGCGATCCCGACGGCGGGATGCACTCGCTGTGGACGGATGTCCTCGCCCGGCAGGTCTTCGCCGGTCCACCACCCCGCGACTTCGACGAGGAGTACGTCGCGGAGTTCGAGCAGCTCGCGCGCACCCGTTCCGACGAATTGGCCGCGGTCATCGTCGAACCGGTGGTGCAGGGGGCAGGCGGCATGCGGTTCCACGACCCGCGCTATCTGACGGAGCTCCGCAGAATCTGCGACGAGAACGAGCTGTTGTTGATCTTCGACGAGATCGCCACCGGCTTCGGTCGGACGGGCTCATTGTTCGCCGCCGGACATGCGGGCGTGAGCCCCGACGTCATGTGTGTCGGCAAGGCACTGACCGGCGGGTACCTGACCCTCGCCGCGACTCTCTGCTCCACGGACGTCGCCGAGACCATCAGTGCGGGCGCGGCAGGCGGCCTCATGCACGGCCCCACGTTCATGGCGAATCCACTCGCCTGTGCCGTCGCCGTCGCCTCGGTCGAACTCCTGCTGTCCCGGAACTGGCAGGACGAGGTGGCCGCACTGAACCGGGGGCTCGAATCCGGTCTTGCCGACGCCCGTGACATACCTGGCGTCCGCGAGGTCCGGGTGCTCGGCGGGATCGGCGTGATCGAACTCGAGCACGAGGTCGACATGCGCGCGGCGACCGAAGCGGCGGTGGCCGCCGGGGTCTGGTTGCGGCCGTTCCGCAATCTCGTCTACACGATGCCGCCATACGTGTGCACCGCAGCGGACGTCCGCGACATCACAGCCGGAATGCGTGCCGTGGCACGAAACGCGGCCGACGTCCGAGGTGGTTCTGCGTCGGGCTGAGAGAGACGCCGCCGCGGGCTAGGGTTCACGCTATGGACGAGAGCGAGTCGACCCGAACCACGCCCATACCGGTATGGCCGGGTAGCGCCTACCCCTTGGGAGCCACCTATGACGGAGCGGGCACCAACTTCGCACTCTTCTCCGAAATAGCCGAGGCGGTGGATCTGTGCCTCATCGCCAAGGACGGCACCGAGACCCGAGTGCGACTGGACGAGGTCGACGGCTATGTGTGGCACGGGTACCTGCCCACGGTCACGCCCGGGCAGCGCTACGGATACCGGGTCCACGGACCGTGGGACCCGGCGGCAGGCCACCGGTGTGACCCCAGCAAGCTTCTCCTCGACCCCTACGGCAAAGCCTTCGACGGCGATTTCGACGGTGATCGTTCGCTGTTCTCCTACGACATCGACACCGGAAGCGAAGCGCCCGTCGACACCGGCAGCGAAGCGCCGGCGGAGCCGACCGACGACACGGACGCGTTCGGCAGCGATACCGAGGACGACGTGGCCGACAGGGTCACGGGACGTCCGGGCCACGACTCCCTCGGCCACACCATGACCACGGTGGTGATCAACCCGTTCTTCGACTGGGCCGCCGATCGCGCCCCCAAACGGCCGTACCACGAGACCGTGATCTACGAGGCGCACGTCAAGGGCATGACGGCGACACATCCGGGCGTCCCGGAGGGACTTCGCGGCACGTACGCGGGCCTCGCTCATCCGGCGATCATCGAGCACCTGACCAACCTGGGTGTCACGGCGATCGAACTGATGCCGGTGCACCAGTTCATGCACGACCAGACCCTGCTCGACAAGGGACTCCGAAATTACTGGGGTTACAACACCTTCGGGTTCCTCGCCCCGCACACCGAGTACGCGTCGGCCGACAAACCGGGTGGCGCGGTATCGGAGTTCAAGGCGATGGTGCGCTCGTTCCACGAGGCGGGCATCGAGGTCATCCTCGATGTGGTCTACAACCACACGGCCGAGGGCAACCACCTCGGTCCCACACTGTGTTTCCGCGGCATCGACAACGCCGCCTACTACCGGCTCGTCGAGGGCGACCTCGAGCACTACATGGACTACACGGGTACCGGGAACAGTCTCAACGCCCGGCATCCGCACACCCTGCAGCTGATCATGGATTCGCTGCGGTACTGGGTCACCGAGATGCACGTCGACGGCTTCCGCTTCGACCTCGCGTCCACACTGGCGCGTGAGCTGCACGACGTCGACCGATTGTCGGCCTTCTTCGACCTCGTCCAGCAGGACCCGGTGGTCAGCCAGGTGAAGTTGATCGCCGAGCCGTGGGACGTCGGCGAAGGCGGCTATCAGGTGGGCAACTTCCCCGGGCTGTGGACCGAATGGAACGGAAAGTACCGCGACACGGTCCGCGACTACTGGCGGGGAGAGCCGGCGACACTGGGCGAATTCGCATCCCGGTTCACCGGATCCTCCGACCTCTACGAGGCCACCGGCCGGCGCCCGAGCGCCAGCATCAACTTCGTCATCGCGCACGACGGGTTCACCCTGCACGACCTGGTGTCGTACAACGAGAAGCACAACGACGCCAACGGGGAGGACAACAACGACGGCGAGAGCCACAACCGGTCGTGGAACTGCGGCGTGGAGGGGCCCACGGACGACCCGGAGATCCTGGACCTTCGCGGCAGGCAGACCCGCAACATCGTCGCCACCCTCATGCTCAGCCAGGGCACACCGATGCTGGCGCACGGCGACGAGATGGGCCGCACCCAGCAGGGCAACAACAACGTGTACTGCCAGGACTCCGAGCTGTCGTGGATGGACTGGTCACTCGCGGAGTCCAATGCGGACCTGGTCGAATTCACCAAACGGGTGATCGAGCTGCGCACCAAGAATCCGGTGTTCCGGCGGCGTCGATTCTTCGAGGGGACACCGATCCGCAGCGGCGACCAGACACGCGACATCGCCTGGCTCACGCCGTCAGGTGAGGAGATGACCCCCGAGGACTGGGACAGCGGATTCGGTAAGTCGCTGTCGGTGTTCCTCAACGGCGAAGGCATTCCCGAACCGAATCATCGGGGTGAGCGGATCGTCGGCGACTCGTTCCTGTTGTGTTTCAACGCCCATCACGACGGTATCGAGTTCACCACCCCGAATTCGGACTACGCGTCCGAGTGGACCATCGTCCTCGACACCGCGGTACCGACCGGTTCCCGCGACGTCGTGATCAAGGCAGGCAACCCACTGCAGGTCGAGGCGCGATCGTTGGTCGTGCTCCGACGGACCGCCTGAAGACCAGGGAGCACGATGGCGACGCAACCGATCACCGCTACCTATCGTCTCCAGTTACGGGGGGACGCCTTCACTCTCGCCGACGCGCTGGGAGTCGCCGACTATCTCGACGACCTCGGGGTCTCGCACGTGTATCTGTCGCCGATCCTCACCGCAGCGGAGGGTTCGACGCACGGATACGACGTGACCGACGCAACCGAGGTCTCCCCCACGCTCGGCGGCAGGGACGCGCTCGTCGCGCTGTCCGCCGAGCTACGGCGGCGGGGCATGGGACTGGTGGTCGATCTCGTGCCCAACCATGTCGGGGTCGCGAACCCACGGGAGAACGCCTGGTGGTGGGACGTCCTCACGCACGGACAGCGGTCCGGGTACGCAGAGTTCTTCGACATCGACTGGCGGCCGGACAACGGCGTCGACGGCCGTCTGGCGCTGCCTGTGCTCGGATCGGAGTCCGATCTCGAGGCGCTCACCGTCGACCGCTCCGAATCCGAACCACTGCTCGCCTTCTACGAACACCGCTTCCCCGTCGCACCCGGTACCGACTCCGACGACGCGCAGGCGGTGCACGATGCCCAGTCCTACCGGCTCGTGCCCTGGAACTCCGGGCACATCGGGTATCGCCGGTTCTTCGCGATCAGCGACCTCGCCGGACTGCGCCAGGAGGACCCCCGGGTGTTCGAGGCCTCGCATCGCGAACTCGCGACCTGGGTGCGCGACGAGTTGATCGACGGCGTCCGCGTCGACCATCCGGACGGCTTGTCCGACCCCGCCGGGTATCTGGCGCAGCTGCGCGCGGTGATCGGCCCGGACCGTTGGCTGGTGATCGAGAAGATCCTGGGCCACACCGAACCCCTCGACGACCATCTCCCGATCGAGGGCACCACCGGATACGACGCGCTCGCCGACGTCGGCAGAATTCTCGTCGACCCTGCGGGGGAACCGGCGCTGACCGCGCTGTCCGAATCCACGACCGGCAACCGGGGAGACGCTGCCTGGCTACGCCGGAACGAACGGGAGATCAAGCGCACGGCCGCGTCGACCATCCTGGCACCCGAAGTGCGGCGCCTGGTCCGGGCGATTCTGCGGGACACGGACAGCGACTACAGCCACGACGACCTTCGCGTCGCCGTCGTCGAGGTGGTCGCCGCCATGCCGGTGTATCGGAGCGACTACAGTCCGCTGGCCGGCCTCGCGCGACGGGTGATCGGCGAGGTCGTGCAGGAAGACCCGGAACGGGCGGAGCCGCTGGCGCTTCTGGCGGCCGCCCTGATCGCGGGCGGTGAAGCGGCAACCCGGTTCCACCAGGTATGCGGCGCGGTGATGGCGAAGTCGGTGGAGGACTGTCTCTTCTACCGCACCGCGCGACTGGTGTCGCTGCAGGAAGTGGGCGGTGATCCCGCAGCCGTGGGCATCTCCGCCGCCGAGTTCCACCTTGCGAG
>NZ_JBAQEO010000696.1:0-3524 GCF_049286785.1 Rhodococcus sp. (in: high G+C Gram-positive bacteria) | reverse complement strand
GGCACTTCGGCGAGCGCGCGCATGGCGTCGTTGAGGTGCGTGCATCCCTCCGTTTTCGAGAACTTCTCGAGGACGACGGAGCGAAGTTCCGGAAGTGGGGTGCCGAGGATCTTCCCGACGTTCAGGGACGCGAGGGGGCACTCGTCGTAGGGCAGAACGCGCGGGTCGGCGTCGATCGTGAGAAGTTCGCCCGTCGTGCGATCGGCGGTGGCCGTCAGCCGGTACTCGTGGACGGCGACCCGTCCGCCCGTGGGTCTCGTGGCACTGTCCTGGAACATCGAGTCGATCGTGACGGTGTCACCCACATGGACGTCGATGCGGCGAGCCCTGCGCATCGCGACCCCGGTGACTTCCGCGTACTCGTGCCATCCGAGCGGATCGTCGACCCGCGGCAGCGGCTCGACGGGCTGCACCTGATGGTTCCATTTCGACGAACCGTCCGGCATCAGGGCGCCGGAGCCGGGCTGGAATCCCGTGCAGATTCCTTCCATGCTGCGGACGGGACCTGCGTTCGCAGCCTTGATGAGGAGGTTGCGGTCCACCCACTGGGAGTAGGCGAAGCCGGCGATCAACGACGCGCCCGCGATATCGTCGAGCAGGAGATACAGCGGAGTGCCCGCCTCCGCTTCATCGGCCAGGACCTCGGCCAGAACCGACCGCGAACTGCCGCCCCCGCGTGCGCCGACCATCTTCTGCACATTCGGCCGACCGGGGAACGCCTCGATCTCCTCGATGGTGCGCGTCGTGGAATCGACGCCCGCTCGCATGGAGTCCTCACGCAGAACCACCGGGTCGCTGCCGTCTGCCGGGGTCAGGAGGTCGCGTGCGCGGCCGAGCAGGCGCAGCTGGGTTCCGGGACCTCCGGGCCATTGCATATCGATCGTCGACGTGCGACGAACCGAACCGGGTCGGCGCGGCGGCGTCGCTTCGGCCGGGCCGTGTGCTTTCAGGCCGAGGGGTATCTCTACGACCACGGGCGCCTCCTTATGGTTCACGCTTCGGTTTCGGCGCCGACACGAACCGCACCCGGCAACGAAGCTAACTCAGTCATATCTTAGGACTTCCAGGTCCCCGCACCCGGGTCGACCGCGAGCTCGCCGTACTGTATGCACTAGGTGATACTTCTGCGGACTGGAGTGGGACGTGAATCTGACGCAACTGGCTGCGCAGTACGGAGACAAGCCCGCGATCGTGATGGGGCAATCGGGCGATGCGCTCATCTATCGTGAGCTGGAGGAGCGATCCAATCAGATCGCGCACCTCTTCCGTGCCCGCGGCCTGGACACCGGTGACCACATCGCCATCCTCATGGAGAACCAGCTCGAGATGTTCCCCGTGGTGTGGGCGGCGCAGCGCGCCGGTCTGCTCTACACGCCCGTCAACTGGCACCTGAGTACCGACGAGGCGGCTTATATCGTCGCGAACTGCGGCGCGAAGATACTGATTCACTCGGCGTCCCTCATCGCCCTCGCAAACGCAGCGGAGGCGGCCTCGGACACGCTCTCGTCGCGCCTGGTCGTCGGCGAGAAATACGAGGGTGTCGAACGGGTCGAAGATGCCGTCGCGGGACTGCCCGTGGAACCGATCGAGGACGAAGTCGAAGGATATTACATGTTCTACTCGTCCGGGACCACCGGGCGACCCAAGGGAATCGTTCCCGAGCTGACGGGCGCACCCTTCGGTGCCGGTGTGGGCATCGATCAGTTGATGCGTAGCGCATTCGGTTTCGGCCCGGAGACGGTGTATCTGAGCCCCGGACCGCTCTATCACGCCGCCCCGCTGGGGTGGACGATCGGAACCGTCCGCAACGGCGGAACCGCAATCGTCATGGAGAAGTTCGACTCCCGGCAGTGCCTCGAACTGATCGAGCGATTCCACGTCACCCATGCACAGTTCGTGCCGACCATGTTCGTGCGAATGTTGAAACTCCCCGACGACGTCCGGCAGCGCTACGACGTGTCCAGCATCCGGTTGATCGTCCACGCGGCGGCGCCGTGCCCGGTCGAGGTGAAGCAGCGCATGATCGACTGGTTCGGTCCCACACTCGTCGAGTTCTACTCGGGCAGTGAGGGAACCGGGTTCTTCATGATCGACACCCCGCAGTGGCTCACCCATCGCGGGTCGGTCGGCAAGGCCGTGATCGGTGCGGTTCACATCTGTGACGACGACGGCCGGGAACTGCCGGTGGGCGAGGTGGGCACCGTGTGGTTCAGCGACATCAGACGGTTCGAGTACCTCGGAGATTCGGCCAAGACCGCCGAGGCGTTCAACGACAAGGGCTGGAACACGTTGGGCGACCTCGGTCATGTCGACGAGGAGGGTTACCTGTATCTGTCGGCGAGGCGGTCCGATCTCATCCTCTCGGGCGGGGTGAACATCTACCCGCAGGAGATCGAGGACGCCCTCGCGCTCCATCCATCGGTTCTCGACGTCGCCGCCATCGGTGTGACCGACGACGAGATGGGTCAGCGCGTGCACGCGGTGGTCGAGCCTGCCGCCGGCGCCCAGGCGGGACCCGAACTCGAGGCCGAGCTCATCGCCTACTGCCGGGACAAGCTCGCGCGGTTCAAGGCTCCCCGGTCGATTTCCTTCGAAGAGGTCCCGCGACTGCCCAGTGGCAAGATCCTGCGCCGGGCCCTGATGGACCGGAATCAGTGAATGAGCGCCGCATCGCGCTGAACCCGATTTGTAGACTGTGCTGGTGGCCGCAGCTTCCTCCCTGAACCCCGACGACGTGCAGCGTGCTGCGGCGGCCCTGCACACGCCGGACATCGACGGGTGGGTCAACCGGTTCGAACTGTTGTCCGACGGCAACCGCCTACGACTGCTGCTCTGCCTGCATCACGCACCGGACATCTGCGTCGGGGATCTGGCGGCTGCACTGGAGATGAGTGGGACGGCGGTGTCGCATGCCCTGCGCCTTCTGCGGAATCAGGGCTGGGTGTCGGCGACGCGCGACGGCCGGTCGATGCGGTACCGCCTCACGGACGACACGGTGCACCAACTACTCCACACGATCGGCGCCACGCATTACCACGAGCATCCGGATTACGGGCGCGGCTGAGTCCCAGCCGTGGCTTCGCTCGTATGTGCCGGATGGGCGACGCTGTAGAAGAGCGGATGGAAACACCCTGCAGCCCCGGCCCGAGTGAGGCCGGGGCTGCAGTGTGTTCTTCGCTCAGGGTGTGGCGAAGAACCGCTCTACCGCCGGTTGTGCATTCGGATTTCCCACTCCGATGCCGATGATGGCGCCGGCGACCGTACCGACGACCGTGCCGATGATGCAACCGGCGATGAAGTTCGGGAAGATCGACACACATCCGATGGCCATGCCGACGTTGGAACCGATTCCCATGCCGATCATTCCGCCGTTGTTCCAGCCGGTGTTGATCTCGTTGGTCATCGTGTCGAAGGCGTTCTGCTTGGGTGTGTTCTCCGGGAACAGTTGCTCAGCCGCTTGGCTGCCGCCGCTCCCGACCGGTGTCATCAACGGCTGGGACCAGTCGATCCCCTGCGGCCCTGGG
>NZ_JBAQEO010000695.1:0-2113 GCF_049286785.1 Rhodococcus sp. (in: high G+C Gram-positive bacteria) | reverse complement strand
GGGGCGCCGCAGGAGATGTGCGGATGATCAGGCGAGCTCGAACCTGTCGAGGTTCATCACCTTGTTCCACGCAGAGACGAAGTCCTGCACGAACTTCTGCTGCGCGTCGGCGCCGGCGTAGACCTCGGCGATTCCACGCAACTGCGAGTTCGCACCGAAGACGAGATCGACGGCGGTGGCCGTCCACTTGACCTCGCCCGTGGCTCGATCGCGACCCTCATAGACGTTCTCGGCCGATTCGGATGTTTTCCACTCCGTGTCCATGTCGAGCAGGTTCACGAAGAAATCGTTGGTCAGCACCTCGGGCCGGTCGGTGAAGACGCCGTGGGCGGTCTTCCCGAAGTTGGCGTTCAGCGCGCGCAACCCGCCGATCAGAACCGTCATCTCCGGTGCGGTCAGCGTCAACATGTTCGCCCGGTCCAACAGCAGACGTTCTGCCGGCAGCTTCTCTCCGGCCCGGAGGTAGTTTCGGAACCCGTCGGCCCTGGGTTCGAGCACTGCGAAGGACTCCGCGTCGGTCTGCTCCTGCGAGGCGTCGGTGCGGCCGGGTGCGAACGGGACCGTGATGTCGAGCCCGGCGTTCTCGGCCGCTTTCTCGACGGCGGCGCATCCGGCCAGGATGATCAGGTCTGCAAGCGAGACCTTCTTGTTCCCGGACTGCGTGCTGTTGAAGTCCTGCTGGATCCGTTCGAGGACCGACAGCACCTCGGGCAGTCGGGCCGGCTCGTTGAGCTCCCAGTTCTTCTGCGGATCGAGGCGAATGCGAGCCCCGTTGGCGCCACCCCGCCTGTCGGTGCCGCGGAAGCTGGCCGCGGACGCCCATGCCGCCGAGACGAGCTGGGGGATGGACAATCCCGATTCGAGAATCTTCCCCTCGAGAGCAGCGATGTCAGCTTCCCCGATCAGTTCGTGATCGACCGCGGGGACGGGGTCCTGCCACAGTTGCGGTTCCGGGATCCACGGTCCGAGATAGCGGGAGACGGGTCCCATATCGCGATGCAGCAGCTTGTACCACGCCTTGCCGAACTCGGCTTCGAGTTCCTCCGGGTGGTCCAGCCACCGGCGGGTGATCGGCCCGTAGGTCGGGTCGAACCGCAGCGAGAGGTCCGTCGTCAGCATCACCGGGGAATGCCTCTTCGACGGGTCGTGGGCGTCGGGAACGGCATCGGACCCGGCCCCATCCTTCGGGATCCACTGCCACGCACCGGCGGGACTCTTGGTCTTCTCCCACTCGAAGCCGTACAGGGTCTCGAGGAAGCTGTTGTCCCACTCCTTCGGGGTGGGCGTCCACGCGCCCTCGAGACCACTGGTGATCGCGTCCTTACCGACGCCGGTCCCGAAGGAGTTCTTCCATCCCAGACCCTGCTGCTCGATCGGGGCGGCCTCGGGCTCGGGACCGACGTGGTCTGCCGTGGCGGCACCGTGGGTCTTGCCGATGGTATGGCCGCCGACGATGAGTGCGGCGGTCTCGACGTCGTTCATCGCCATGCGGCCGAACGTCTCACGGATGTCCCTGGCCGCGGCGATCGGGTCCGGGTTGCCGTTGGGGCCTTCCGGATTCACGTAGATCAGGCCCATCTGCACGGCACCGAGGGGGCCGGAGAGTTCCCTGTCGCCGCTGTAACGCTCGTCCCCGAGCCACGTGTCCTCCGGCCCCCAGAAGACCTCGTCGGGCTCGTAGATGTCCTCACGCCCGAAGCCGAAACCGAACGTCTTGAACCCCATCGATTCGTAGGCGCAGTTGCCGGCGAAGATGATGAGGTCCGCCCAGGAGATCTTCCGGCCGTACTTCTGTTTGACAGGCCAGAGCAGCCGGCGCGCCTTGTCCAGGCTCGCGTTGTCGGGCCAGCTGTTGAGGGGCGCGAAACGCTGAGCGCCCTTGCCGCCACCGCCGCGACCGTCCGCGATACGGTACGTACCTGCAGCATGCCAACTCATCCGGATGAAGAGTGGCCCGTAATGGCCGTAGTCGGCCGGCCACCAATCCTGTGAGGTCGTCATCACCTCGAAGATGTCCCGCTTCAGAGCCTCGACGTCGAGGGATTCGAACTCTGCTGCGTAGCTGTAGCCCTCGCCCATCGGATTCGACAGGGGCGAATGGCTGTGGAGAATC
>NZ_JBAQEO010000694.1:0-5949 GCF_049286785.1 Rhodococcus sp. (in: high G+C Gram-positive bacteria) | reverse complement strand
CCCCCCGCGCTCCAGCCCCCCCACCGGGCATCACCACGTACGAAAGGCATCCGACATGCCCCAGCAACTCGACGAACTGGCGACGCGGTTCTGCGACGCCATGGCCGCGGTGTGTACACCCGTCGCGGTCGTGACCGCGATGGACGGTGAACGTCCCCACGGCACGACCGTGAGTGCCTTCGCGTCGCTATCGATGTCACCGCCGTCGGTGCTGGTCTCCCTGGATCGGGGATCGGACCTGCTGGCACTTGTCCTCGAATCGGGACGCTTCGGGATGAACGTCCTCGGCAGCGGGCAGTCGGAGCTCGCCGCGCAGTTCGCGCGCAAGGGGCCGGACAAGTTCCAAAACGTGCCCTGGCGGGTCGACGGGAAAGTGCCGCGCATCGCCGATGTGCCGCACTGGATCGCCGCGGACGTGATGGAGACCCTGGAGGTGGCCGACCATACGGTCGTGTTCGGCCGCGTGGTGGACATCGTGAGCGAAACGATTCCGCCCCTGACGTACCACGGCAGGGTTTTCGGCACCCACGCTGCGCTCCCACCGGCGCGCACGACCACCGGCAGGGCGCACGCATGACACACACGGAATCCCCCGGCACGACGGTCGAGGCCGACGCCGCGCTCGAGCGTGCCCGCAATTCCTTCGCCGCGGTGTTCGGCAACGGCCGGCTCTCGCTCGACCAGCTGCGGCACAACCTCGACGCAATGATGCTCGAATCGGATCTTGCCGAAGATGTTTCGGTCGACGCGATCGTGGTCAGCGGCGTCGAGGCATTGCGCGTCGTGGCCGGATCCGCGGTCGACGACAATGTCCTCGTATGGTTCCACGGCGGTGGCTACGTCATGGGCAGTCCTCACGGCTACCGCCACGCTGCGGCCGCACTATCGCGGGCGCTCGGGTCCGTGGTCGTCCTGCCCGACTACCGGCTCGCCCCGGAACATCCGTTCCCCGCCGCGCTCGAGGACGCTGCCGCCGTGGTGGATGCCCTGATCGCCGAGTACGGGTCCGAGCGCACGATCGTCGGTGGTGATTCCGCCGGCGGCGGTCTGACGGTGTCCGTCCTGGTCGACATCCGGAACCGCGGCGCCACGCTGCCCGCTGCCGCCGTGGCGGTGTCTCCGCTCGCCGATTTCACGGCATCCGGGGCGAGTGTCACCACCAACCGCGACATCGACCTGGTGATCACGGAGCGCTCGATCGGCATGCTGGCGGCGGCGTACCTCCGCGGACACGACCGCGACCACCCTCTAGCCTCCCCGGTCTTCGCCGACCTCACCGGCCTTCCTCCGATCCTGTTGTTGGCGAGCGATAGCGAGATCCTTCTCGACGACGCGGTGCGGATCCACAATTCCGTCCGGGTGGCCGGGGGAGTGAGCACGTTGTCGGTGTACCCGAACACGTGCCACGCATGGACGCTGTTCACCGAGTTCCTCCCCCAAGCACGAAACGGTGTCGACGAGATCGCCCGCTTCGCCGGAAAGGTATTACCATGACCGTCGACATCCGCAACGACGGCCCGGTACGCCACATCCTGATCGATCGCCCCCAGCGCATGAACGCGGTGGACGCGGCAACCCTCGATCGCCTCGCCGACGAGATCACCAGGGCAGGAGAAGACCCCGGCGTTCGTGTCATCGTGCTGTCCGGAACCGGACGGGCGTTCTGCGCAGGTGGGGACCTCGAGGTTGAGGATCCACTGTCCGTGGAGAACACCGAGTGCACCGCCGATGCTGCCGCACGGTGCATCACGGCCATTACCGGGGTTACCCGTCCCGTCGTGGCAGCGGTACGCGGCCCGGCTGTGGGCGTCGGGGTATCCCTTGCGGTCGCCGCGGACCTCGCGATCGTCCGTTCCGACACCTTCTTCTCGATGCCTTTCACCTCGATCGGTCTGATGCCCGACGGCGGTTCCACGGCCCTCGTCGCCGCAGCTGTCGGCAGAGCAACCGCGATGCGAATGAGTCTGTTGGGAGAGCGGGTGACCGCACGGGACGCTGTGCAGCTCGGACTCGTTGCGGTCGTGTCCGAACCGGAATCCTTCGAAGCTGAGCTGGAATCCGTGGTCGGGCGGCTCATCTCGTATCCGCAGGGGGCTGTCGAGACCACGAAGTTCGCACTCAACGCGTCTACACTGTCGGAGCTACCGAACGCGTTGGCCCGCGAACGAGCCGGACAGATCGGGCTCACCACATCGGACGGCTTCCGCGACGCGATCGCGGCATTCACTGCCGGACGAGTACAGCGATAGCGGACGAATCCAGCCAGGAGAGCGCAATGTCCATCACCGAGTTCATCAAGCTGCACAATCTCGGTTCTCGGGTCGCCGCGGCGACGCACGATCCGGTATTCGCGCGCGTTGAACGCGTGGCCGCCGACATCGCCGCAGGAAGAATCATCGTCCTGTTCGATCCTGTTGTCGGCGAAGCGGTTCTGGTCGTCGCCGCAGAGTTCGCCACCACGGCGTGTCTCGCATTCATGGTCCGATACACCTCGGGCTTCGTGAAGGTAACTGTGCCCGAGTCCGATTGCATCCGGCTACAACTTCCCCCGATGTGGGCGCTTGCCGAGTCGCAGGGCTGCCACGAGCTGACGGTGACCGTCGACGCGTCCGAAGGCATCGGCACCGGCATTTCGGCCGCGGATCGTGCGCAAACGATCCGCACCATCGCCGATGTGGCCGCCGGCCCCGCCGCGTTGACTCGACCCGGCCACGTGGCACCGATGGTGGTGAACGCCAACGACCCCGGCACGTCGGGTGCGGTTGTTCGGGTCATGACCCGCGCCGGCTTGCGTCCTCTGGCAGCCGTGTGCGAACTGGTGTCACCCGCGGACGGGACGGCGATGGCCGACGAGGCGGAAAGCATTGCGTTCGCCCACACGCACTCGCTGAGCTTCCTCTCTGCATCAGATCTTGCGGCGTCCTCGTCGTAAGAACCGACGCGGTCGAGGTGGAGATGTTCGATACCGAAGTGTTGTGACACGATCGCAGCCAAGCCCGGATTCCCGATTCCCTCTCAACGTGGAGATCGGGAGGCATCTCACCCACGACGACCTGCTCGATCATCACGCGGTGATCTATGCCGTCGGGACTCTCGAAGGACCGCCAACTCGACATCCAGGAGCGGAAACTCCCGGTAGTTGTGGCCACAACCGACTTCGTTGCCTGGTACAACGGCGTCCCGACTACGTGCACCGCAGGTTCGACCCCAGGGCGAGTGCGCAGTGATCGTCGGCGCTCGAAATACTCGATGTGTAGGTAGCATTCGGGTATGCGCTTCGGACTGTTCGTTCCCCAGGGTTGGCGGCTGGATCTCGTCGGAATCGATCCCACCGATCAGTGGCCGGTGATGCGAGACTTCGCATTGCGTGCTGATCAGGGTCCCTGGGACTCGCTCTGGGTCTACGACCATTTCCACACCGTGCCCGCACCCACCGAGGAAGCGACACACGAGGCATGGACTCTGATGGCCGCATTCGCCGCCGTCACCTCCCGGGTGCGCCTGGGCCAGATGTGCACGGCGATGGGGTATCGAAATCCGGCGTACCTGGCCAAGGTTGCCGCCACCACCGACCTGATCTCGGGCGGACGCGTCGAGATGGGCATCGGTGGCGGCTGGTACGAACACGAGTGGCGTGCGTACGGGTACGGCTTTCCCACTGCCGGTGAGCGTCTCGGCAGGCTCGACGAGGGAGTGCAGATCATGCGCCAGGCCTGGGCCAATGGTGTCGCGACTTTCGACGGCAAGCACTATCAGGTGGACGGAGCCGTCGTCCGCCCACTCCCGGCGCAGGAAGGCGGCATTCCGCTGTGGATCGCCGGCGGCGGAGAGAAGGTGACGCTGAAGATCGCGGCGAAGTACGCGCAGTACACCAACTTCGACGGCACCCTCGAAGGATTCGCCCACAAATCCGAGATCCTGCGCCGGCACTGCGACACCGTCGGAACCGACTTCGACGCGATCGTCCGGTCCGCCAACTACAACGTCGCGATCGGCACCACCGAGGCCGAGGTGGAGCAGCGGCTGATCACCCTGCAGGAACGCCTCACCCCCTATGTGGGCGCCGAGGCCGCAGAGGGCGCCCTCGCCGCGTTCCGCGGCATGCCCGGTGTGGGGACTCCGGCGCAAATCGTGGAGAAGCTGTCGGCGCTGAAAACGCAGGGCCTGACCTACGGCATCTTCTACTTCCCCGAAGCCGCGTACGACACGTCGGGACTCGAGATCTTCGAACGCGAGGTGCTGCCCGCGCTGCGATAGGCGCCGGTCAGTCCGGCGGTGTGCGGCTCGTCCGATCGCGATCCTGTCGGTCCTCGGAATCGATCTGTTCCGGCGGAGTCCCGACAGCCTCGGCGGGACCGGACGATTCGGGGGGCGGCCCGCCCAGGTCGGGTTGCGGGGCACTGCTGTAGGGGTGCACCACGAATCCCGTGCCGGAAACACGACCCGAGCGCAGGTCCGATAGCGGATTTACCCGTAACCGCGCACCTTCGACGCAGGTCACCGCGATACTTTCGACCGGACCGACGACGATCTGATCGATCCAGGTGAGTGCGCGTCGCCCGGACAGGCCGAATGTCTTTCCGCCGGTATGGATGTAGGCCCATGTGCTGCGATGGAGTAGGACCCACACAGCGCTGTCGAGTGCCGCCACCACCCCGAAGGACGGGGCGGCGAAAACGCCGCGCTCGCACGTCAGGCTCATGAGGTCCGATGCGATCGCCGGGGCGGGGTAGGGGCCCTCCAGTCCCCTGGCCTCGATGATGCGGAGAAAATCCTCGACGAATGAATCCGGCTCTTCCCCGGCCGCGATGAGCCCGGCGGCCTGGCCGAACCGCGCCATCATGCCGTCACCGGACTGGATACCGACGTGAAATCCGATCGTGCTCACGGCCTGCCTCCGACCCGAGAGGACGCCGCCCGGCGCCACCCTTCACGGCGCCACCAGGCCTGTTCCCGCACGTAAACGATACCCGACATGGGGGAGGCGCGGGCCGGAATCCGGGCCGCCAGCGATACGCTGCAATTCATGTTCGTCGTCGACCTGTCCGCTGACGGTGTGTGGCTGAGTGCGCCGGTGGCCTCCGATACCGGCGCGATCACGACCGCGTGCGCAGACCCGGACATCGCGGAATGGACCACCCTGCCCGAGCCCTATACGCGCGCCGACGCGGAGCGCTTCGTGCGGCGCACAGTCCCCGTCGGGTGGGCGGACCGTAATCCGACCTGGGCGATCCGACTCCGCGCGGGTGGGACGGTGTCAGGGATGATCGGCCTCATGAGCCACGACGAGAGCGCTGCGGAAATCGGTTACTGGCTGGCGGCGGGTGCCCGTTCGCGGGGAGTCATGACTGCCGCGGTGAAAGTGGTGTGCGATTTCGGCTTCCGTTCGGACGGGATGGGTCTGGAGCGGATCGAGTGGCGTGCCTTCGTCGGCAACCACAGTTCGGCGCGGGTTGCCCGCAACGTGGGGTTCCAGTACGAAGGTATCCAGCGGCTCGGGCTCGTCCAGCGTGGTCGCAGGCGTGATGCCTGGGCCGCGGCCCTGCTGGCAGGCGATCCACGCAAGCCGGCCGCGGGGTGGCCGTCTTCCGTGGGGTGACCGACCGTTACCAGTACCGGGTGCCACCACTTGCCGGGTATGAGCGGACCTGTGTGACGGGTGAACGTTCTACCGCAGACTCTCCGGAAGTTCGGCCGCGGGCACGGCGACTCGCTGGTCGGCGCTCTCGCGGATCTGTGACGACAACCCGATCCGGCTCTGCAGAAAGTCCCACTCGGCCCGGTCGATGGCTTCCTCGGCCCGGGCCCGCACCGCAGCATCACGGGTGCCCCACGCAATGGGCATGGGGCTGACCATTTCCCAGGTGCCGGCGGTGCCGTGGGTGCCCCGGTCGCTCAGCAGTGCCACCGACGGCACCTTGTCACCCAGATTCTGCTTCTGTCCGGTGC
>NZ_JBAQEO010000693.1:0-7189 GCF_049286785.1 Rhodococcus sp. (in: high G+C Gram-positive bacteria) | reverse complement strand
CGCGGCGCGGGGGTCCCCGCGCCGCGCTCACTGCTGTCAGTCGTCTAGGTGCGGCGATGGGGTGCGAAGACGAGCACCACACCGACCACCACCGCGGCCCCCACGAAGAGCCAGCGGAACTCGACGTTCGTCAGCGGTTCGACGGAGAACGGCCCGGCGAGCGCCCAGAAGCTGATCGCGAGTGCGGTCAGGCCTGTCAGCAGCAGGAGGGGGGACGGTCGTCTCCGCTTTCCCTCTGTCCGATCGAACTCCTGCGTTTCGCCTCTGTCATCCACGGCGCACCTCCACTTCTCCGAATTGGGCATTCACGTCGAGGTTAAGGACGGGACCGTCCTTCCCGTCGGCGCCGCCGTCGAGACCGTCGGGCAGGCATCTCGCCTCACCGAACTGCACGCTGCAATCGTTGCGGACGTTCATGTTCTGCGGCACGATCACCGTCATTTCGCCGAACTTCGCATCTACCGTCACCGTCTCGTCCTTGTTCAGCGTGACGTTCCTGAGATCGACGACGTAAGTTCCGAAATTTCCGGAATATTCAGGCTCGAGATCGGCGGCGGACAGCGGTTTCCAGGTGTGCTCGCCAAAGCTCTCGCCCTCCAGTTCGAGAGGACCGACGAGCGAAGCCAGCACGACGAATCCCGCCAGCGGGCCGGTCACCACGAGCAACCCGTAGCCCTTGCGCAGAACGCTGCCCACCAGCAGTCCCACCGCAATCACCGCAAGCGCGATCGCGCCGATCCTGCCCGGTGTGAGCCAGTCGGATCCGGTGGCGACGGCGACCGCGGTTGCCGCGGCGGCGGACAGGACCGCGAGGCCGAGCACGGTGGTGGTCAGTCGAGAATGCTGCCGCTTCATAGGGGTCGGCACGGAAGCCTTCTGGGCCGGTTCGGGAAGATCCCATGCGAAGGGTGCGACACCGAGCGGATCCCATGCGGGCGGCCGCGGTTCGAGTGGGGCGAAGGTGTCCGACGGTGTTGTTGCCGTCGGCACCCCGGCCTCGGCCTCCTCGGAAGCCTGCTTGTCGAACGAAACCTGCTGCCGTTCGGGATCGGCGGCGGCCTGCGGGGCCGGGGAACTCGCCTCGGCAGGAGATGGGCTGCTCGGCGTGTAGGAGTCGGGGAGTCGCGTGTACGGACTGTAGCCGGTGTACGGGCCCGCGCCGAACGGATTGGCGCCGAACGGATTGGCGCCGAACGGATTGGCGCCGAACTGATTGGCGCCGAACTGGCCGGGGGAGAAGGTGGTTCCCGGGTATCCGGTGGACGCACCGGGAACGGCCGGGCCGGCAGCGGGCGCGGGAGGTACCGGTTGCCGTTGGTACAGCAGCCACAGCCCGCCCAGCATCAGCGCCAGGCTGATCAGTCCGGATCCGCCGAGTCCGACGCCGAACGGTCCGACGGTGGTGATCGCGATGGCGAACGCGACGAGCAGGACGATCGTCTTGGTGCCGGAATCGGAAGAGTAACCGCGACCTATCAGTGACTCCGCGGGTGAGGCCGGGTCGCCCGACTTCGGGAGCGCCAGCCAGCACGCGAGGTAGAGGAGCACGCCGGCACCACCGAAGATGGTGGACACGACGAAGGCGACCCGCACCAGGACGGGGTCGACGCTGTACCGGTGCCCGATACCCGCACAGACTCCTGCTACGTGGCCTCGGCTGGGCAGGCGCACCGGCCGCGTCCGCCACAGATCCTGCATCTGCTCGTGGAAGCTCCCATTGTTCATACGACCATCGTTGCGGAGCAGACGGCGAGGGTACATCGGGAACTACCCTGATCTTTCGGTGTCGTCCGGGTGCAACCACGCCGGGGCTTCAGGGTCGGACCCTGATGCCCCGGCCGCGGGATCGTGCCAGTATCGACGGTGTGCAACCCGTGTCGAATGCTGCCCCCGCGCCGCCCGGCGGTGTTCCTCTGCCCCGGTTCGAACGCCGGGCCGGTGGCCGCATCGTGGGCGGGGTAGCAGGCGGTCTCGCCGATCATCTCGATGTCGATGTTCTCAAGGTGCGGATCGCGTTCGCTCTTCTGGCGGCACTGGCCGGTGCGGGAATCTTCGCGTACGGGTTGCTGTGGATCTTCACGTCGGCAGGGTCGGACACGGAGAAGCCCGGCGGTGCGGAGCGGCGCCAGGCCTACGGTCTGATCGCGCTCGGGCTGGCCGGTGCGTCCACGTTGTCGTGGTTGTTCAGTGGACGCGCGGGGTCGGTGATCGCGCCGATCATCGTGGTTGCGGTGGGTGCGGCGCTGGTGTGGCGCGAGTTCGATTCGGAGGGGCCGCGCACCGTCATCGGGTTGCCGCAGAGGCCGACGGTTCTGACGTGGGCCCGCGTGCTCGGTGGGGTGACGTTGATCGTGTCGGGTCTGGGCGTGGTGATTCTCGCGCAGGTGGATCTCGACGCCCTGCGGTCGTCGGTGCTGGCCGTTGTGGTGACTCTCATCGGTGCCGGACTCCTGACGGTGCCGCTGTGGCTCCGGATGTGGCGGGCGCTGGGCGCCGAGCGTGCTGCCCGGATCCGCAACGAGGAGCGTGAGGAGATCGCCTCGCATCTGCACGACTCGGTGCTGCAGACGTTGGCGCTGATCCAGAAGCAGGCCGATTGTCCGCAGGAGGTCGCGCGGCTGGCGCGGGGTCAGGAACGGGAACTGCGTAAGTGGTTGTTCGGTGGGGGAGATGCCGATCATTCGAGCCTGGCCGAGGCCCTGCGCATCATCGCCGGGGAGGTGGAGGACCAGCACGGGGTGACGGTCCGGCCGGTCACCGTGGGGGATGTGACGCTCGACGTGGACGGGACGGGCGAGGGCCTGTCGAAGGAGAGTTTCACCGCATTGCTGGGGGCGACGAGGGAGGCTCTGGTCAACGCCGCCAAGCATTCCGGGGAGACCGACATCAACCTGTTCGCCGAAGTAGAACGCGAGCAGGCCAGCGTGTTCGTCCGGGACCGCGGCGTCGGATTCGACGTCGACGAGGTGTCGCCTGATCGTCAGGGGCTGGCGAAGTCCATCCGTGGACGGATCGAACGGCGGGGTGGTCGGGTCGACATCCGGTCGGCGCCCGGCAAGGGCACCGAGGTGCGGATCCACATGCCCCGGAACGGACGCGCCTCGGCGGGAGGCGGTACGACCGAGGATGCGGACGACGCCGGTTTAGAGTGGGACGGCACCACCGTCCCCACGAGCCACGTTGAGGAACAGCCCAAGTGACCTTGCCCCAGGCACCGCCGTACCGTGTCTTTCTCGTCGATGATCATGCCGTGTTCCGGTCCGGTGTGCGGACCGAACTCGCCCGGGAAGCCGACATGGAGGTGGTGGGCGAGGCAGGTGGTGTCGCGGAGGCGGTGGCCGGGATCAATGCCACCGCACCGCACGTCGTCCTTCTCGACGTGCACATGCCCGACGGCGGCGGCGTGGCCGTGTTGCGGGGCATCGAGTCGGGGCCGGTGTGCCTGGCGCTCAGTGTCTCCGACGCGGCGGAAGATGTCATCGCGGTGATCCGGGCGGGTGCGCGCGGCTATGTCACCAAGACCATCTCGGGTGCGGAACTTGCCGACGGTGTGCGGCGCGTTGCCGGTGGCGATGCAGTGTTCGGTCCGAGGCTCGCCGGCTTCGTCCTGGATTCGTTCACCGGCCGCTCGAACGTCCCTGAGCCGCAATTGGATCCGGAACTGGACTCGCTGACTCCGCGTGAACTGGAGGTGCTGCGTCTACTCGCGCGCGGTTACACGTACCGCGAGATCGCCGAGGAGTTGTTCATCTCGGTGAAGACAGTGGAGACGCATGCCTCCAATGTGCTGCGGAAGACGCAGCAGTCCAATCGGAATGCACTCACGAGATGGGCGCATCGCCGCCGGATCGACTGACGGGCCACCGAACTGTCGAGCCGCCGGTCCTCAGGGCTGGGCCAGCAGCACGATCACGGCGACGAGAACTGCCAGTATCAGGATCGCGATCATGACACCCATGGCGATGGGCGCCCAGGCGGCCACCTGATCGCGGAGGCTCGGTGCAGGCGAGCCGGGTGCCGGACGGGCAGGCCATTGCAGCCGCCCGAGCGGTCGGGGCACATTCCTCAGGGGTGTGCTCTGAGGCGCCGCGGGAAGGCCGGCGAGCGTGGAGCCGACGAGTTTGCTGCGCCTGTGGGTGGGCGGGAGAGGGGTCGAGCGATGGGCCCAGGCCGGGATGGTTCCGTTTGCGGAATAGACGGGGGAGCCGACGAGATGGGCGACGTCGCCGTCACCCGCCATGGCGACTCGGGCGAGTTCGTCCCGAGCCTCGGCCATGGTGGGACGACGCGCCGGGTCGGGTTCGAGGAGGTGGAGCAGGGTGTCGGTGAGCGGCCCGGCCTTGCTCGGACGGTAGATCTCCGCCCTCGCGACGCGGTGGAGCAGGGCGATGGAATCGGAGTCGATTCCGAACGGCGGTTGCCCCTCGATCACGGTGTACAGCGTGGAGCCGAGGGAGAAGACGTCGCTCGCCTCGGTGGGGTCCTGTCCCCGGGCGACCTCGGGGGAGAAGTAGGCGGGTGTGCCGGTGATGACGCCGCCGGCGTTGTCGGCGGCGTCTCCCTTGGCGCGGGCGATACCGAAGTCGCTGATCTTGACGGTGCCGAGTTCGCGGCCGCGGTCGGCGATGAGGATGTTGCCCGGTTTGATGTCGCGGTGCACGATTCCGGCGGCGTGGGCGGCGGCTAGCGCGTCGGCGACCTGGGCACCGATCTGCGCGACTTCGAGAGGAGGCAGGGTTTCGGCGATGTTCATCGCCTGGGCGAGGCTGCGGGACGGCAGGTACTCCATGACCAGCCAGGGTTCGCCGGCTTCGAGCGCCACGTCGTACATCGCGATGGAGTGGGGATGGGTCAGTTTGGCGGCGTTGCGCCCTTCCCTCATGGTGCGTTCCCGTACGCGGCGGGCTTCCTCCGGGTCGAGTCCGGCCGTGGTGGTGACCTGCTTGATGGCGACGTCGCGGTGCAGCAAGGTGTCTCGCGCGAGCCATACCGCGCCCATTCCACCACCGCCGAGTTTGGACTGCAGACGGTATCTTCCGGCCACCAGATATTCGGGTCCGATGCCCCTTTCGCTCTGCTCCTGCTGCATCACGTGTTCAGGTTAGTGGATGGCCCCCGCCCGGCTCGTATGACGGGGTGTGACCTGGGTGTTCGCCGGCCACTTGACGGGCCCTCGCAGACCGGCTTTACTGGGAAGCGTTCGAAAATACGTTCGAATATAGCGTCTGTTCGAGCCGCGTCTTCCCCGTGGTTGCCGACCGCTGTTGGTGCCGAGTGTCAGGGGTGTCGAGTTGGCTGAGGTGGCCGAGTTGTCGGGACTGTCTCGGCAGGAGCGTCTGGACTACCTCCGGCGACGGATGACGGCTGTTCCTGCTCGCGGTGAAGCGGTGGCGGACCCGTCGCCCGATGCGACTACCGCCGATGTGCTCCCGGTTCCGGCTGCGCTGGCCGAACTTCTTCCACGAGGGGGACTGGTACGCGGTTCGGTGGTGTCGGTGTCGGGTGCCACCTCACTTCTGCTGGGGTTGGTGGCTTCGGTGACTGCAGGCGGCGGCCATGTCGCGGTGATCGGGCAACCCCGGTTCGGAGTGCTGGCGGCCGTCGAGATGGGGGCACAGCTGGATCGGCTGGCTCTGATCCCCGACCCGGGTGCGGATCCGGTGGAAATTGCCGCGGTTCTGTTGGACGGTATGGATCTGGTGGTCCTCGGGTTGGGCGGAGCGTCGGTGACGCCGTCGCGGGCGCGTGCGGTGGTGGCCCGCGCACGGAGCAAGGGCTCGACGCTGATCGTCACCGAAGGGCACTGGGACGGTGCGGAGTTGCGGTTGGATGCCCGTGTTCACGGTTATGCCGGACTGGGCAACGGAACCCGGGACCGGGGGTGTGGCCGGCTGCGTTCTCTCAGTCTGGCCGTGTGTGCCCGTGGGAGGTCGTTCCAGCCGCGTACCACCCGGCTGGATGTGCGTGCGGTGCAGGGACGTGTGGAGTGGGTGGGGCAGTCTCGGCCGGCGGTTTCGCCCTTGCCGGTGGAGGTGGTGGGCCTGTGAGCCGGGTGCTGGCGCTGTGGTGTCCCGACTGGCCTGCGGTCGCGGCGGCTGCGGCGGCGGATCTTCCGCCGACCCGGCCGGTGGCGGTGACGTCGGGTAATCGTGTTGTCGCCTGTTCTGCCACTGCCCGTGCAGACGGGGTCTACAGGGGGCTGCGTCGCCGCGAATCCCAGGCGCGGTGCCCTCGATTGCATGTGGTTCCCACGGACCCCGACCGGGACGCGAGGTTGTTCGAGCCGGTGGCTTCGGCGATCGACGCGGTGGCCCCCGGCGTGGAGGTGTTACGTCCGGGTCTGGTGGTGCTGTCGGCGCGTGGTGTGGCCCGGTATCTCGGTTCGGAGGAGGCTGCGGCGGAACGGCTGGTGGACGAGGTGTCGGCGGTGGGGGTGGAGTGCCAGGTCGGCATTGCGGATCAACTGTCCACCGCTGTGATCGCGGCCCGCCGCGGGATCATCGTCCCTCCTGGTGGAGGTGCGCATTTCCTCGAGTCACTTCCCATGCGGGAACTGGCAGCTGAGCCCAGTCTCTCGGCACCTCATCGCGGTGAACTGGTCGATCTTCTTCATCGGCTGGGTTTGCGCACGATCGGCGCCTTCGCTGCGTTGTCGGCAGGCGATGTGGCTTCCCGGTTCGGAACCGATGCGGTGCTTGCGCATCGGGCGGCGCGTGGGGAGCCGGAGCGTCCGCCGTCTGCCCGGGCGCTGCCCCCCGATCTGGAGGTGGAGGAGCATCTCGATCCCGTGATCGAGCGGGTGGATGCGGCAGCGTTCGCGGGCCGGGCGCTGGCCGAGAAGCTGCATCGCAAGTTGTCGGATGCGGCGGTGGCCTGTACCCGGCTGTCGGTGTCGGCGAGTACGGGAAACGGGGAGCAACTGTCCCGCACGTGGCGGTGCGCGGAACCACTGACACCGGATGCGACAGCGGATCGGGTGCGATGGCAGCTGGACGGGTGGCTGACCGGTCGTAGTGAGAAGCGGCCGACCGCGGGTATTGCCGTTCTGCGGCTGGAGCCGGTGGAGGTGGTGGCGGCCGGTGCCCTGCAGCTGGGGTTGTGGGGTGGGGTCGGTGATCACGACGAACGGGCGAAACGGGCGCTGGTGCGGGTGCAGGGTCTGCTCGGTGGGGAGGCGGTGCAAGTGGGG
>NZ_JBAQEO010000692.1:0-7697 GCF_049286785.1 Rhodococcus sp. (in: high G+C Gram-positive bacteria) | reverse complement strand
CCGTACGCGCATCCGCGTACCGTGATCAATCGCTAGAAACCGCACTCGAAAAAGGGGCCCCGCCCCGGCTGGGGCGGGGCCCCGCTTCTCGGGTTGCTGGTGCTCGGCTACCCGAGCAGTGCCTTGTTGGCGTCGATGAACTGCAGGACCTGGGGATCGATGTCGATGCCCTGAGCCTTGACTGCGTCGATCGCCGATTCGACGGCGTCGGCATACGGCGACGCGGTGCTCGGGATGCCGCTGGTGAGGTCGGGCAGGGCCGGTGCGGCGGGGACCTCGGGCTTGGTGGCCGGCGCCTGGCGTGCGGTGGGAGCGCTGCTCAGACCGAGGCTCGAGGAGCAGGACGGCCATGCGCCCCAGCCCTGGGAATCGAGCACGCGCTCGGCGACGACGATCTGCTCTTCGCGAGAAGCCTGGTTGGCGGCGGCGGCATACTGGGTGCCGCCGTGTGCGTTCCAGGTGCTGGGCGAGAACTGGAGTCCGCCCTGGAAACCGTTACCGGTGTTGATGCCCCAGTTTCCACCGGACTCGCACTGTGCGAGGCGGTCCCAATCGGAATCGGGGGCAGCGTTTGCGGTGCCCGAGAAGGCGGCTCCGGCGACGCCCATGATGGCGCCGGTGACGGCAACCTTGGCGACGGTGCGGCCGGTGGTGGTGGGCTTGCGATGGCGTCCGCTCATTGTGGTCGAGATCCTCTCCACACGCGCCTGCGAGGTCAGCTGTCGGGTTCGGGCTGAGAGGTCGCCCGGCCTCTCCTCTCCTGGCTGGAGAGGGTCTGGCTTCACCCCGAGGTCGAGTCGTGCGCTGCACGGCCGGACCGGTGTCCTTCTGGGAACTGTCGTTCCCTGGAGGACTGTTGGGTCCCCCGTCCCCGTCCCTGGAATGCTTCGTCGGGACTCCGGTACCCGCGGGACAGGGTTTGGCGCGGCGGGCCGGATGTGGCCGAGATTTGCTCGACCGGTGACGACGGTAATGGGCCGAGGCCTCGATGTCACCATTTGATAACGCGGAGTGTCTTCGGTTGATGTAGAGCCTGATTGGCGTTCGCCGGACTCTTCCCAGCTAGTAGCGATGAGGGCAGTTGATCGTCTCGCCGTTGCCCTACCGTTATCCGGACGTTATGTGAGAAACGTCACACGATCCGTGGTGCGTCGACAATGTCTTTGCCGAGGGGCATCAGCGAGATGGGAATCATCTTGAGATTCGCGACCGCCAGAGGGATGCCGATGATCGTGATCGCCATCGCCAGTGCGGTGACGAGGTGCCCGATCGCGAGCCACAATCCCGCCACGATGACCCAGATCACGTTGCCGACCAGTGAGCCGACTCCGGCAGTGGGCTTGTTGACGACCGTCTTCCCGAAGGGCCACAGCGCGTAGACGCCCACCCGGAACGATGCGATGCCGAACGGAATGGTGATTATCAGAATGCAGCAGACGATCCCTGCCAGGAAGTAACCCAGTGCGAGCCACAGTCCACCGAATATCAGCCAGATGATGTTGAGGAGCAGTCTCATGATCGTCCCGTCGGAAGATGTAGGAGGAGGCAGGCGAAGGTCCTGTCAGCGCGCGCGTCTGCCCTGTCTCAACGCCGCGATGATGCCGAGAAGAAAACCGAGGGGGCACGCGAGCGCGATCACGTACAGGACGAGGCCGGGGTCGCTGTCGGTGAGTAGTGGGGTGAGGAAGATGGCCGTGATCGCGACGACCCCGACGGCGAAGAGTGCGAGTGCGGTGCGCACCAGGCCATCTTTTCCGCGAGGGGTGCGTGGAGTGTTCGGAGACGATTCGTGGGCCACACCGGCAACGATAACGCCTGAAACCCGGATGTCGGACGGGGTGTGTGCAAGGTAGACTGAGGGCTCCTGCGCGTCCCGCACCTGAGGTGGGGCGCGTTGTTTTGCATAGCAAGGTTGCAGAGCGACACATGCATACGACACGTGCATACCGAACTGCACCTCAAACGATGAGCGGGTGAACGCGGTGCCGACCGGCAAGGTGAAGTGGTACGACGTCGAAAAGGGTTTCGGCTTTCTGTCACAGGAAGAGGGGGAGGACGTCTATGTGCGTGCGTCCGCTCTGCCCGAAGGTGTCGAAGGCCTCAAGGCCGGCCAGCGAGTCGAGTTCGGAATGGCTGCCGGTCGCCGCGGCCCCCAGGCGCTGAGCCTGAAGGTGCTCGATCCGGCACCGTCCGTGCGCCAGCACGCCGGACGCAGGGAGCCGGAAGCCAGGAAGCACACGCCGGACGAGCTGCACGGGATGGTCGAGGACATGATCACGCTGCTCGAGGCGAAGGTGCAGCCCGACCTTCGTAAGGGCAAGTACCCGGACCGCAAGACGGCCCAGCGCATCTCCGAGGTAGTCCGCGCCGTGGCCCGCGAACTCGACAGCTGAGTTCCAGACAGCCGTCTGCAGTCGGCGAGAAGGGCCCCCGCACCATGCGGGGGCCCTTTGCTGTCGGCGGGTCAGGCGGCCGTCTTGATCGACCAGGCCGCGCGCGCATGCGTGAGTCCGCGGTCGTCGATCACTGCGGAGGGCAACTGGATCTCGACTCCGGCGAGCTGAAGGTCCTCGGACGACGGGATGGTGACCGCATGCACCTCGCCGGCGTGGTGCGCTTCCTCACGAACGACGAGTTGGCCCGCCCGGTCCTGGTAGATCGCCATCAGCCGCCACGGCGCGTCCACGATCTCCTGCGGAAGCGACAACTGGAGTGGATAGCCGGCGGGGACGTCGATCTCGGCGAAGTCGCTGGTGACGCAGTCCTCCAGGTACAGGCTGCAGTACACCAGCGGTGTTACCTGCGCCGCGCGGTCGTGTGCGAAGGCTGTGATGACCGGAGGCTCGGCGGGTGAATCACGGACGAGTGCGTACACGACCCCGACGAAGGCCACGAGCACTATCACCAGCCCCACCGATATCAGTGCCAGGATCTTCTTGGTACGCGCCTGCATGTTCACTACTCGTTTCTGTTCGATCGGGCGTGCGAGAGGGGCTCGGTGATTTCCTGTTCGGCCACAACCGGCCGTTTGCCTCCCAGCCCGGGCAACAGGGTGCGTCCGCGATAGCTGAGAACGGTCTGAACGAGTCCGACGGTCATGACGGCGGAAACCACGCTGAAGCCGATCCAGTACTCGGTGGGCAGCAACACTCCGAGCGCACCGCCGACGACCCAGCTCAACTGCAGCACAGTTTCCGACCGGCCGAATCCGGATGCGATCGATTCCTCGGGAAGGTCGTGTTGCAGCGAGGCGTCGAGCGACACCTTGGCCAGCGCGCTTGCGGCGGAGGCAACGAGAGTGGCCAGTGCGGCGGTCATCAGGTTGTCGGTGAGGGCGGCGAGCACGGCGATGAGCCAGACGCCACCCGTGCATCGGAGCACGATCAGCGCGGGACGGCCGAGCTTGAGCCGGGCACCGGCAGCGTTGCCGCTGAAGTTGCCGATACCGGCGGCCGCCCCCACCAGTCCCAGCATGGCGGCCTGGACGAGCGGTTCGTGCTCGGTGCGGGACTTGGCGACGAACGCGATATACAGGGTGAGGAAGCCGGTGAGGACACGAATGGTGCTGTTACCCCACAGCCCCGTGATCACCTCGCGTCCCAGGGGCTGCCTGCGCTTGCCTGACTTCACCGACGCCGCACCGTCCGGAGTCATGACGCGAGTGCGTCCGATGACTTCCGTCGGGCGCTCGTCGCCGTGGTACGTGAGCGTGGCCGGAACCTCACCTTCGGTGACCTCCACCCAGGACGGGATGCGCATACTGAGGTACGCACCGAGCACGGTCACCACTGCGGCCAGCCACAGCGCGCCCACCGATCCGGTGGCCATGGCCAGCGCGCCCGCAAGGGCGCCTGCGCCGATGGTGCCGCCGAGGAGGCCGAAGACCGTGAGCCGTGAATTGACACGGACGAGATCGATCTCGGGTGGCAGCACACGCGGTGTGACCGCGCTCTTGAGCACCGAGAACGATTTGCTCAGCACCATCATTCCCAGTGCGGCCGGGTAGAGCACCCAACTGTCGAAGTTGAAGACCAGGGTGATCGCGAGGATCGTCCGGAGACCGAACGAAGTGGCAAGCGCGAGGCGCCGGCCGTGCTGGAGCCGGTCGAGCATCGGGCCGATCAACGGAGCGATGATCGCGAACGGCGCGATGGTGATGAGGAGGTACAGCGCCACCTTGGTCTTGTCCTCGCCCGTCGCGGCCGAGAAGAACAGCGTGTTGGCGAGAGCGACGGCGATGGCGGCATCCGTCGCGTTGTTTGTCATCACCGCGTACGTGAGCGCCGTGAGCCCCGACTTGTCCGCGCCGTCGGCCTTTGCCGCGCGATGGAACGTGGCGATGCCCTTGTTGGTGAGTTCGCGGCTGCGCATGGCGGCAACCCGGGTGACCGTCAACTTCCGCGGCATCGGGGGAGCCTTGGGCGCCTGCGCCCGCTGTTCGCCGGATCGCGGCCGCTGCGGGTTGTTCACCGGATGCAACGGGGGTAGCGGTGTGCGTCTGCCACCGGAACGCGCCGCGGCCGGAGGGTAATTGTCGTAACCGGGATGAACGGTGGACCCGGGATTCTCGTCGTCGCCCCGACGGCTGTCGGGGTCGTAGGGCTCGCGCGGTCCGGTCACCCCCCAATTCTGTCCTAGTGGGGAGACATACGACCACAGCAACCCCGGGCACCGCTGGTCACCCCGGCATGTCAGCGGACGAAACGTACCTCGAACATGCGCGGCCAGTACTTTCCGGTGAGAAGGAACCGGTCCGTTCCGGGGATCTGGGCGATCCCGTTGAGAACGTCGATGTCACGCGGGCCGTCGGGAAGCGACGCGCGCAGGCCGCCGGCATCGATTTCCGCGGTGACAGTTCCGTCCGCCGGGTTGATCCGGACCAGCGTGTCGGTGGGCCAGTCGTTGGCGTAGATCATGCCGTCGTCGGCGCATTCGAGTTCGTTGAGCCGGAGTGGTGTGTCCGTCCCGGGCGCAGTGTCCGGTTCGACCGCGAGAGTGCGGCGCGGATCGAACGTCTCGGGGTCGCGGAACGTGAGCGTGGCCGAGCCGTCACTGGTCACGAGAGCGTGCGGCAGCGCACAGATGCCCCAACCCTCCCCGTCCAGCGGGACCTGCCGCTTCTCGGCGAGAGTGACGCGGTCCCGGACCACGGCAATGCCGTCGCGCCAGGTGAGCTGCCACACCTGCTCGCCCACCGCGGTGATGCCCTCACCGAACAGCGGCGACGGCAGTTCCGCGTGCGCTCGAAGTGTGCCGGTCGCGAGATCCGTGGCTCGTACCCACGACTCCCCGCTGCGGCCCGTACTTTCCAGCAGGTCGGTTCCGTCGATCTCGAGTCCCTGGGTGAAGGCGTTCGGATCGTGTTCGAGAACCCGGAGCACCTCCACGCCCATGGCCGCCTGCCGGGAGCTTGCTACCGTCGGCTCCTGGGCGGCGCAGGAGCCGAGCGTTCCCGCGAAGACGATGAGGGTCACCTTCAGCAGGGGGCCGGTGCGGTGCCGCCGGGCGCTCATCAGGCCAGCATGCCAGCCCAGGTGGGCACCGACTTGCGGTAGTGCGGCAAACTGGACGTGTGAGTGTTGCTTCTTCCGACGAGCGCGCAGTGGCGCGTCCCGTACTGACCGACGCCGTCGACCTCGCTCGAGCCGCGCTGGCCGAGCTGCAGGAAGGGGGGGTCGGCGACTACCTCGGGGTCACCGCCGAGGACGAGTTCGCCGCGACTCACCGTTTCGCTGCAGATCTTCCCGGTTATCGAGGCTGGCAGTGGGCCGTGGTGGTGGCTGCCCCTCCGAATTCCGATCATGCCACCATCAGTGAACTCGCCCTGCTGCCCGGACCCGACGCACTGGTTGCGCCCGAATGGATCCCGTGGGACCGGCGGATTCGCCCCGGTGACCTCGCGGCAGGCGATCTGCTGGCTCCGCCCGCCGGTGATCCGCGGCTCGTTCCCGGTTATGTCGCCACCGGCGATCCCGAGATCGACGAGACCGCATTTGCGATCGGGTTCGGCCGACGACAGGTGATGAGCCTCGAGGGTCGTCTCGACGCCGCTCAGCGGTGGTACGAGGGCGACCACGGACCGGAGTCCGAGATGGCGAAGGCCGCGCCGTCCACGTGCGCTCTGTGCGGTTTCTATCTTCCACTGGCCGGCTCGCTCCACGCCGCGTTCGGTGTGTGCGGAAACGAGATGGCGGAGGACGGCTACGTGGTTCACGCCGAGTACGGCTGCGGTGCCCATTCGGACACCACACTGCCGACGGGTGCCGGGTCGCCTCAGTACGCCGCCTACGACGACGGGGCGGTAGAGATGGTCCAACTCGACGCGCCCGGCTCAACGGTCGAGACCGCTGCCGAACCCGCCGCCGCCGAAAGCGCGGATGCCGATAACCCGGCCGCCGAAAGCGCGGATGCCGATAATACGGATACCGACACAGGGGAAACCGCATCGCCGAACAGCTAGCCGATCCGTTCGGAACCGCTGCGCTCCGAGAATCCACTCTGCTCGCGTGGCGTTCGTCGCCCACCAGGCTGCGTGAGGACACTGCGGCGGAGTTGGATCTGGTGCGCGCCGGTTACCGTGACCGGGTCCTGACCGAACTGGCGCAGAACGCGGCCGACGCGGCGTCGCGGGCGGGCGTCCCGGGTGTCCTGTCCGTACGACTCGACGGCCGTGTCCTGAGCGTGGCGAATACGGGAGCCCCAGTGGATGCGGCCGGCATCCAGGCGCTCGTCGCGTTGCGGGCGTCGAACAAGGCCGAGGGGACCGTCGGCCGGTACGGTGTCGGGTTCACCGCGGTTCTGTCGGTGAGCGACGAGGTGGAACTGCGTTCGACGTCCGGTTCCGTCGTGTTCTCGGCGGAGAAGACCTGTGCTGCTCTCGCGGAGTCCGGCATGGCGGTCCCGCAGGACGTGCCGGTACTTCGATTGGCGTGGCCTACCGTGAACAGTCCGGTTCCGGGGGCGTCCTCGGAGGTGGTGCTGACCCTGCGAGACGGCGTGGACGCGCAGTCCCTGCTGGCGTCGATGGCCCGCGAGGCGCCCGATCTCCTGCTGGGGCTCCCCGCTCTCGAATCGATCACCGTGGGTGAGAAGGTCTTTCGCAGGAGTGACAAGCCGTTGGCGTCGGGTGTCACCGAGATCGAGATCGGTGACGACCACTGGTGGCAGTTCGACACCGGGCGCGCCCGGTGGCTGGTTCCCGTGCGTGACGGCCGTGTCCGGCCCGTGTCCGAAGACGTGCTCCGAGCTCCCACCCGCTCGGACGAGGAACTTTCGATACCCGCAATCCTGATCGCGGACGTCGCCATGCAGCCCGACCGCCGACGCGTCCTGCCGGGCGTCCCGGTGGCCGCACTCGCGAGGGGTTATGCCGACTTCGTGGCCGCTCTGCCTCCCGGGCAGCGCCTCGAACTCGTTCCGATCCCGGCATTCGCCCGCAGTGAGTTGGACTCGGAGCTGCGCGAACATCTGGTGGCCGAGCTCCGGGAGCATCCATGGCTGCCCACCGTCGGAGGCACCGACCGGGCGCCCGCCCGGGCCTCGGTGGTTCCCGGCCTCACCGGCGAGCTGGCCGAACTTCTCGTCGACCTCGTCGACGGACTGGTGGTGCCGGACCTGTCCGGCCCCCGCTACGCGCGTGCCCTCGCCGCCGTCGACACCCACCGGATCGGCTTGGCGCGCATCACCGAACTGCTCAG
>NZ_JBAQEO010000691.1:0-10808 GCF_049286785.1 Rhodococcus sp. (in: high G+C Gram-positive bacteria) | reverse complement strand
AATCGGGGGTGCGGCGGAGTCGTCCGAACAGAGCGGGTGAGCGGCTCAGCTCTGCACGAGTACCGGGATGTTCTCTTCGTCGGGTGGGTTTGCCTGGGCGGCGAGGCGCTGACCGAGTACGGATTTCCGGCGACCGTAGGCGAAGTAGATGACGACACCGAGGGCCATCCATCCCACGAACCGGATCCAGGTCTCTACCGACAGGTTGAGCATCAGCCAACCGCAGGCCACGACTGCGAGGATCGGCACGAGCGGCACCAGGGGCACCCGGAATCCTCGGGGCAGGTCGGGACGCGTTCGACGCAGGATCACGACTCCGAGGCAGACCAGGACGAAGGCGAACAGCGTGCCGATATTCACCATCTCCTCGAGTGTTCCCATCGGGAACACCGCGGCGAGCAGTCCGACGACGGCTCCGACGAACAAGGTGATGCGAACGGGAGTGCCCTTGTTGCCGGTCTTGGCGAGACCACGCGGGATGAGCCCGTCGCGGGACATGGCGAACAGCACGCGGGTCTGGCCGAGCATCATCACCATCACGACGGTGGTGAGACCGGCGAGTCCACCGAGGTTGATGGCCGTCTGCGCCCAGGTGATGCCGTGCGCTTCGAATGCGGTGGCCAGGGTGGCGCTGCTGTCACCGACAAGGGGACTGCCCGTCTTCAGGTCGGTGTACTTCACCATTCCGGTGAGTACGAGGGTCACGGCGACGTAGAGCACGGTGACGATCGCGAGTGAACCGAGGATTCCCCGGGGAAGGGCTTTCTGCGGGTTCTTGGCTTCCTCCGCGGTGGTCGCGACGACGTCGAAGCCGATGAAGGCGAAGAAGACGAGGCTTGCCGCCGCGAGGAGGCCGTACCAGCCGTAACTGCTGCCTTCGGCGCCGCTTATCAAGGAGAACAGCGACTGATGCACGCCCTGTGCCGTGCTTTCGCCGCTCTCGGCGGGCGGAATGTAAGGAGAGTAGTTCTCCTTCTTGATGTAGAAGACGCCCACGGCGATGACGAGAAGAACGACGGCGATCTTGATCGCGGTGAGGATCGCCGAGACGCGGGAGGATATCTTCGTTCCGACGGCGAGCACGAACGTGATGGCGCCGACGATGATCAGGGCGCCCCAGTCGAAGTCGACCGGACCGAGATGCGCCGTGGTCGACCCGCTGAACCCGATCACGTTGCCCAGGTACAGCGACCAGCCCTTGGCGACCACCGCCGAGGCGAGAGCGAACTCGAGGATGAGATCCCAGCCGATGATCCAGGCGACGAACTCACCGAACGTGGCGTACGAGAAGGTGTAGGCACTTCCCGCGACCGGGACGGTGGAGGCGAACTCGGCGTAGCAGAGGGCAGCGAGTCCGCAGGCGATCGCCGCGAGCACGAAGGCCAGAGAGATGGCCGGACCGGCTACGTTGCCCGCGGTCCGTGCGGTCAGGGTGAAGATGCCTGCACCGATCACCACGGCGACACCGAACACCGTCAGATCTCGGGCGGTCAGTTCCTTCCGGAGCCGAGTGTCGGGCTCGTCAGTGTCCGCCATCGACTGTTCGACGGATTTCGTTCGCCATATGCCGACTCCTGGCATGAACCGCTCCTAGCTTTCGGGTCCCGAGGGCTTCGTGGGCCGGGGATGTCATTGGGCCGCCAAATGTGATGTGGATCTCATCGGCCTACCGAGGGAACCATTGCTGAGCGGAGTGTGCAAGAAGTCTCGGATGAACTGATCGTTGTGATCAACTCGGCTCCGATGGGGCATGCGTGTGCTGCGCGAGTTGACTACTCCACGGTGCCCGGCAGAACGACGAAGCCGGGTGTCGCGGCAGAGGTTCTCTGCTGCGACACCCGGCTCTTGCCGGTCCGGGCTGCTCGGGCGGAGCGGTCAGGGCACCCTGCGGACGGCACCCTTGTCTGCGGACGTGGCCAATGCGGCGTAGGCCCGCAGCGCGGTGGTGACGGTGCGTTGACGGTCGACGGGCTGCCACGGCCGTTCGGAGGCCTCCATCTTGGCGCGGCGCTCCGCGAGTACGGCGTCGTCCACCAGCAGTTCGAGTGTGCGGCTCGCGACGTCGATCCGGATCTGGTCACCGTTCTCGACCAGTCCGATCACACCGCCGGATGCGGCCTCGGGGGAGATGTGACCGATCGACAGACCCGAGGTGCCACCGGAGAAGCGGCCGTCGGTGATGAGTGCACAGACCTTGCCGAGGCCTACACCCTTGAGGAATGACGTCGGGTGCAGCATTTCCTGCATGCCGGGGCCACCCGCGGGGCCCTCGTAGCGCACGACCACGACGTCACCGGGTTGGATCTTCTTCTGCAGGATGACCGACACGGCCTCCTCCTGGGACTCCACGACCACAGCCGGCCCCTGGAAGGAGAACAGATCTTCGTCGATACCGGCCGTCTTGAGAATGGCGCCGTCGACGGCGATGTTGCCGCGCAGGACGACGAGTCCACCCTCGACCGTGTACGCGTGCTCGACGTCGCGGATGCACCCTGCGGTGGCGTCGGTGTCGAGTGCGCTCCAACGGTTGGTTGTCGAGAACGGCTCGGTGGTCCGAACCCCGCCGGGCGCGGCGTGGAACAATTCGATCGCTTCGTCGGAGGCCTTGCCGGAGCGGATGTCCCACATGTCGAGCCACTCGTCGAAGCTCTCGGTGTGCACGGTGGAGACGTCGGTCTCGAGCAGTCCGCCTCGCCGCAGCTCACCGAGGAGTGCGGGGATTCCGCCGGCCCGGTGCACGTCCTCCATGTGGTAGTCGGAGTTGGGGGAGACCTTCGACAGGCACGGAACCCGGCGGCTGATCTCGTCGATGGTGTCCAGGTCGAAGTCGACCTCGCCCTCCTGTGCGGCAGCGAGCGTGTGCAGCACGGTGTTGGTGGAGCCTCCCATCGCCACATCCAGGGCCATCGCGTTGCGGAAAGCCTTGGGAGTGGCAATGTTTCGGGGCAGAACCGACTCGTCCTCGTCGCGGTAGTACCGCAGGGCGGCTTCGACGACGGTGGTGCCTGCGCGGGTGAACAGTGCGCGGCGCGCCTCGTGGGTAGCCAGCGTGGAACCGTTTCCGGGCAGGGCAAGGCCCAGTGCCTCGGTCAAGCAGTTCATCGAATTGGCGGTGAACATGCCGGAACATGAACCGCACGTGGGGCACGCGCTGCGCTCGACCTCGTCGAGGCCCTCCTCGGACACCGCGTCGTTCGCCGAGGCGGAGATGGCGGTGATCAGATCGGTCGGGGCCTGGGCCACGCCGCCCACGACCACAGCTTTGCCGGCCTCCATCGGGCCGCCGGAGACGAACACGGTGGGGACGTTGAGACGCATTGCGGCATTCAGCATGCCCGGCGTGATCTTGTCGCAGTTGGAGATGCAGACCAGGGCGTCGGCGGTGTGAGCATTGATCATGTATTCGACCGAATCGGCGATGATCTCGCGGCTCGGAAGCGAATACAGCATGCCGCCGTGACCCATGGCGATGCCGTCGTCGACGGCAATCGTGTGGAATTCGCGAGGTACACCACCGGCGGCGCGCACCGCGTCGGCCACGATCTCGCCGACGTTCTTGAGATGAACGTGCCCGGGGACGAACTGCGTGTAGGAGTTCGCGATCGCGACGATCGGCTTCCCGAAATCGGAGTCGGTCATTCCGGTAGCTCGCCACAGCGCGCGGGCGCCTGCGGCATTTCGTCCTATGGTGGTGGTGCGGGACCTCAGCGGGGGCATGAGCGTATTCCTTAGTCAGCGTACGGAAGTACTGATCAACGGTACTCGCGTACTAGTCGTCGTCTGTGTGCGGCTGGGTTTTCGCTGGGCGCTCGGCATCCGCCTCGGCGTCGGCTGCAGCGGCCGCAGCATACGGATCGGTGATCCGGCCACCGCTCGCCTCGGCGATCTGGGGGAGTCGGTCGAAGGTGACCACCGGAAGCATCACCTCACCGCCGTTGACCAGTGCGGCGCGGGCCCAGCCGCGGTCGGGGAATCGGACTCCCTTGATGTCGGACCACTTCAGGAAGCGGCTGCCGAACAGGCGCCGCAGTTCGAGACCGTCGGGGGTGACGGTGGTGCGTACGCGGGCCACCCAGACGACCGCGATCACGGGGGCGATGAGGAGCCAGCCGAACACGGCGGGCCATCCGAACACCGGGAAGGTCACGGCGAACAGGAGAAATGCGCACGCAAGGTAGGCGAGGGGAGAAATACGGATGACCTGCTCGGGACTGTTCGTCGTATGGGATGATGGTTCTGGTGGCACGGGCTGCTGCGGAGTTGACACCTCTACATCTTCGCACTGCAGCTGACGTATCTCACATTCTGGGACGGTCGACTCATCAAGTTGACTGTTCACCGATAGCGCGCCTACCGTCGAGCGCGTGAAACAGAATGAGTTGCTCGTAATCGGCCGGCGCGTCGTCGCCTGAGTCGATTCTTTCAACTCACCAGATAACGACGCGCCACCCTCGTACAGCATCTGCTGACGGGGGTTTTTTGTTGCCCGGAGCCAGAATCAGAGGATTTCCCAGTGAGCGCACCAACCGCACGGCCTCAACCCACGCCGCGCAAGTCGGGGGCAGCCAGCCCGATGACCGCGGCCGCCGCGACGCAGACCGGCAGCCGCCGCCAACTCGCACCCGAGCGAGTCACCGGCGCCCAGTCGGTGGTTCGAGCCCTCGAGGAACTCGAGGTCGACACGGTATTCGGCATTCCGGGTGGTGCCGTTCTTCCGGTCTACGACCCGCTGTTCGACTCGAAGAAGGTCCGGCATGTGCTCGTCCGGCACGAGCAGGGAGCCGGTCACGCCGCGACGGGCTACGCCCAGGCGACCGGCAAGGTTGGCGTCTGTATGGCCACCTCCGGCCCCGGCGCCACCAACCTGGTCACCCCGCTCGCCGACGCACAGATGGACTCCGTGCCGGTCGTCGCCATCACGGGCCAGGTGGGCCGCAGCCTGATCGGCACGGACGCCTTCCAGGAGGCCGACATCTCCGGCATCACCATGCCGATCACCAAGCACAACTTCCTGATCACCGACGGCGTCGACATCCCGCGCATCATCGCCGAGGCGTTCTACCTCGCGTCGAGTGGTCGCCCCGGGGCGGTGCTCGTCGACATCCCCAAGGATGTTCTGCAGGCGCAGACCACGTTCTCCTGGCCTCCGGAGATGCGGCTGCCCGGCTACCGCCCCGTCACGAAGCCGCACGGCAAGCAGGTGCGTGAGGCTGCACGGCTGATCGTGGAATCGAAGCATCCCGTGCTGTACGTCGGCGGCGGCGTCATCAAATCGGAGTCCTCCGCCGAATTGCTCGAATTGGCCGAACTCACGGGCATCCCGGTGGTGACCACTCTGATGGCGCGCGGCGCCTTCCCGGACAGTCACAAGCTGAACTGCGGCATGCCCGGTATGCACGGCACCGTTGCCGCCGTCGCCGCACTGCAGCGCAGCGACCTGCTCATCACGCTCGGTGCGCGCTTCGACGACCGTGTCACGGGTCAGCTCGATTCCTTCGCACCCGATGCCAAGGTCATCCACGCCGACATCGATCCGGCCGAGATCGGCAAGAACCGCTACGCGCACGTGCCGATCGTGGGCGACTGCAAAGAGGTGATCACCGAACTCATCGAGGCCATCAGGGCCGATCTCGCCACCGGTACCGAGTTCGACCTCACGGAATGGTGGGCCTACCTCGACGACATCCGCCGGACGTACCCGCTCAGCTACGACCGGCCCTCGGACGGTGCGATGTCGCCCGAGTTCGTGATCCAGGCGGTGGGCAAGCTCGCAGGCCCGGACGCAATCTACTGTGCCGGCGTCGGCCAGCATCAGATGTGGGCGGCGCAGTTCATCAACTACGAGAAGCCGCGCACGTGGCTGAACTCCGGCGGTCTCGGCACCATGGGCTACGCCGTGCCCGCCGCGATGGGTGCCAAGATGGGGAAGCCCGACACCGAGGTGTGGGCCATCGACGGTGACGGTTGCTTCCAGATGACCAATCAGGAACTCGCCACCTGCGCTCTCGAGGGCATCCCGATCAAGGTTGCTCTCATCAACAACGGCAACCTCGGCATGGTGCGTCAGTGGCAGACGCTGTTCTACGAAGAGCGTTACTCCAACACGAACCTGGGTACCCACGGCACGGTCCGCATCCCCGACTTCGTCAAGCTTGCAGAGGCGTTGGGCTGCCACGGAATTCGCGTCGAACGTGAAGAGGACGTCGATGCCGCCATCCGTGAGGCGCAGGCAATCAACGACAAGCCGGTGGTGATCGACTTCATCGTCGGTGCGGATGCTCAGGTGTGGCCGATGGTCGCCGCGGGCACCAGCAACGACGAAATCATGGCGGCACGAGGCATTCGTCCGCTGTTCGACGACGACGAGGCGGCCGCTGAGCCGGCCGTCATTCACGAAGCCATGGAACGCGAACAGCGTTCGGCCGGGGCCGCACCGGCCGGGAAGGAAGATCAGTGAGCACCAGCCACACCCTCAGTGTTCTCGTCGAGGACAAGCCGGGCGTGCTGGCCAGGGTGGCCGCGCTGTTCTCCCGTCGTGGATTCAACATCGAGTCGCTCGCCGTCGGGGGTACCGAGATTCCCGAGATCTCGCGGATGACCATCGTCGTCACCGTCGACGAGTTCCCGCTCGAGCAAGTGACCAAGCAACTCAACAAGCTGATCAACGTCATCAAGATCGTGGAGCAGGACGGTGAGGCGTCCGTCGCCCGCGAACTGTTGCTGATCAAGGTGCGCGCCGACGCCAGTGTGCGCACGCAGGTCATCGAGACCGTGAATCTGTTCCGCGCCAAGGTGATCGACGTCTCTCCGGAGTCGGTCACGATCGAGGCGACGGGAACGCGATCCAAGCTGGATGCCCTGCTGCGGATGCTCGATCCGTACGGCATCCGGGAGATCGTGCAGTCCGGGGTTGTTGCCGTCGGCCGGGGGCCCAAGTCCATAACAGCCACCCGCTAGTACCTTAGATACGCAAATTCCAAGAAAGAGGTTGAGAACTGTGGCAGTCGAGATGTTCTACGACGACGATGCCGATCTGTCGATCATTCAGGGCCGTAAGGTTGCTGTGATCGGATACGGAAGCCAGGGCCACGCGCACTCGCTGAGTCTGCGTGACTCCGGCGTCGAGGTGCGTATCGGCCTCCAGGAGGGTTCGAAGTCGCGGGCCAAGGCGGAGGAGCAGGGACTCGCCGTGGGTACGCCCGCGGAGGTTTCCGAGTGGGCCGACGTGATCATGGTGCTGGCCCCCGACACCGCGCAGGCGTCGATTTTCACGAACGACATCGAGCCCAACCTGAAGGACGGCGACGCGCTGTTCTTCGGGCACGGCCTCAACATCCACTTCGGCCTGATCAAGGCTCCGGAGTTCGTCACGGTCGGAATGGTCGCCCCCAAGGGCCCCGGCCACCTCGTGCGCCGTCAGTTCGTCGACGGCAAGGGTGTCCCTGCGCTCATCGCGATCGACCAGGATCCCAAGGGTGAGGGCCAGGCGCTCGCCCTGTCCTACGCCAAGGGCATCGGCGGAACGCGCGCCGGCGTCATCAAGACCACGTTCAAGGAAGAGACCGAGACCGATCTCTTCGGCGAGCAGGCCGTGCTCTGCGGCGGCACCGAGGAACTGGTCAAGACCGGTTTCGAGGTCATGGTCGAGGCCGGGTACGCCCCCGAGATGGCGTACTTCGAGGTGCTGCACGAGCTCAAGCTCATCGTCGACCTCATGTACGAGGGTGGTATCGCCCGGATGAACTACTCGGTGTCCGACACCGCGGAGTTCGGCGGCTACCTCTCCGGCCCGCGCGTCATCGACGCCGGCACCAAGGAGCGCATGAAGGAGATCCTGAAGGACATCCAGGACGGCACCTTCGTCAAGCGTCTCGTCGCCAACGTCGAGGGTGGAAACAAGGAACTCGAGCAGCTCCGCAAGGAGAACGCCGAGCACCCGATCGAGGTCACGGGCAAGAAGCTGCGCGACCTGATGAGCTGGGTGGATCGTCCGATCACCGAAACCGCCTAGGTTTCACCGCTTTACGGCTACACCGCCTCACCGCTGGCCCGATGTCACATCGATCTCGTTCAACGAGCCCGATGTGACATCGGGCCGGTGTCGTTCCGGTTCGGTTGGACCACACAAGCGTCCACTACATGGTGGTGCGGACCGGATGCGGATTCGTGACGAGTGCGGACTAAGCTGGAGAGGCTTGAAACACCCCCACACCACCGATTCAGGGAGTTTGCACGTGAGCCAGCCAGGCCGTCCCGTAGTTCTGATCGCCGACAAGCTCGCGCCGTCCACCGTCGAGGCTCTGGGCGACGGTGTGGAGGTGCGCTGGGTCGACGGACCTGACCGCACGGCCCTGCTCGCGGCTGTGCCGGAGGCCGATGCGATCCTCGTCCGCTCCGCCACCACAGTCGATGCCGAGGTTCTGGCCGCGGGTTCCAAGCTCAAGATCGTCGGCCGCGCCGGTGTCGGCCTCGACAACGTCGACGTTCCCGCCGCCACCGAGCGTGGCGTGATGGTTGTCAACGCTCCCACCTCCAACATTCACTCGGCCGCCGAGCATGCCGTTGCGCTGCTGGTTTCCATCGCGCGGCAGATTCCGGCCGCAGACCGTACTCTGCGTGAAAGAACCTGGAAGCGTTCGAGTTTCAACGGAACCGAGATTCTCGGCAAGACCGTCGGCGTGGTCGGGCTCGGCCGCATCGGTCAGCTGTTCGCCCAGCGGCTCGCGGCATTCGAGACACACGTCATCGCATACGACCCCTACCTTCCGGCCGCGCGGGCTGCACAGCTGGGCATCGAGCTCGTCGGCATCGACGAGTTGATCGAGCGTGCCGACTTCATCTCCGTGCACCTGCCGAAGACGAAGGAAACCGCAGGCCTGATCAACGCAGAGCGTCTGGCGAAGGCCAAGGACGGCGTCATCATCGTGAACGCCGCCCGCGGTGGCCTGATCGACGAGGACGCGCTGTACGACGCGCTCGTGTCGGGGAAGGTCCGCGGCGCCGGGCTCGACGTGTTCGGTTCCGAACCGTGCACCGACTCCAAGTTGTTCGATCTCGAGAACATCGTCGTCACCCCGCACCTGGGCGCTTCCACGACGGAGGCACAGGACCGCGCAGGAACCGATGTCGCCAAGAGCGTGTTGCTGGCCCTGGCCGGCGAGTTCGTTCCGGACGCCGTGAACGTTTCCGGCGGCCCGGTCGGCGAGGAAGTGGCTCCGTGGCTCGATCTGGTGCGCAAGCTGGGACTGCTCGCGGGCACCCTCTCGCCCGAGGCTGTGCAGAACGTGCAGGTCGTTGCCAGCGGTGAACTGTCCGCCGAAAACGTCGATATTCTCGGCATGGCGGCTCTGCGTGGACTGTTCTCGGTCAGCAGCGACGAGGCTGTCACCTTCGTCAACGTGCCGCAGCTTGCGGAGCAGCGCGGTGTGACGGTCGAGGTGGAGAAGCACAGCGAGGCGCAGACCCACCGCAGCGCGGTCGAGGTCCGGGCAGTTGCGGCCGATGGAACGGTGACGGCCGTCGCCGGCGCGCTGACCGGTCTCCAGCAGGTCGAGAAGATCGTGAACGTCAACGGCCGCAGCTTCGACCTGCGCGCCGAGGGACACAACATCATCGTCCACTACCAGGATCGACCTGGTGTTCTCGGTGTCCTTGGCACCGTTCTGGGCAATGCCGGCATCGATATCCAGGCCGCTGCTCTGAGCCAGGACGTCGAGGGCACCGGCGCGACGGTCATCTTGCGTGTCAGTCATGTCGTCGGTGATCCCGAGGTCGCAGAAATTGTGGAGAAGCTCGACGCGCGGGTAGCCCAGGTCGACCTGTCCTGATTCTGCCTGTCATATCCGGGTTGCCGCGCTCGTGGTGAGCGCGGCCCCAGACCCGGCCGGATTTTCGAGAAGAGAGTGTGTCCATGAAGCTTGCGGTCATTCCGGGTGACGGTATCGGAGTCGAGGTCACGGCGGAGGCACTCAAAGTGCTGCGGAAGCTGGTACCCGATCTCGAGACCACCGAGTACGACCTCGGGGCCCGTCGATACAACACCACGGGGGAGCTGCTCCCGGACGCCGATCTCGCCGCGATCCGCGAGCACGATGCGATCCTGCTGGGAGCGATCGGTGATCCGTCGGTCACGCCGGGGGTGCTCGAACGAGGGCTACTCCTGAACATGAGGTTCGCATTGGACCATCACGTGAATCTGCGTCCGGCACAGCTCTATCCGGGTTCGAAGTCGCCGCTCGCGGCGCAACCGGACATCGATTTCGTGG
Organism: Rhodococcus sp. (in: high G+C Gram-positive bacteria); assembly: GCF_049286785.1. Taxonomy (GTDB): domain Bacteria; phylum Actinomycetota; class Actinomycetes; order Mycobacteriales; family Mycobacteriaceae; genus Rhodococcus_F. The sequence goes on along the minus strand of NZ_JBAQEO010000691.1, from coordinate 543 downwards.
TGGTCCGTGAGGGAACCGAAGGGCCGTACACGGGCAACGGCGGGGCTATCCGCGTGGGCACCCCGCACGAGATCGCGACCGAGGTGTCGATCAACACATGGTTCGGGGCCGAGCGGGTGGTGCGCTACGCGTTCGCGCTTGCGCAGACCCGGCGCAAGCACGTCACCTTGATCCACAAGACGAACGTCCTCTCCAATGCGGGTGCAATCTGGACCCGTGCGGTGGAAACAGTGTCGGCCGATTACCCGGACGTGGGTACGGCGTACTGCCACATCGACGCAGCCACCATCTACATGGTCACCGACCCGTCCCGCTTCGACGTGATCGTCACCGACAACCTGTTCGGAGACATCATCACCGACCTCGCGGGTGCCGTCACCGGAGGTATCGGACTGGCGGCCTCGGGCAACATCGACGCTTCGGGTACCAATCCCTCGATGTTCGAACCGGTTCACGGCAGCGCTCCGGATATCGCGGGCCTGGGTGTCGCCGATCCCACAGCGGCGATCCTCTCCGCGGCACTGCTCCTTCGCCATCTCGGCC
>NZ_JBAQEO010000690.1:0-4666 GCF_049286785.1 Rhodococcus sp. (in: high G+C Gram-positive bacteria) | reverse complement strand
GATCGCGATCGTCACCTGGATCGAACGGACCTACCACCGCCGCCGACGCCAAGCCCGGCTCGGCAAGTTGACCCCCGTCGAATACGAGACCATCATGACCACACCAGCCACTCAGGCTGCGTGACCGCACCTGTCACCTGATCGTGCAGCAGTCCCCGGTGTGGTCATTGATCTTGTGTGCAGTCAGAGGTGCTGGAGTGGTCGGCGGGTGCACCGCGTTCTGTTCCCGGTTCGCGTCGAGGTTTCCGCGGGTTGAGTCGCGGCGGCGGATGGGTGCGTCCGTGCGGGGGTTGCTCGGTGAGGTCGACCGTAAGAACGGGTGGACCTTGGCCGAGGCGGCCGGTGATGCGGGCCCGGAGGGCATGCCATCGGCTGCTGAATTTCTACTCCTGGGACGGCGACGGGCTGCGTGATGACGTGCGCGAGGTCGTGGTCGAGACGATAGGCGACGCCCGGAATGGGGTGTTCCTCGCCTACGCCTCCGACCGGGGGCCGGCGATGATCGATCGGGAGTTGTATCTGCCGAAAGCCTGGACCGAGGACCGTGAGCGGTGCCGAGCCGTCGGGATCGGCGTCGAGGTGGTTTTCGCGACGAAACCCGAACTGGTGCAGACGATGATCGAACGCGCCCTCGATGCCGGAGTACCGTTCGGGTGGTTCACCGCCGACGAGGCCTACGGGCAGGTCGGCAAGCTCCGGCTGTGGCTCGAATCCCGTGGTGTGGCCCATGTTCTCGCCGTTCCGAAGTCGCAGATGGTGATCTCGATGGAGTTGCGTCAGCGCCGAGCCCACGCGATGATCGCCGACCTGCCGGCGACCGCGTGGCAGCGGATGAACTGCGGCGACGGCGCCCACGGACCCAGGCTCTACGACTGGGCGTTCGTCGACATCCGGCCATTGCGCGAACGCGGTCGCGGTCACTGGCTGCTGGCCCGCCGGTCGATCACCGACCCCGACGAGTTTGCCTGCTACATCTGCTATGGCCCCGCCGCCGCCGGACCCGCCGAGCTGGTCCGGGTGGCCGGCAGTCGCTCGAGGAGTGCTTTCAGACCACCAAGAACGAGACCGGACTCGACCACTACCAGGTGCGTGGGTACCCGGCCTGGTACCGGCACGTCACTTTGTCGATGGTTGCGGCTGCTTTCCTGACGATCCTGCGTCGCGGCGCTCAAAAAGACATCCCAGGAGCTTGGGTGTCGAGCAGCGGCCTCGGCGTGATGTGACCACGCGGTGGTTTCGTCGTAGCGGGTGCGGGTCTTGAGGCACCCGTGCAGGACGCCGACGAGCCGGTTCGCCAGCTGCCGCAGGGCGGAAACGTGATCGAGACCGCGGTCTCGTTGTTTGTCGTAGTAGGCGCGGGCACCGGGTGACGCTTGCAGGGCCGAGAACGCCTGAGAGTTCAGCGCATCGACGAGCCGATCGTTGTGCACGAACCGGGCCGCGACCACCTTCTTCTTGCCGGAGGCTCGGGTGATAGGGCTGGTGGCGGCATAGTTCTTGCGGGCCTTCGCGGTGGCATACCGTTCGGGGTCATCGCCGAACTCACCGAGGACCCGGGGGCCGAGCAACGGTCCCATCCCGGGCTGGGACATGATGATCTCAGCGTCCGGGTGCCGGCCAAAATGCGCATCGACCTGCCCCTGCAGCGCCTTGATCTCCGCGTTCAGCGTGGTCAGTATCGCCACGGCGGAGCGGACGGTCGCCGCGTAGGCGGCGGTGTTCACCGCCGCCCGGCCCAGCTGCTCACCGCGCAGGACGGCCTGGATCCGATCGGTCTTGGTCTCGATGTCACGGCGGCGGGCTTTCCGCAGCGCCGCGATGATCTGGCCCCGTGTCAGTCGTGCCGCCGAGGTCGGGTCCGGGGCCTTCCCGAGCAGCTCGAGGGCGTCGGCGGCGTCGAGATCGTCGAACGCCTCCAATGCGGCCGGGAAGTACTCGCGCAGTGCGTGTCGCAGTCGCTGGGTGTGGCGGGTGCGTTCCCAGATCAATGTCTTGTGGGCCCGGGCGACGACTTTGACCCCCTCGGCCTCGGCGCTGTCGCCGGCCACCGTCCGCAGCTGGTGCGAATCGGTGCGCACCATGTCCGCCAACACGTGTGCGTCGGCGGCGTCGCTCTTCGCGCCCGAAACACCGCTGCGTTCCCGGAAACGAGCCGCCTGCAACGGATTCACCGCGAATACTGTGTATCCGGCGGTCACCAAAGCCGCAACCCAAGGACGCCGGTCGGTCTCGATTCCGATCGCCACCTCGGACTGGTCGACGTCGTCGCCGAGTTGGTCGCCGATCATCGAGTGCAGCCGCGCGATCCCGGCCACTCCTTCCGGTAGCCGTGCCTTGCTCAGTCTCCGTCCGGCCGCGTCCATCAGCTCGACATCGTGATGCTCTTCCGACCAGTCATCTCCTACGAATAACTGCACTGATACTTCTCCCATCGTCCTCGAGCTCGACCACGTTCGGTAGCGTGCGGAAGAACCATCAGCGCCCTGATGAAGCAGTGCTCACGCCGGAGCGGGCACGACACCCCATCAGCGATTCCGTTCTCCCGGCGGACGGGCAGGGGCACGATCTTTTTTCAGGACTCGAGATGTCCAGGGGATCGGAGTGCTCACCTGCCCGCCGCTACCGGTGACGAGTCTGCCGTATGACCGGACTCGCTGACTCTCATTAGGGGATCTTCAATCGGTGCCCGAGATCTAATCCCTCTGACAATCAACGAGATACGGAGATTGTTCAACCGCGTCGCCAGCCCCATGCGACACGCCCTCGTCCACGTCTGGCACTGGTCGAACTGGCGCCGCGCCAGCCAAGCCAGGGCGCGCGCCAGCCACTACACACACCGACATCACAAACTGTCGTTGCAGTATTAGCCTGGATCCGTGGAGACTACGCCGGCCGTAACGGCGTGTGAATGACGAAAGCGCCTCCCGTAGTGAGACAATCAAGATTCTCACATCACGATTGTCCACATACGGAAAGGCACTTTCAGTGCAATCATCGCACACGTTCACGGCTGGGTCCGCGGTGTTCGACGAATACAATCTCGTGTCGGCCGCCGGGTTGGTGCCGGTCCTCGAACTGGGCGAACAGACCGGCCTGTCGGAGCTGATCGACACCCATGTCGACCTCGCCTCCACGCGGGTGGCCTCGGGTGCGGTGAACCCGGTGGGGAAACTGACCTCGATCATCGGCGGGATGCTCACCGGAGCGGACAGCATCGACGACGTGGACACGATCCGCGCCGGCGGTACCCCGATTCTCTTCGACCAGGTGTACGCCCCGTCGACGTTGGGGATCTTTCTGCGCGAGTTCACCTTCGGGCACAGCCTGCAGCTCGGGGCGGTGCTGCGCCGGCATCTGATCGCCCTCGCCGCCCGCACTCCGCGGCTGCCCGGCATCGAGGACCGAGCCTTCCTCGACATCGACTCACTGCTGCGGCCGGTGTACGGGCACCAGAAACAGGGAGCGTCCTACGGGCACGCGAAGATCGCCGGCCGAGCCCTGCTCCGCAAGGGCCTGTCCCCGCTGGTCACGACCCTGTCCACCGCGAACAGCGCCCCGGTGGTCGCGGAGATGCGGCTGCGGGCCGGCAAGACCGGCTCGGGGCGCGGCGCCGCCTCCCAGCTGCGGTCGGCGATCAGCACCGCCCGCGCCTGCGGCGCGCACGGCAAGATCATGGCCCGCGGGGATTCCGCGTTCGGCAACAAGGCCGTCATCAGGGCCGCGGTCGCCGCGGGTATCGAGTTCTCCCTGGTGATGACCCGGAATCCGCGGATCACCCGGGCCATGGAGAGCATCGACGAGCAGGAGTGGACGCCGGTGCACTATCCCGGTGCGGTGACCGACCCCGACACCGGGGAGCTGATCTCCGATGCCGAGGTCGCCGAGGTCGAGTACACCGCGTTCTCTGGACGCCACAAGGTCACCGCCCGCCTGATCGTGCGCCGGGTCAAGGACGCGAACTATCCGGATGCGTTGTTCCCGGTATGGCGCTACCACCCGTTCTTCACCAATTCCGACCTGCCGACCATCGACGCCGACATCACGCACCGCAAACACGCGATCGTGGAAACGGTGTTCGCGGACCTCATCGACGGACCACGCGCTCACATCCCGTCGGGGCGTTTCGGCGCGAACAGCGCCTGGGTGCTCTGCGCGGCGATCGCCCACAACCTGCTGCGCGCCGCCGGCACCCTCGCCGGCGGCCGCCACGCCGTCGCCCGCGGGGCCACCCTGCGCCGGCACCTGGTCAACGTCCCCGCCCGATTCGCCCGGCCAGCACGCAAACCCGTCCTCCACCTACCCGCGCACTGGCCGCGGCAGGCCGACTGGACAACCCTTTGGGGCAACATCATCGACTACGAACCGCCACAAGCTGCCTGACCCGACAACCCGGCCACACCGGCCCCGACCCAGGAACACCCAACGTGGATGAGCTGACAACCGGTCAGCGGATCAACCACGCCCCCAACAGCGTCACCCGTCGCCATCACCAAAGAATCGACCCGAAAATCACTGAGATCACCGATCCACGGATTGAGGCTTAGTGGTTGGATTCGTTAATTCGTCGGGGGTCATGCCGCTTGCAGGGTTCGGTCGTGGTGGTCGAGTCGTTCGAGGTGTCGGTGTAGGTCGGTGGTGGTGTAGCGCCACTTGAACGGTACGGCGG
>NZ_JBAQEO010000689.1:0-1794 GCF_049286785.1 Rhodococcus sp. (in: high G+C Gram-positive bacteria) | reverse complement strand
CTACAAGCTGGGCACGCGGGCCGAAGCATCGGTCTGGGCTCCACGCCCTGCTCGACGCCGAGACTCCGGCCCCCCCAGTCCCGCCACCCGGATGATTCCCCGCCCCTCGGTGGGGATTCCCCGGCCCTCGGCGGTGTAAGGCGTTCGGCGGTGAAAGGCGTTTGGCTGACAGGGCGGAGCGGGTCGGATAAAACTGAGAGGGCATCGACAGTGACGCGGGTGGGTCACCCCCGCGGGACGATGGGAACCGGCCGACACCAACGTCCGGCGGCCGATGCGTGCAGCGAAGGAGCCAACGTTCGTGCTCGAGTACGAAATCCACCCCGTGATCCGCATCCCGTCCCCGCCCGCCGATCCGCCGCCGCTCCGGCGAACGACTCGTCCGGACCGGTCACCGACCATGGCCACAGGTCGGTGCCGGGTCGTGCGGCGATCCCTGGTCGACGACGATTCTGAACGGGAACCACACGGCGAGGACCCAAGCGAATCCTCGGCGCTACCCGACGATCCGATCATCTGGCCCGACCCCAGCCCGCTCACCGACTGGTGGGACCGGGTACTCGGCCCGCCCTTGACCACCTGAGGCCGCGCCGACTGCTCGCCCGTGTGAAATCCGTGCGGTCCAGCTTCCTCGTCTCGCGGGAAGCGCGATCATCGCGGGCGGGATGCGCTCTGCTGGGATCACACAGAGCCGGGAGGTGACGACCCACTCCAGCCGCCTGTGCGGATCGCCGACTCCGTAACCCATACCAGTGCAGTTGTCGCCGCCCTGGACCGTACCCAAGTCCAATCGGTCAGTGCCCTGACGTTGAGTCCGATCATGCTCGACCTGGGTCCGCCGGGTCCGCGACGACATCCGGCAGCCGTTCAACGTGATGATCTCCTACACCTCGGGACCGACACGCCGCGGTATCGGAACGGCGCCCATCTCGACGCCGTCCCGGTCCCGACACTCGGACGCGGCCAGGCATTGAGCAGGCCGCCCCCGCGCCATCACCACCCAGCGCGACGATCGGGCGCCACGGAACCCCGACGATCTGATCGAGCGGAACTGGGACGCACCGCAGCACCCGGACCAGTAGTGGGTCGCAGACTTCACTCGAAGAGGATGGCGCTCTGCTTCGCGTACACGGCGTTTCGCTATCGACGCGTTCGCCGGCACGATCGTCGACTGAGAAGTCGCACGGCTATTTGGTTCGGGGAAACCCTGTTCCTGCAAGGACTTCGGCCGTCGATCGGGTCGGTTGCAGACACCTCTGATAAAACCTGACGGAGACGACGCTCGGGCTCTACAGGGCCGAGTGCATCCCTGCGGATTCACCCTTCCACAAGGGCCCGCCGCGCACTGTCAGCGACGCCGAGGAGGCGGCCTCGGCCTGAAGTTGTTCTTCCCGTTGCGGGTCCCACGGTGCGATGTCGCCGCGCACGCTCCGTGCCATGGCAGCTCCCTCACTCCAGGCGAAGGCCACGGGCACAGCCACAACCATGGCTATCACAGCGACTCCGGCATCGAAGGCAAGGCGTACGCCGCCGAGTGCGCTGGCGATCGTTTCGGTAACAGCCATCAGGTCCTTCTCCGTCTTTTCCGAGGGCCGCAGCGGAAAGGAACCCGACCAATGTCGCCATCGGCAGTGCTGCGCCCGTGAATCAGTGGTTACTTAGCGAACGTTACGACAGAGTTCTCCAACTAGCGAGTAAGCGAACGGACCGCCGGTTTTCACTCCCGCACCACAATCGATAGAACCCAAGCCCCCGGTGCTGAGGCACACCGCGTTCATCCACACGGTGTCCGCG
>NZ_JBAQEO010000688.1:0-2623 GCF_049286785.1 Rhodococcus sp. (in: high G+C Gram-positive bacteria) | reverse complement strand
GGCTGGGACACCGCGTCGGCACTGCTGTTCCGCCCCCGGGTCCGCGAATTGCTCTCGAACACCGTGATGTTGGTCGTGGTCACGGTGCCGATCTGCGTCGTCACCGGTGTCACGGCCGCCTGGCTGGTCGAGCGCACGCGGGTGTTCGGGGCGAAGGTGTGGGCGGTGCTCCTCGCGGCGCCGCTGGCCGTTCCGGCGTTCGTGAACAGTTATTCGTGGGTGACGGCGATTCCCTCGCTCGGCGGGCTGCATGGTGGTGTTCTCATCGCGACCCTGTCGTACTTTCCTCTTGTCTACATTCCGACGGCCGCGACACTGCGCCGGCTGGACCCGGCCGTCGAGGAATCGGCGCGCGCCCTCGGTGCCGGGCCGTGGGCGGTGTTCTTCCGCGTCGTGGTGCCACAGCTGCGCCTGGCCATCGCGGGCGGGGCCCTGTTGGTCTCGCTACACCTGCTCGCCGAGTACGGTGCGTTCGTCTTCATCCGGTTCGACACGTTCACGACGGCGATTTTCGAGCAGTACCAGTCGACCTTCAACGGCGCCGCGGCGACCATGCTGGCCGGTGTGCTGGTGCTCCTCTGCCTCACCCTGCTGGTGATCGAATCGGTCGTCCGCGGCAGTGCCCGGTACGCCCGGATCGGTGCGGGCGCGGCTCGCCGGACGGCGCCCGCCGAGCTCGGCCGGCGCTATTCGCCGATCGTGTTTCTGTTCCTCGGGGTGCTGATCGCGGCGTCGGTCGGTGTCCCGGTCGTCAGTGTCCTGCGCTGGCTCGTCATCGGCGGGGCCGCAGTGTGGGAGTGGGACGCCGTCGCGCCTGCGCTGGTGCAGACTCTCGGGTTCGGCATCTCCGGCGCCGTCGTTACGTGTGTGCTCGCGTTCCCGATCGCCTGGATCTCGATCCGCCACCGCGGACGGTTCAGCCGCTTTCTCGAGGGCGGCACCTACATCTCGAGTTCGCTGCCCGGCATCGTGGTGGCACTGGCGTTGGTCACCGTCTCCATCCGCTATCTGCATCCGCTCTATCAGTCGGTCACCGTCGTGATCGCGGCCTACGCGCTGCTGTTCCTGCCGCGCGCCCTGGTGAACCTGCGGGCCGGGCTCGCGCAGGCTCCGGTCGGACTCGAGGAGGCGGCGCAGTCGCTGGGGATCTCACCGCTGTCGGCATTCTTCCGGGTGACGCTGCGACTGGCCGCCCCGGCCACAGCGGCGGCCGGGGCGCTGGTTTTCCTGGGGATCGTGAACGAGTTGACCGCCACCCTGTTGTTGGCGCCGACCGGTACCCGCACCCTGTCGATGCGGTTCTGGTCTCTGAGCAGCGAGATCGACTACGCCGGGGCGGCACCGTACGCGCTGATCATGATCGTACTGTCGCTGCCCATGACGTACGTGCTCTTCTCCCAGTCGAAAAAGGTAGCAGGACTATGACCTACGCACTCGAAGTGGAAGGCGTCGACAAATCGTTCGGCGCCGCGACGATCCTCCACCAGGTCACGCTCGTCGCCGAGGCCGGATCCACCACCGCGATCGTCGGCCCGTCCGGCTGCGGCAAGACCACCCTGCTCCGCCTGATCGCGGGCTTCGAGAAACCGGACGCCGGCACCATCGCACTGGCCGGCCGGATCGTCGCCGGCGGCGGCTGGACGCCCGCGCACCGACGGTCGGTGGGCTACGTCGCCCAGGACGGTGCGCTATTTCCCCACGCCACCGTCGGCGCCAACGTCGGGTTCGGTCTGCCCCGCCGAGCGCGCACCGCGTCGAGGATCGCCGAACTGCTCGAGATGGTGTCGCTGGACGCCTCGTACGCGGCCCGGCGACCCGACCAACTGTCGGGCGGGCAGCAACAGCGCGTAGCGCTCGCCCGGGCGCTGGCCCGTGAACCGGAACTCATGCTGCTCGACGAGCCGTTCTCCGCACTGGACGCCGGCCTGCGGGCCAACACCCGCAGGATCGTCGCCGACGTCCTCGCGAAGGCGGGGATCACCACCATCCTCGTCACCCACGACCAGCCCGAGGCGCTCTCGTTCGCCGACCGGGTCGCGGTGATGAGCGCCGGCCGGCTCGCCCAGATCGGCACCCCACGCGAAATCTATGCCACACCCATCGACGTCCCCACCGCGCAATTCATCGGCGACGCCGTCGTGCTGCCGGCGCACATCACCGGCGGCCGCGCCCGCTGCGCCCTCGGCGACGTCACCGTGACCTCGAACGGCGTCCACGGCGACGCCCGAGTCATGCTGCGGCCGGAGCAGATCGAACTCACCTCGGACGGCGTCGGCGTGTCCGGGACGGTCGTCGACATCGAGTACCTCGGATCGGAGATGCTGCTCGGCATCCGCCTCGACGCCGCAAGCGGCGCGGTCCCCGAACGGGTCACCGTGCGCCGCTTCGGTGCCACCGCCCTCACGCCGGGCGATCGCGTCGGTATCCGCGTCCTCGGCCACGCCGTGGCATACCCCGGTTGAGGTCCTCGGTGCCGGCACCGCATGTGAGGTAGCTGTGATCTCGCACCGCAACGTCGGAAACACCACCTGCGCCGGCGACGCCGCACGCGCACATGGACGAGATCCGCGACATCGCCGCCCAGAACCTAGGGGGTGGATCACCGACCAAATCCCCGCAGCAC
>NZ_JBAQEO010000687.1:0-6146 GCF_049286785.1 Rhodococcus sp. (in: high G+C Gram-positive bacteria) | reverse complement strand
GTTCGAGAAGGGCCGCAGTCCCGTCTACTACAGGCCGCGCGCCGACATCCGGACCGAGTTTCTCGAACCCGTCGACGCCACCACACACTGTCCGTGGAAGGGCACGGCGCGTTACTGGGATCTCGTCGTCGGCGACCGCCGCGCCGAGCAGGCCGTCTGGGGTTACGACCATAAGCTCATCGACTCCCTCGACCTCAGCGCGTATGTTGCGTTCTACTGGAACGAGATGGACGCCTGGTACGAGGAGGATCAGCAGGTCTTCGTCCATGCCCGCGACCCGTACGTGCGGGTGGACGTGCTGCCCTCGTCCCGGCATGTTCGCGTATCCATCGGCGACACCGTCGTCGCGGACACCGACCGGCCGAAACTGCTGTTCGAGACATCGCTCCCGGTGCGGTTCTACATTCCGCGGATCGACGTCCGTTCCGAGTTCTTCACCGCATCCGACACGAAGACCGCGTGCCCGTACAAGGGCACGGCGTCGTATCTGTCCTTCACCGGGCCGGACGGCACTGCCGCCGAAGATGTCGCCTGGTACTACCCGTTCACGACCGCGGAGGCGTCCGGCATCGACGACCACGTGTCGTTCTATCCGGAGCGGGCGAACGTTGTGGTCGACGGCACCACACTGCGAGCGTGATCCGGATACGGTCGGGTTGTGCTGTTTTCACAGATCGTCGCGACGTCGGTGGCGGTGGGCGCCACCCGCTCCCGCAAGGTGAAGATCGAGTCGCTGCGGGCGCTGTTGACCGAGCTTGCACCGGACGAGGTGGAGCCGGCGGTCGCATGGCTCTCCGGGGAGCTGCCGCAGGGACGGCTGGGCATCGGCTGGCGAACCCTGGCCGATCTGCAGCCGTCGTCGGCCGGGGTGGCATCGATGACGGTATCCGACGTCGACACGGTGTTGACGGAACTGGCCGGCACCTCCGGATCCGGCTCGACCGCACGGCGACACGAGCTGCTCACGGAGCTGTTCTCACGAACGACTGTCGACGAACGGGACTTCCTGATTCGCTTGTTGACCGGCGACCTGCGCCAGGGTGCGCTCGAGGGTGTCATGACCGACGCGATCGCGGCGTCCGCAGGTCTGCCCGTCGAACCGGTTCGCCGGGCCTTCATGCTCTCTGGACGCCTCCCTGCCACTGCAGTCGCGGCGCTCGAAGGCGGCGCGGATGCGCTGACCCTGTTCCGCCTCGAGGTGGGACGGCCGATCCGTCCGATGCTGGCCTCCCCCGCCGAGTCGCTGGACGGGGCATGGACCGAACTCGGCGGCGACGTCACGGTGGAATACAAACTCGACGGCGCCCGAATTCAGGTGCATCGCAACGGTAACCAGGTACGTGTCTTCACCCGCACGCTCCGCGAGATCACCGGCACGGTACCCGAACTCGTCGACCTGGTCGCCAACCTGGACTGCACGTCAACGGTGCTCGACGGCGAGACGCTGGCCTTGAACGATTCCGGCCGGCCCCGGCCTTTCCAGGAGACGATGAGTCGGTTCGGCGCGCACAGCACTCGGGATCTGCTTCTGCACCCGTACTTCTTCGACTGCCTGCACCTCGATGGCGAAGATCTGCTCGATGCGCCGCTCGAGGAGCGGTTGGACGCACTGGAACGGGTCGCTCCGCAACACCGGATTCCGGGGCTGATCCGTCCCGACACGGACGGGGCGGCACTCCATTTCGACGACGCGCTCGCGGCCGGCCATGAAGGTGTGGTGGTGAAGTCGCTCACCGCCCGCTATGCGGCGGGGCGGCGCGGGCGGGCATGGCAGAAGGTGAAACCGGAACACACCCTCGACCTGGTCGTGCTCGGTGCCGAGTGGGGGTACGGCCGGCGTACCGGGTACCTGTCGAATCTGCACCTCGGCGCGCGCGACCCGGACGGCGGCGACCCGATCATGGTCGGGAAGACGTTCAAGGGCCTGACCGACGCACTTCTCGCCTGGCAGACGGAGGAGTTTCCCCGCCACGAACGCTCGCGCGATCAGCACACCGTGTACCTGCATCCGCAACTCGTCGTGGAGATCGAACTCGATGGGGTGCAGGTGAGTTCGCGCTATCCCGGCGGTGTCGCCCTCCGGTTTGCGCGGGTGCTGCGCTACCGGCCGGACAAGGAGCCCGCCGACGCCGACACCATCGACGCCGTGCGGGCACTGCTGCCGGGATAACGCGTCTCCCGACGCCGAAGCCGGTCCTGTATCCCCGCCGAGGTCAGTCGCGCACGGGACCGCGGCCGTACCGCAGATAGAGAAAGTCGTTGTTGACCAGAACGTGCTCGAGGGTCAATGTCCGCGGCGCCTCGAGCATCGGCCCGGTCGAGGCCGGCTGCGGTTGGGGACCCGCCATCCTCGGCGCCAGGGTCAGGCACATCTCGTCCACCAGATCATGGAAGACCAGATCGTCCAGCAGGGTGGGACCGCCCTCGGAGAGGATTCGGCGCAAGCCACGGGCCCGCAACGCGGCAACTGCGGCCGGTAGGTCCACGGTGTCGTTACCGGCGACGAGGATGTCCGCGGCGTCGGTGAGGGCCGTATCGAGGGCGCCTGCGGCCCGCTCGGTCGTCACGACGATGGGCTTGGTCTCACCGGTGAACATCGGTGAGTCGAGTGGAATGTTGCCGGTCCGCGTGACGACAGCGATCGGCGGCGCGGATTCGAGTGCCCACCGCTCGCGGCGATACCGGGCTTCCTCGTCGGTCAGGCGGACGGGGCCGTAACCCTCCGCCCGGACGGTGCCCGCGCCGACGAGCACCACGTCGGCATACACGCGCAGGGCACGGAGCAGTTCATGATCCACCGCATCCGACAGGGGCCGGACGCGTCCGCCGAACGCCGCAGCACCGTCGAGTCCGGCAACCATGTTCACCCGGATGCCGTCCGGTGGGTCACAGTAGAACTGCTCCGCCGACTCGTCGTCGGGACTCGGGCGCAACGCCCGCATCCGGGGCATCATGCTTCGTGTCCCGGTTCGAAGTCGCGCACATCGGAGAACGTGACCAAGTCACCTATGGTGTCGGGCGCGAAGCCGGTCTCCGGTGCCAGGAGGAACGCGACGTGGTCACCCAGGGCGAGTTGTTCGAGGATCCGTCCGCTGAACCACGCGGAGGCGTCCTCCAGGATCGGCAATCCGTGCGGCCCCGTCCGCCAGTCGCACTGCGCGAACTTGTCGACCTCGTCGCCCGTCTCCTCGCCGAACAGCCTGGCCAGTTCCAGGTTGTCCCGGCCGACCAGATGAACCGCGAGACGCTCCGCTCCGGACGCGATCTCGAAGGTGTGGTTCTTGTTCGACAGCCCGATCAGAAAGCGCGGCGGGTTGATGCTCACCTGCGACGCGAAGCCGACCAGGCATCCGGACCTCTCCCCGTCCGCCTGCGTGGTGACCACGAACATCGGATAGTTCAGCAGCGCGACCACGTCCTCGAACGCGTCGCTTCCGCCTCGCTCCGGTGCATCGGTGCTTCCGTTGGTTCCGGCCATGTGTCCTTCCTAACAGATAGATCCCCGGTTGGAGGGCCGGAAGGCACGTCGGTAATGTCCGGTCGGTGCCTCACTTCACGATCACCTTGCAGAACGACACCGGCCCGGACGCCTCGGAAGCGATGCAGCGCCACGTGCCCTTCTACTGGGTGCATCGGGCTGTGGGGCAGGCCTGGGTCCGGGCACTCGTCGACGCCTGCGGAGACGTCCTCGATCCGGTGTCCGGAACCGTCGCCGTGAACGTGTCGAGCAATTTCCGGCACGAACTGTTCGTCGGTGACTCAGACATCGAGGTAGTGCTCGAGAAGATCGGAACGAGTTCCATCACGGTCGGGGTCGCGGTCTCCCAGGAGGACGTGCTCGCTGCCGAGGTCACCGCTGTCCTCGTGCACATCGATTCCGGCCGCGGACAAGCAGCACCGTGGTCTCCGGCACAGGTTGCCGCACTCGAGTCGCTGCTGCGGGTCACCTCACCCCGCTGAACCACCCGAATCACGTTTCGACCAGCGCAGATCTGGGCAATCGGTGCCCATGAGTACCGAAGACGGTCCCGGTTACACGCTGAACCCGAGCGAGAGCCTCGACTCCGACGAGGTGCGGAACAACGACGGCGACGACGTGGTCGACCCACCGGACGCCTGGTGTGAAGCCGACAGGTTCGGCACCACTGCACGCGAAGAACGCGAGGGCGAGTCGCTCGACGCGAAACTGTCGGAAGAAGAGCCCGACGTGGCACTCGAGGAACCCCTGGAGATCCCGGTGTCGGTGCTCCCCGACGACGAACTGTCCGAGGACGTCGATCAGTTCCCCCTCGACGAAGAGGAAATCGACATTCCCGTGCTCGGGTTGAAGCACGCCGATGTCGTGGAGGGCGTGATCGTGCAGGATTCGCGCACCGATAGGGGACAGATCGACGGGGCGGCCGAGGACGGCGACTCGTTCTTCACTGTCCGGGATTGACCAGCGCAAATTTAACAGTTCGGCGTTAGGCGACATGCCCGAACTGGATCTAGAATGGCCCACATCGCAGTCGCGACACCCACTTGAAAGGACACTGACATCACGCACTCTTCCGCTCCCCATGATTTCTACCTCGTACCACCGGAGCAGGAGACGGGCGATTCTGTCGCGCACGCATCGCCCGAAGCCCAGTCGAGGTTGCTCGACAAGCCTGATGTCATCCGATTCAAGACTCGTTTCGCCGTCCCGATCACTGCCACCACCCCGCACGAGGCGATGGTCGAGGACCTGCTGTTCATCCGCGACGTTCTCGACCGTGCCGGCATCGAATACCTTCTGGTCCGCGGCAACGACGAACGGCCCGTGATCGCCGTCAACCGGGACCAGCGCAAGGAACTGCGCGAGGCGTTGGTGAGCGCTTGCCAGAACGTTCCGTTCTATTCGAAGGCGGTGGACACCAAGAAGCGGCCGGCACTCCTCGTCGCCGACGGCAGCCTGTCCGCAACATCGAAGGCACGCATCTTCCGGTTGTTCCGGCCGCGGGTGCACGTCGCGAGCGGACTGAGCTACGGGGCGTCGACCGGCGTGCAGATCGAATTGTGGTCGATGGGCGACGACGAGATCGTGTTGCCGATCGAGAACTCGCTGACCCGGCGCACACTGCCGCCGGAGGACGCGGTCCGCGGCACGGTCGAACGGTTCGGTTGCGTCTGGCCCACCATCGAGAACATGTTCGCCGACCACGCGTCGGACATCAAATTCGACATCGACCTGGTGTTTTCCTGGGTAGACGGCTCGTCCGCGGAGTTCCAGGCGCAACGTGCCAAGCGGATGCAGCACTACGTGGTGGGTGAGGGTGACGACTCCGAAGCCCGCTTCCGGCAGATCAACGAGCTGAAGTACGCGCTGCGGTCCGTCCACATGTACGCACCGTGGATCCGGCGGATCTTCGTCGCCACCGATTCCGAACGGCCGGCCTGGCTGGCCGACGATCCCCGCGTCACGTTCGTGCGCAGCGAAGAGTTCTTCGCCGACCAGTCGGTGCTGCCGACCCACAATTCACAGGCGGTGGAGTGCCAGCTCCACCACATTCCGGGGCTCGCGGAGCACTTCCTGTACTCGAACGACGACATGTTCTTCGGGCGCGCGGTGAACCCCCAGATGTTCTTCTCCCCCGGTGGCATCAGCATGTTCATCGAGGCCACCACCCGAATCGGCTTGGGACAGAACGACAACCAGCGTAGCGGCTTCGAGAACGCGGCCCGCGTCAACCGTCAGCTGCTGCAGGACCGTTTCGGGAAGATGACCACGCGTCACCTCGAGCACGCCGCGACTCCATTGCGGAAGAGTGTGATGGCAGAGATGGAGAGGGAGTTCCCGGAGGAGTTCGCCGCAACCGCGGCAAGCACCTTCCGGGCCAGTTCCAACATCTCCGTCACCAATTCGCTGTACCACTACTACGCGCTGCTGACCGGCCGCGCGGTGGTGCAGACGGCGGCACGTGTGAAGTACGTGGACACCACCATGAAGTCCGGGTTCCGCGAAATGGACTCCCTGCTCACCAAACGGTCGATGGACTTCTTCTGCCTCAACGACGGCAGCGCCCCCGAAGTCGACCTCGAACTGCGGACCGAGAAGGTCACCCGGTTCCTGGAGGACTACTACCCCATCCCCGCACCCTGGGAAGCCTGACCCGGTTCCCACCCCG
>NZ_JBAQEO010000686.1:0-4059 GCF_049286785.1 Rhodococcus sp. (in: high G+C Gram-positive bacteria) | reverse complement strand
CATCGGGTCAGTGCTGCTGTCGTCGTACACGTCCCCGGTGCGCAGGTCGACGTAGCCACCGGTCGACATGCCCAGATCCCCCTCCAGTTCGGTACCGAGCATCTCGAGGTCGACCGGCACCACCCGCCCTGCGAGCGGCTCGCCGCGCAGACCCGCGAGCAGGTCCTCGGCCAGCACCCCGTCACCCGCGCCGGCGCGCCGGGTCAGCCGGTTGATAACCGAGAGCGTCACTGGCTCGGCCTGCTCCCGTCGCTGCTGCAGTGCCAGCGGTATTCCGGCCCCCACCTGTTGCAGCGCGTCGTCGACGTCACGTCCCCGCACCGCGGCGAGGAAGCGGGCCGCATCTGCTGCCGCGATAGCGGCGCGCAGCTCGGACAGGTCGAGGGTGGGCACCTGGTCCTGTGCGGGCCACGCGTGCAGCAGCATCGGATGCGGTTGGGTCGGTCTGCGCGGTGCTCGGCTCTGCCCGTCGTCGTCGGCCCACCGGCGCCCGTACTGGTCCGGGATGCTGCCCCATCCCCAGTAAGGCAGGGGGTTCCTTGGCGTGATTCCCAGCACTTCCACGGGGTCGACCTTGTCGCCGCCGACCACACAGCGGTGGGTCCAGTCATCGCCCAGGTCGAAGGTGAACTGGAACTCCGCTCCGGGCCCTAGGAGCCGAGCGACCTTTGCCGACTCGATGTCCACCGGCTCCGTGATGGGCCCACCGATCGACCCAGCCACCTCGGCCCCCGTCTGTGCGTCGGTGACCACTCGTCCATCGGCAAGGGTGAACATCGACAGGTGAGACCTGTCCCACCGGGCGAAGGCGTCGTTGACGGCATTCGCGAGGTCCATGAAGGTGTGCGACGGTCCGACCGCGAAGACGCGACCGGGCCATGGCCACAGTTCCTCGCCGCGCCCGCCGAGCAGCTCCACCGTCACCGACAACCACGTTCTTGCCATCCCCCGAGGATGGCATGTGGGCCGCGGCGCCGTCTGGCGACAGCCACAGACGGCGCACAGCGCCCCGTTCACCGATAGCCGATGGGCGAGCGGAATCGAGCACCCGTCAGGTCGATTGACGAGGGGCAGGACTACAACCTACAGGTCGGTTCCGATGAGGTGGGCGTGGCGCTACCAATTCGGCAGGTCGAGTTGCAGGTCCAACTTGGTGATGAGGTGGTCGGTACCGGTCTGAGCGTCTCCGAGTGGTGCTTCCAATGGAACCAGATAGGTGGTCGCCGATCGGATCTGCTCCGGTGGCGCGAAGACGTGCTCGCCACCGAAGCCCGGTTTCGGGGCTACCAGGAAGAGGATCCGGATCGGCATATCAGCGGTGAATGGTGGTCGACCCCTGTGGCGACCGGAATCCCTGCCACGAGCCGTTCGCGGGAAGGTCTCGGCGCGGTGGAGTTACTGCTCGAAGAGGACGATATCTCCGATGGTGCGCGCGCACGGGTGTGGTCGGTCCGTATCGACGGCACACCGCGGGTGTACGAGATCGCCGGACCCGAAACCTGGGCGCAGCTGGTCGATGCGTTCCCGTTGGCGGTGCCGGCATCGCGTCGCTCCGACTGGTACAACACTGGTGGTGATACGCCGATGAGGAATCAACTCGCCGATCCACGACGCCAAAACGTCATCGCCACCTCAGCCAGCTCGTTGACGGCATCGCCCGCCGGGATCGACTGGGACGACCCCACCGTCGTACTACGCACGAGCTCGAACGGGACGACCACGGTCGCGGGCGCCCTCGCCGAGTTGGCGGAGTGGGACCAGCGAGCGTGGACGTGGATCGCCGACGAATGCGCGATGTTCGGCGGACTCTATCTCCGCGAACGCCACCCCGAACTCGTCCGCCGATACTGACCGGTCGCCGATAGGCGAGCGGTCACGGCCCACGTTCGGGGCATCGATATCCCATCAGCGTATTTCGGTGGCGTGACTGATGCGATCGGCGATCGAGGGGACGTCGTCCAACTCGCCGACCGCAACAGCAATGATGAGGTCGTAGGCCTGATCGTTGGAGAGGGTCAATCTGCGCCCGTTGACACCGAGGAATGCGATCGTGGCTGCAAGAGCGAGTCGCTTATTACCGTCGGCGAGGGCATGGTTTCGGGCCAGGGAATGCAGGAAGGCTGCAGCTTTCTCCTCGATGCTGGCGTAGGCGTCGGCGCCGAACACACTGGTCTGTGGCCGAGCCAACGCTGAGTGGAGCAACCCGTGGTCACGTACGAGGACCTCACTTCCGAGCGTCCGTTCCGCAACGTGAAGCAGCTCGGGCATGGTCAGGTAGATCACTGACCGAGCCGCTCCAGTGCCTCGGCGTAGCGCGGCAGCTCTTCGTCGAGCACTTGGTCGAGCAATTCGGCTCTGCTGTGGTTCTCCACGTACTCGCGGACCGCCGCTCTGGCGACATCCTGCATCGAACGATGCTCGCGTTCGGCACGAGCACGCAGGGCGGCTGCTTCGGCGTCAGAAAGGCGGAGTGTCATCGGCATGCCAATATGGTATCACTCACGATACCAATTCTGCTTCCGCGAAAGATCTGGAAGTGACGCCACGTTTCCCGGCAGTCAGTATGCGTTGCCGCTGTTGAACGTTGAGCCGGGCAGGCTTCCTGAGCCGATGCACGCCATGTGCAGAGCTCGCCGATCAGACAAGTGACGAAGTCGTTGGCGCGGTCGATTCAGAGGGCGATTTCCATCCCGGACGTCAGGTTTGAGAACCAGCGAGGGGCTGCGGCTTGCTACGGGCCACAGGACGAACTCGTATCCCGAGAGCCAGTCCTGAACTGCCTCGCCAATCTCGGCCGTCGCGGTCGCGACGTCCGTCTCGTAAAAGAGGCCGAATCCGAATCCGCTTGGAATGTCCGCACCGTCGGTCCGGGTCTCGACGGCATTGAGTCCGATCGTTCTCCTCGATTGCGGCGGCGGGTATCCAACACCCGCGTGGGGTCTGGGACGAATCCACGACACCCGATCTCGATTGAGGGTCCCAACTTCGCACGGTTCCGCGGGTACTCATTTCCCAATAATCCCCGTCGACTGGCCAACCACTCACGATTCCCGCGAGCCGAACGCTGAGCGGGCAGGTTCACCGCAACCCGCGTCGCCTGTAGGTTTCCGTCGAATTTGTCAGTCATGTGCAGCGCCGAACTGGCGTTTCCGCTGCCTTGTGCCCCAAGGATTCTCATCTACTTGTCACAATCCTCGGACAGCGCGCTTGTCTCCGGCCGGCCTTGAGAATCGCCGACAGGGAGACTTACCGAGAGGACACCGTGCCTCGTTGTGACCCACTGACTCATGGCGGGATGAGCCACCGATCCCCTTGCAAGGAGCAACAGATGGCCTATTTCGAACGCATCGGTGCGGCCGCGTTCCGGCCGACCCCACACGTCAGCGGCGCCTGGGACACCGAAGAGCAGCACATCGCGCCCGCGCTGGGCCTGCTGGCCCACGTCGTGGAATGCGACCGTGACGCACGGCGTGACGACGGACTGATCATCTGCCGGCTGTCCTACGACATCCTGGGCACCGTTCCGGTCGACACGGTCGAGACCACCGTCACCGTCCTCCGTCCCGGGCGCACCATCGAGCTCGCCGAGGCCGTCCTCTCCCATCACGGTCGCGCCGCGGTGCGGCTGCGAGCCTGGCTCATGCAGCCCCGCCCCACCGCCGAGCTGGAGGCAACGCCGCTGCCGCGAATCGACCCGCCCGACGCCATGCCCCCCTGGGATGCCTCGACGGTGTGGCCGGGTGGGTTCATCGCCTCCACCGAGGTGCGCCGCATCCAGATCGAACCCGGACGGGCGGCGTACTGGGTGCGCACGCCGCTGCCACTCGTGCTCGGCGAGAGGGCCAGCACCTTGTCGAGCGCCGCGGGCCTGTTCGACATCGCCAACGGGATGACCGTGCGCGCGTCCCCGAAAGAGGTTGTCTTCCCCAACGTCGACCTCACCGCCCACCTGTTCACCGAACCGCGTGGTGACTGGATCGGCTTCGACACCTCGGTTTCGTTCGGTCCCACCGGACTCGGACTGACCAGCAGCGTCATCCACGACACGCACGGTCCCGT
>NZ_JBAQEO010000685.1:0-7452 GCF_049286785.1 Rhodococcus sp. (in: high G+C Gram-positive bacteria) | reverse complement strand
GCGCCGGAGCCAGCGGCATTTCGTCCCTGTGAGTACTTCTTAACAGCGGAGGGTTAATAAGTACGCACGGGTGGTGGAGCAGCCGGGCGGTCAGCGCAGCGACGGTCGGCGCCTCGAACACGTCGCGCACGCTCACGTGCCGGTCGAGGGCGGCGCCGAGGCGGGACGCCAGAGTGGTTGCGGTGAGGGAGCTTCCGCCGAGGGCGAAGAAGTCGGTCTCGGCGTCGACGGTCGGCAGGCCGAGCACGTCGGCCACCACGGCAGCCACTACCTCTTCGTCCACTCCGCGCGGGGCCCGCGAGAGTGCGACGGGCAATACGGGTGCGGGCAGCGCGGCGCGGTCCACCTTGCCGGTGGGGGTGAGCGGCAGGGCGTCGAGCACGGTGACCACGGCGGGCACCAGGTACGACGGCAGTCGCCCGCTCAGGAACTCCCGCAGCGCACTTTCCCGCAACGCACTGCCGGGTACCTCCCCCACCACGTAGGACGCCAGCGTCAGCTCACCGGACGGCGCGGGCCGCGCGACGGTGACGGCGGAGGTGACACCGGGGTACTGCGCGAGCACGCCGTCTACCTCGGCGGGTTCGACGCGAACGCCGCGGATCTTCACCTGACTGTCGCCGCGGCCGACGTAGACCAGTTCGTGTGCCGGCGTCCAGCGCACGAGGTCGCCGGTGCGGTACATCCGGGTGCTCTTGCCGCTCGGGTAGGCGATGAACCGCCCCGCCGTCAGCCCCGACTTGCCGTGGTAACCGCGGGCGAGGCTCTCACCCGCCAGATACAGCTCCCCCACCACACCCACCGGGACGGGCTGCAGGCGCGAATTCAGCACCAGCACTTCGGTTCCCTGCAGGGGACGACCGATGGTCACCGGCGCATCGGGCGCCAGCGCACCGGAGCTGACGGTCACGATGGTGGCCTCGGTGGGTCCGTACCCGTTGACGACGGTGTGTCCGGGCGCCCAGCGCGCCACCAACTCGGCGGGCAGCGCCTCGCCGCCCACGTCGAGGACCTCGAGGTCCGGCAGGGAGGCCGGATCCATCGACGCCAGCACACTGGGGGTGAGCACGGCATGGGTCACCTGTTCGCGGCGCAGGAAGTCCGCGAGTTCGTCACCACCGAGCACGTCGGGCGGCACGATCACCAGGGTTGCGCCGCTGGTGAACGCCGACAGCAGTTCGTTGACGGAGATGTCGAACGACGGTGACGCGGCGTGCGCCACCCGCGACTGTGCCTGCACCCCA
Organism: Rhodococcus sp. (in: high G+C Gram-positive bacteria); assembly: GCF_049286785.1. Lineage (GTDB taxonomy): Bacteria > Actinomycetota > Actinomycetes > Mycobacteriales > Mycobacteriaceae > Rhodococcus_F. The sequence goes on along the minus strand of NZ_JBAQEO010000685.1, from coordinate 6,208 downwards.
CAGATGTCGGTGTTCGCGGCGGCGAACCGGGCCAGGCCGCGGTGGGTGACGGTGACGCCCTTGGGGGTGCCGGTGGAGCCGGAGGTGTACAGCACGTAGGCGGGGTGATCGATGTGCAGGGGCCGGACACGATCGTCGTCGCAGACGGCCAGGGAGCTGCCGGTGAGATCGGTGACGGCAACCCAGTCGACGCCCTCGGGAACCACCGAAGGCTCTACCGCCAGAGCCACGGTGGCACCGGAGTCGTCCAGCAGGAAAGCGATTCGTTCCGCGGGGTAGGTGAGGTCGACGGGCAGGAAGGCGGCGCCGGTCTTGGCCACCGCCCACACGGCAACCACCGAGTCCAGCGACCGCGGCAGCATCGAGGCCACCACGTCTTCGGGTCCGATACCCCGGGCGATCAGCCGCCAGGCCAACCTGTTGGCACGTTGATCGAGTTCACCGTAGGTGATGTCGGCTGCGTCGTACCGCACCGCTATCTGGTCGCGGGGGCCTCGGAGCAGGTCGGCGAGCGTGGCGGCCGCGCGCGGCTCGGGCCCACGGGCCGGTGCCAGGGCGGCGCGCTCCGACACATCGAGGAGGTCGATCTTCTCGATCGTCACCGTCGGGTCGACGGTGGCCACGGACAGGATCCGCTGCAGCAGCCCCATCCAGCGGTCGACGGTGCCGGTGTCGAGCAACTCGCTCGGATAGCTCACTTCGGCGTCGAGACCGCCCAGATCGGGCCGTTCGTGGACGACGAGTCCGAGGTCGAACGGTGTGGCCTGGGTTTGCGCGTCCCGCACCCGCGCGGTCAGGCCGGGCAGGGAGATCTCGGTTTCGCCGAAGTTCTGGTACGCCAGCATCACCTGGAACAGCGGGTGTTCGAGTTGGGCGGGGTCGGTACCGTGTTGGCGCACAATGTGTTCGAACGGGATGTCGGCGTGCGCGAAGGCCCCGAGGTCAGCGGCGCGCACCGTCTCGAGCAGGTCCGCGAAGCTCGCGGACGGGTCGATCGGGGTGCGCAGTGGCAGGGTGCCGACGAACATGCCGACCACGTCGTCGAGTTCCGGATCGGCGCGCCCACCGGTGGAGGTGCCGACGGTGATGTCGTCGGTGCCGGTCAGCGCTCGCAGCAGCACCGCCAGCGCGGCGTGCAGCACCATGAACGGGGTCACGTCGTGTTCGCGCGCCAGCTGCACGAGCGCGGCGTGTTGTTCGGCGCCCACAACCACGCGGGTGTGGCCGAGCGTGCCCGTCCCCACGCTGCGCGGGCGGTCCAGTGGCAGGGGCAGCACCGCCGCCAGCCCGTCGAGTGTCTCGGACCAGTAGGCCAATTGGCGTGCGGTGAGACTGCCCGGGTCCTCGGCGTCGCCGAGCACGTCCCGCTGCCACAGCACGTAGTCGGTGTACTCGACCGGCAGGGGCGCAAAGTGGGGTTGCCGTCCTTCGGTGCGCGCGGTGTACGCGGTCGCGAGATCGGCCAGGAGCGGTCGCAGCGACAGCCCGTCGACGGCGATGTGGTGCAGCAGCACCGAGAGGGTGCGGCGGTCGGGGCTCAGCGAAATGCATAGGGGGAGATCGCGAGTGAGGTCGACGGCGGCGAGGCCGTTGTCGAACACGTCCGAGGGAACGCCCCGCACCACCTGCTCGTCCAACGCCGGGTAGATGGTGCGCAGTGTGCGGTGCCGTGCCAGCAGATCCCGGACCGCGGCCTGCAGTGCGTCCACGTCCAGTTCGCCGTCGAGGTCCACCGCGAAGGTCAGGGCGTAGGGGTCGGTGGTGGGGTCGCGCTGGTTCACCAGCCACAGCCCCTGCTGTTGCGCCGAGAGCGGCACCGGGCCCGACACGTCGCGGGCAACCAGCGCGGGACGGTTGGCGGCGCCGGTCACGAAGTCGGCCAAGGCGGCGACGGTGGGATGCTCGAAGATGTCGCGGACGGACACCCGGCGTCCGAGCATCGAGCCGACGCGGGCGGCGAGTCGGGTTGCGCCGAGGGAGTTTCCGCCGAGGTCGAAGAAGCTGTCGTCGGCACCCACGTCGGCGACGCCGAGTTCGGTCGCGAACGCCGCTGCCACCAGTTCCTGTGTTGCGGTGCGGGGCGCGCGACCGGACGTGGTCCGAACCACCGGCTCGGGTAACGCGGCCCGGTCGATCTTGCCGGCGCGCGTGAGCGGCACCTGATCGAGCACCGTCACCGATGCCGGAACCAGATGTGGCGGCAACTGCGCGGAGAGGAACTCCCACACCGCCTCCAGATCATCCGCGTCCAGAATCCCAGCGCCGTGCACGTAGGAGTGCAGTGCCCCGTCGCGTGCGACGGTCACCGCGGTGTCGACGCCGGGGGCGGATCCGAGCACGCCGTCGATCTCGCCGAGTTCCACCCGGAAGCCGCGGATCTTCACCTGATCGTCGGCGCGGCCGATGAAGTCGAGTTGGTGCGACGTCGTCCAGCGCACCAGGTCACCGGTGCGGTACATACGACCGTATCCGTGCGGGTCGGCGATGAAGCGTTCCGCCGTCCACCCGGGTCGGCCGACGTATCCGCGGGCCAGGCCCGGTCCCGAGAGGTACAGCTCCCCCACCGTGCCGACGGGGACGGGTCGCAGCGCCGCATCGAGCACCAGCACCGCCATGCCGTCGATGGGCCGGCCGATGGTCACCCGGTCACCCGCGGCCAGTGGGCCGGTGCCGGTGGCCCAGATGGTGGCCTCGGTGGGCCCGTACAAGTTGAACAGGGTGCGGCCGGGCGCCCACCGCGACACCACGTCGGGAGGGCACACGTCCCCCGCCACGGCCACCACGCGCAGGTGCTCGAGCCCGTCGGGCTCGGTGAGAGCCAGCACCGCCGGGGTGGTGGTGAAGTGGGTGATGCGCTCGCTGCGGAGGAGTTCGGTGAGTTCCTCGCCGCCGTACACGTCGGTCGGGGCGAGTACGAGGGTGCCGCCGAGGGCGGAGAGCAGTTCGTGGATCGACGCGTCGACGCTGGGTGACGCGAATGCCAGCACCCGCGACTCCGCATCCACCGCATACGTTGTGCGCAGCGCCGCAGCATGGCTCGCCAGCCCCCGATGCGTCACCATCACCCCCTTGGGTGTGCCGGTGGAGCCGGAGGTGTAGATGACGTAGGCCGGGTCGTCCACGTGCAGCGGGCGGGTGCGGTCGGCGTCGGTGATCGGGGACGGGTTGTCGCCGAGGTCCACCAGATCGGCTTCGGTGAGGACGGCGCCGGCCCCGGAGTCGGTGAGCATGTGCGTCACCCGCGCCTCCGGAAAACTCGGGTCGATGGGCACGAAGGCGGCACCGGTGCGCGCGACTGCGAACAGTGCGATCACCCAGCCCACCGACCGCGGCAGCGTCACGGCCACCACGTCGCCGGGCCCGATACCGCCGTCGATCAGGCGGTGCGCCAGACGGTTGGCCCGCTCGTCCAGCTCCGCGGCACTGAGCCGAGCAGACCCACTCACGACGGCGAGTCCGGCGCCCAGCAGCGCGGGCAAGGTGACGGCCGGCGCGGCGGCCGGTCCGTGTTGCGGAACCAGCGCGGCCCGCTCATCCGGGTCGAGCAACTCCACCGTGCGCACCGGGGCGTCGGGGTTGGCCACCATCGTCCGCACGGCCCGTTCGAGCAGTCGGGCCCAGCGCGCGACGGTGGTCTCATCGAACAGCTCACGCGCATAGGTGACGGCGCCGTACACACCGGCGGGGCCGTCTACCGAATACTGCTCTGCCAGAGCTATTTCCAGATCGAACCGCGCCACCTCGGCCGGGACGGCGTAGGGGCGGGCGGTGAGTCCGGGCAGCTCCAGTTCCGGTTCTGCAGTGGCGTTCTCGTAGGCGAGGGCCACCTGGAACTGCGCCCCGGTGGCGTCGGCGATCTGGTCGAAGGGGGTCTCGGCGTGGGCGAAGGCGTCGAGGTCGGTGCGGCGCACTCCCGACAGCAGCTCGGTGAACGTCTGCGCCGCATCCACCCGGGTGCGGAGCACGACGTTGCTCACGAACATACCGACCAGGTTGTCGAGGGCTGGATGGGTGCGACCCGACACCGCGGTGCCGACGGCGATGTCGTCGGTGCCCGCGACGGCACTGAGCGTCACCGCGAGCGCGGCGTGCACCACCATGAACGGTGTCGAATCATGTTTCTGCGCAAGTTCTTCCACCGCACGGTGCAGGTCGGCATCGAAGGCCAGCGGAACGGTGCCCGCCGAGTACAGCGCCGCGGCGGGCCGGGGGCGGTCGGTGGGCAGCGGCAAGAACTCGGGCAGGCCGTCCAGCTGGGTGGACCAGTAGTCGAGGTCGGCGGGGGCGGCGGTGTCCACGATGTCGCGGTGCCAGCGCGCGTAATCGGTGTACTGGACGTCGAGTGCGGCCCAGCCCGGTGCGGCACCGGTGCGGCGCGCCGCGTAGGCGCTGATCACGTCGCGTGTGAGTGGTGTGAACGAGAGGCCGTCCATCGCGATGTGGTGCGCCACCACCACCAGTGCGTGCCGCTGCGGTGCGAGTCGGTCGAGGCGCAGCCGTACCGGGGTGTCGGTGGTGACGTCGAAACCGCGGCCCGCCAGTTCGGCCACGGCGGCATCGAGGGCGGCGGGTTCCAGCGCGATCGGTGTCAGATCCACCGTGGCAGGCGTGATCACCTGGACGGGACCGGACTCGGAGTCGGGGTAGAGGGTGCGCAGCACGGTGTGCCGGTCGAGCACGTCGTTCACGGCCGCGGCGAGCGCGTCGGTGTCGAGTTGGCCGTCGAGTTCGACGACGAAGGGCACGTTGTAGGCGGGCGATTCGGGATCGGCCTGGGCCAGCAGCCACAGTCGCCGCTGGGCGGGGGCGAGTGGGGCGGGGCCCCCGCGCGTGGTGAGTGGAGACGCCGTCGTTGCGCCCGGTCTGCGGAGCAGCCGCCGGGCCAGCAGCGCCACAGTGGGTGCCTCGAACACATCGCGCACCCCGACCGTCCGTTCCTGGGCGGCCGACAACCTGGCCGCCACTCGGGTGGCCGACAGCGAGTTGCCGCCCAGGGCAAAGAAATCGGCGTCGGCGCCCACGGTGTCGAGTCCCAGTACGTCGGCCACCGCCGCGGCCACGAATTCTTCCATCTCGCCCTGCGGTGCGCGTGACGGCGCCACCTCGGGTTCGGGCAGCGCGGTCCGGTCGATCTTGCCGCTGTGGGTGAGCGGCATCTGCTCGAGCACGGTCACCGAGGCGGGCACCATGTAGGGCGGCAGCCGGGTGGCGACGAATTCGAGCACCTCCGCCGGGGCCGCGGGCCCGCTCACATACGCCGAGAGCACGGCGTCGCGGACGACGGTGGTGGCGGTGTCGACGTTCGGGGCGGCGGCGAGGACGGTGTCGATTTCGCCGAGTTCCACCCGGAAGCCGCGGATCTTCACCTGGGTGTCGTTCCGGCCGACGAATTCGAGTTGGTGTTCGGGGGTCCACCGCACGCGGTCGCCGGTGCGGTACATCCGCCGGCCGGTGGCGAACGGGTAGGCGACGAACCGCTCGGCCGTCCATCCGGGTCTGCCGGGGTAGCCGCGGGCGAGGCTCTCCCCCGCCAGATACAGCTCGCCCACCACGCCGACGGGCACCGGCCGCAGCCCAGCGTCGAGTACCAGCGCGTGGGTGCCGGGGACGGGACGGCCGATCGTTACCCGGCCTCCCGGCGTGAGCGGGCGGCTGAAGAGGGTGGTGACGGTGGCCTCGGTGGGCCCGTAGCCGTTCACCATCACACGGCCGGGCGCCCAGGCCGCCACCACATCGGACAGCAACGCTTCACCGCCCACGTCGAGTACCCGCAGGTGGGGCACGGTGGCCGGGTCCATCGACGCCACCACGGCGGGAGTGAGGATGGCGTGGGTGACGCCCTCGCTGCGGAGGAGTTCGGCGAGGGCGTCGCCACCGAAGATGTCGGGCGGCACGATCACCGTGGTGGCGCCGGCGGTGAACGCGAGCAGCAGTTCGTCGAGGGAGAGGTCGAAGGAGGGCGAGGCGAAGTGCGCGATGCGGGCGGACGCGTCGACGTGATAGATGCCGTCCCGGGCGCGGGCCAGGCCGGCCAGGCCGCGGTGCGTCACCGACACACCCTTGGGGGTTCCGGTGGAGCCGGACGTGTAGAGCACGTAGGCGGGGTGGTCGAGGTGCAGCGGTCGTGCGCGATCGGCGTCGACGACGGGTGCGGCGTTGCCCGGCCGGTCCGCGACGTCGAGCCAGTCGATACCCGCGGGCACCACCG
>NZ_JBAQEO010000684.1:0-3742 GCF_049286785.1 Rhodococcus sp. (in: high G+C Gram-positive bacteria) | reverse complement strand
CGCCGCCGTGGACGCATTCGGCACCCGAACCGACCACACCGACGATTCGGCCGGCAACTGAACCCATCACCCCGTCGGCGACGACAAGGGAGGAACCACGGGGATCACGCACGTTGCTCAGGTGGTGTGGCCGGCCCGCGGAGATACTTGCCGACCCAGCCCTCGTCGAGGGCCAGCGCTTTGCTGATCGCGGCGGCACCCACGATCACCATCGACAGCACGAACAGCCAGCTGATCGAGGTGAACACCAAGCCGAGTGGACCGAACTTCGTCTGCGCTGACGCCGTGAACTTCGGAAGTGCGAACCGTCCAACGGTACGGGCCACCGTCAGTCCCGATGCGGTGAGTAAGCCAGTACACCACAGCACCCGACCGGACAGCGCGCCCACCGTGAGCAGATACGGGCACACCGTCCACACAAGCATCCACACCACCAGTTCGCCGAGAAACGCGAGCGGCACTCCGACGTAGCGCACACCGGACACCTCCCTCATCACGCCGACCAACGCGGCCGACAGTGCGACGAGGAGGAGGACCACCAACCATCGCCAAACGTCGCGCACGCTGATCGACGGCACGCTCCAGATTTTTCCGTAGATGCGCGCCAGTGCACGAGCGAATGACGTGCCACTGATCGCGACCATCAGCAATCCCGCGACACCGAAGGCCGCGAAGGACGGGTCGGCGGCGGAGAAGGCGCCTACACCGGCCGACAGTGCGGTCGGGTCGAACCCGAACTGTTCGTCGATCGCGCGGGTGGCCAGGTCCCAGTTGCTGAAGATCGAGGTGGCGATGATGACTGGCAGCACCGCGGTGAAGATTTTCGCCGCGAGCGTCATCGACCGGTCGGCGATCTCGATGTCGACGACCCCATCGATCGCGCGCCGAACGGTCCGCCCCTGTGGTGTTCCCTGCAACCAGCCGTTCGCGGATTCGGTTCTCGCGGCGAGGGCTTCGCGGCCCAGGGCCACTGACAGTTTGGTTGGTCTCACACCGTCGACCCAACCGCACCGGCCGGGCATTGTCACCGGTACCCGCAGTCGACGCGCCCCCGAAACACCCTGTGCCGCGGCGCCGGACGCCACATACTGAGAGACGACTGGAGAGGCGACAGCATGAGTAATGATCACGCGCCGACACAGGCGGCGCGGGCAGGATCCGGCCTGGTGCTCACCGTGCTGGCCGCGGGCCAGTTCCTGATGACCCTGGACAGTTCGGTGATGAACGTGTCGATGGCGACCGTCGCCGCGGACGTGGGCACCACGATCACCGGCATTCAGACCGCGATCACCCTGTACACGCTGGTCATGGCGACCCTGATGATCACCGGCGGCAAGGTGGGCGCCATGCTGGGGCGGCGCCGGGCCTTCGGAATCGGTCTGGTCGTCTACGGTGCGGGTTCGCTGACCACCGCCCTCGCACCGAACCTGCCGATTCTTCTGCTGGGGTGGTCGGTGCTCGAGGGCATCGGCGCCGCCCTGATCATGCCCGCGATCGTGTCCCTGGTCGCCGCGAACTTCCCCTCCGACCGCCGCACCGCTGCGTACGGGCTGGTGGCCGCGGCCGGTGCGATGGCGGTGGCCGTGGGGCCGCTACTCGGCGGCGCGGTCACCACTTTCGCGTCCTGGCGGTACGTCTTCGCCGGCGAGGTCGTCCTGGTCCTCGTCATCTTGCTCGTGCTGCGCCGGATCGAGGACGTGCCACCGTCAAAGGTTCGGCTCGATCTCGTCGGATCGGCGCTGTCCGTGCTGGGGTTGGGCATGGTGGTGTTCGGGGTGCTGCGCTCGAGCGAATGGGGCTGGGTGCAGGCGAAGCCCGGCGGACCACAGATCCTGGGCCTGTCCCCGGTCGTGTGGTTGCTGCTCGGTGGGCTTCTCGTCCTCTACGGCTTCCTGCGCTGGCAAACTCGGCTCGCCGACTCCGGCAAGGAGCCACTCGTGGACCCGGGGCTGCTGCGCAATCGGCAACTCACCGGCGGGCTCACCATGTTCTTCGCCCAATTCCTGGTCCAGGCCGGGGTGTTCTTCACTGTGCCGTTGTTCCTGTCCGTGGTCCTCGAGCTCAGTGCCCTCGAGACCGGGGTCCGGATCCTGCCGCTGTCGGCCGCGCTGGTGCTGGCCGCTGCCGGAATCCCGAAGTTCCGACCGTACGCGGACCCTCGCCGTGTCGTCCGGGTAGGCCTGGCCGCGATGATCGTCGGCATCGTGATCCTCGTGGCGGGACTGGACCCGGCCGCCAACGCCGGGGTGGTGATGATCCCGATGCTGTTCATGGGATTCGGGCTGGGGGCACTGTCCTCGCAGCTGGGTGCCCTCACGGTCTCCGCCGTACCCGACGACCAGAGCGCGGAGGTCGGCGGGTTGCAGAACACGGCCACCAATCTCGGAGCATCGCTGGGTACCGCCCTGATCGGATCGATGCTCATTGCGACCCTGACCAGCTCCGTGATCGCCGGAATCGAGGACAACCCGGACGTACCGGTGTCGGTGCAGCAGCAGGCCGCCACCGAGCTGGCCGATGGAGTCCCGTTCCTGTCCACCACCCAGCTGCAACAGGCCCTGGCCGACGCCGGGGTCACCGACACCACCGCCGACGCCGTCGTCGCCGTCAACGCAGATGCTCGCCTCGAGGCGCTCAGGGTTGCATTGTTCGTCGCCGCGCTCCTGGCGATCGCGGCGCTGTTCGCCACCGGCCGCCTACCGCAGACGGCGGTGGGCTCTCCCGAACCACAGGTTCAACCTCGGGGCGCCGACCCGGACGCAGCGTGAGTGCGGTACGCCGCTTGCCACAGTCGAACCCAGTCGAAGGCCGGTGCTGCGGGACGCACCCCGGGCCGTGTCCGGGGGACCCGTACCCGTAATGCATCGGGTTCGACGGTGCACCGCACCGGAGTGCGGAGCAGGAGGGATTCACCGTCGACTCCCACGGGGATCTCCGGGGTGTCGGCGTCTACGACCACCTCGATCGCCGATTCCTGCGTCAGGCCGCGAACATTGGTGCGGCGCAGCAGGCCGACCGCTTGCCGGGTGTTCGCCACCGACAAAGTGACCGCGCCGAGGACGCCGCGATCGAGACGGTCCCGCCGGCTCAGACCCGCCAGATCACTGTTGCCGTAGGGATTGTTGCTCACCAGGACCGCCTGTGGTCCCTCCACGGCAGTCTCACCGATCCGCGCGACCAATTGTGGCCCGGTGTGCCCGGTGAGCAGATCGGGGAGCAGCGTCAGCACTGTTGCGGCCTTGTCGTCGCGGTATGCGGGGCTGCGCACGATTTCGGCGTAGACCCCGAAGGAGGCATTGTTGACGAAGGGGCGACCGTTGATGGTGCCGAGGTCGACTCGCAGCTCGACACCGTCCCGGAGTGCGTCCAGCGATCGGGTCGGATCGGTGCGGTCGAGTCCGAGGTCCATCGCGAAGTGGTTGCGGGTTCCGGCGCTGATCACCAGGAACGGCAGATGGTGTTCGGCCGCGACCGCCGCTACGAGCGCCTGGGTCCCGTCACCGCCCGCTACTCCCAGCAGATCGGCCCCTTGCGCGACCGCTCGCTGGGCCAGCGCGGTGACGTCGATGGTGACCGGCCCTTCGAGCAGCACGACTTCGGCGCCCAGTTCTTCGGCTTTGCGCTTCAGGTCGAATTTCGCGACCTTCCCGCCACCGGAATGCGGATTCATGATCAGGAACGGGTGCTGTGATGGCGGGGCAGGGTATTCGGGCATGGCCATCTCCGCACGCCTGTCACGCAG
>NZ_JBAQEO010000683.1:0-42858 GCF_049286785.1 Rhodococcus sp. (in: high G+C Gram-positive bacteria) | reverse complement strand
GCGCCCCCTTCCGCTCCTGCCGCGCAGACCCAGCTGCCCGTGGCAGACACCGCCGCTGCTCCGGTAACGCCACCGGCGCCGGTGGCGCAGCATACCGATCCCAAGTCGGCGTAGCCCGAGCGTTTCCGTCAACCGGGGTGAGCTTCACCCCGGTTGCCTGCTGACAAGACTAGGGCGCACAGTGCGAATTCCGTTCGATCCGCGGTACAGCAAGCGGAGGACCAATCCCGACGGCACGATGTCGTTGATCGACCACCTCTACGAGCTTCGTACCCGGCTGCTGCTGTCGGTACTGGCGATCTTCGTGACAACGCTGATCGGGTTCTTCTGGTACTCCCACACGTTTCTCGGAGTCGAGAGCCTCGGCGATCTTCTGCGCGGACCGTACTGTTCGTTGCCCGACTCGAGTCGAGCGGACCTGAGCAGCGACGGCGCATGCCGACTGCTCGCCACGGGGCCGTTCGAGCAATTCATGCTTCGGTTCAAGGTGGCGCTGACCGCCGGAATCGTCCTGGCCTGCCCGATCTGGCTGTATCAGCTGTGGGCCTTCATCACACCAGGTTTGTATGCGAAGGAACGCCGCTACGCGATCGGTTTCGTGCTTTCCGCTGCGGTTCTGTTCGTCGCCGGTGCCGTGCTGGCCTACGTGGTGGTCGCCAAGGCGTTGCACTTCCTGCTGACGATCGGTGACAACGTCCAGATCACCGCCCTGAGCGGTGCCGAGTATTTCGGCTTCATCGTCAATCTGCTGATCATCTTCGGTGTCAGCTTCGAGATCCCGCTGCTGATCGTGGCCCTCAACTTCGTCGGCATCCTGCCCTACGCCAAGCTCAAGGCGTGGCGACGCGGCCTGATCTTCGCGTTGTTCGTTTTTGCCGCGATCGCCACTCCCGGCCAGGATCCCTTCTCGATGCTTGCCCTGGCGCTGGCCCTCACCCTCCTGTTCGAGATCGCCGTGCAGATCGCCCGCCTGAACGACCGTCGGAAGGCCCGGCGCACGGAGCAGGATTGGGGCGCCCTCGACGACGACGCGGCTTCACCGATCGCCGCGCCGTCCGACCTCGACGAGGCGTTCGACTCGACTGCGAAACCGTCTCCCGAACCTGCGGGCCGGTTCCGGCGGTCGCGCAGAAATCGTAAGTCCGCTGCCGCGGCCACTGTGGAGAGCACGGCCACCACCGGGCACAACACACCTGGTCAGGACTTCTCCGATACCCTGTGACACTCTGGCTGTGTGGCAGTGACAACAGGTAGATCGTCCGGCGGCACCGAACTCGACGAGTTCTCGGCGCTGCTCGGCTTTGTTCTCGACCCTTTCCAGATCAATGCCTGTCGCGCGCTCGAGGGGGGTCACGGCGTTCTGGTCTGCGCACCGACCGGCGCGGGAAAGACCGTGGTCGGCGAGTTCGCCGTGCACCTGGCGCTCGCATCCGGCCGCAAGTGCTTCTACACCACACCCATCAAGGCGCTGAGCAACCAGAAGTACGCGGAACTGGTACGCCGGTACGACAAGGACACCGTCGGACTCCTGACGGGCGACTCGAGTATCAACGCCGACGCGCCGGTGGTCGTCATGACCACCGAGGTTCTGCGGAACATGCTGTACGCCGATTCGCCGGCCTTGCGCGGACTGTCCCATGTCGTCATGGACGAGGTGCACTTTCTGGCGGACCGGTTCCGCGGCGCGGTGTGGGAAGAAGTGATACTGCACCTGTCCGAGGATGTCCGCCTGGTCAGTCTTTCTGCGACGGTCAGCAACGCCGAGGAGTTCGGCGCGTGGATGGAGACGGTCCGCGGCGACACGGCGGTAATCGTCGACGAGCATCGGCCGATTCCGCTGTGGCAGCACATCATGGTCGGCCGACGGCTGTTCGATCTCTTCGATACCCGCGCTGCCGGTGAGGGCCGCAGGGACCTGGTGGTCGACCCGGATCTGGTCCGTCATGTCAAACAGCGCCAAGCGCTCGACCGGGCGGACTCGTGGGAGTCGCGGGGCCGCGGCCGCGGTGGCGGCCGAGTAGCGTCCAGCGATTTCCGGCCACTTCCGCGCCCGGAGGTGATCGCCCGTCTCGACGAGGAGAGTCTGCTACCTGCCATCACGTTCATCTTCAGCCGGGCCGGATGCGACGCCGCACTGACCCAGTGTGTGCGGTCCAGACTGGATCTCACGACACCCGAGCAGGTCAGCGAAATTCGCGCCATCGTCGACGCCCATACCGCAGACCTGCCGCGAGCAGATCTCGAGGTTCTCGGCTACTGGGAATGGCGCAAGGCCCTCGAACGCGGTTTGGCGGCGCACCACGCCGGGATGCTTCCCGCCTTCCGGCAGACCGTCGAGGAACTGTTCGTCAAGGGTCTCGTGCGGGCGGTGTTCGCCACCGAGACGCTTGCCCTGGGTATCAACATGCCGGCTCGCACGGTCGTTCTCGAACGACTTGTGAAGTACAACGGGGAGGCGCATGCCGAACTGACGCCGGGGGAGTACACGCAGCTGACGGGACGGGCCGGGCGGCGCGGCATCGACGTCGAGGGTCATGCGGTGGTCCTGTGGCAGCCGGGCGTGGAACCGGTGGATGTGGCGGGCCTGGCCTCGACCCGGACGTTTCCCCTGCGCAGTTCGTTCCGCCCGGGCTACAACATGTCGATCAATCTCGTCGACCGCATGGGTGTGGCCGAATCACGGGCCCTGCTGGAACGCTCGTTCGCCCAGTTCCAGGCCGATCGTTCCGTCGTGGGCCTGACGAGGGGGATCGAACGTAACGAGGCCGCATTGAACACACTCCGGGAGCGGCTCGGCGGCGCGGACGGTGAGTACTTCGAGTACGCGCGGTTGCGGGATCAGCTGAGCAGCAGGGAACGGGCGCTCGAGCGGCAGGGGCGCACCGAGCGGCGCGAGACCGCGGTTGCCTCCCTCGTCGGTTTGCGACGCGGCGATGTGATCTCGATTCCTGTGGGACGCCATGCGGGCCTGGCAGTGGTGCTGGAGCCGGACCGCGACCCCACCGATCCGAAACCGCTGATCCTGACCGAAGGAAAATGGGCGGGGCGAGTGTCGGTCGGTGATTTTCCCGAGCCGACCCGCGCCTTGGGGACGATGCGGTTGCCGCGCAGGACCGATCATCACACCGCTCGCGGACGGCGCGATCTCGCCTCCGCGCTGCGCAGCACCGGGATCGTCGCCCAGGGCCGACGTAAACGGAAGAAGTCCGGTGCGGGTGACGACGCCGAAATCAACCGGTTGCGGCGCGAAATTCGACAGCACCCGTGTCACAGCCGCCCCGACCGCGAGCAGTTGAGCCGTATCGGCGACCGATACAACCGGATCGCCCGGGAAACCGAGACGATGCGTCAGCAGGCGGCGGCGACGACGAATTCGCTTGCGCGCACTTTCGATCGGATCCTGTCGTTGCTCGCCGAACGCGACTACCTCGGTGGGGGTGAGCATCCCGAGGTGACCGAGCACGGCGCCCGGCTGCGCCGAATCTATTCGGAGAGTGATCTGCTGGTGGCCGAATGCCTGCGGCAGGGGGTGTGGAAAGGGCTCGGTCCGGCCGAACTTGCCGCTGTCGTCTCGGCGGTGATCTTCGAATCGCGCCGCGAAGGCGACACCACCGATGTCGGTGGACCCGGTGTGCTGCGTCACGCACTGGACGAGACGGTGCACCTGTGGCGGGAACTGCGGGCCGACGAGATTCGGCACAGGTTACCTCCGACCCGCGAGCCCGATCTCGGTTTCGCCTCCGCGGTCTTCCAATGGGCAAGCCACAGTTCCCTGGTCGACGCCCTTGTGGCAGCGGGCGATCAGGGCCGGGCATTGTCGGCCGGGGATTTCGTCCGGTGGTGCCGGCAGGTGATCGACCTCCTCGAGCAGGTGCGTTCCGCGTCGCCGGATCCCGATGTGGGTAAGGCTGCCGGCCGAGCGGTGGCCGCGATCCGCCGTGGAGTCGTTGCTGTCGATGCGGCGTGACCGGTGCCGCGGCGGGGTTCACGCGTTGTCCACGCGCCCGGGTACGGCGGCGGGGCGCTACGGTAGTACGACATTCACTTGGGAGCGGGAGGCGACGATGAGCGGCCCTTACGGACCGAACGACCCGAACAGCCAGTGGGCACCGGGACAGCAGCAGCCGGGTCAGGGCGACCCGGGTCAGGGCGGTGGGCAGTACGGGGCTCCGCAGTACGGTCAGCAACCACCCTCTCAGCCATGGGGTCAGCAACCACCCTCTCAGCCATGGGGTCAGCAGCCCGGCCCGCCTCAGCAGTGGGGTCAGCAACCTCCCGCTCAGCCGTGGGGTCAGCCGCAGCAGCCGCAGTGGGGTCAGCAGCCCGGCCCGCCTCAGCAGTGGGGTCCGGCTCCGGGTCAGCAGCAGTGGGGTCAGCCTCCCGGGCCGTCCGGAAAGTCCAAGCTGCCGTGGATCATCGGTGGCGCGGTCGTCGTCCTGGTGATCGCCGCGGTCGCGGTCGTGCTCGCGTTCACCGTCTTCGGAACCGACACTCTCGATCAGAAAGCTGCGGAGCAGGGCGTCGAGCGCATCGTCACCGACTCCTATGGCGCGGAAAACGTCTCGGATGTGAGTTGCCCGTCGGGCGAGGAAGTGAAGAAGGGCAACAGCTTCACGTGCGATCTCACCGTGGACGGTGAGAAGAAGCAGGTCACCCTCACCTTCACCGATGACGAGGGCACCTACGAGGTGAGCCGCCCGAGCTAGAGGGTGTCGCCGATGCGGGCGGACGGTCAGTCACACCACCTGCCCGTCGGTCACCGCCGTCAGCGCCGCCGTGAGGCGGGCAACGGAACTCTCGATACCGAGTTCTTCCGCCAGACGGCCGAGCCGGTCCCCGTCGGCCGGTTCGGCGGGCAGCGTGTCGTCCCCGGACAGAACGACATTCGCGTCCCGCACCACTCGCACAACCGGCAGCGCCGCGTCGAGGTAGTCGGCGGCGGCAGCGAACTTCGCGCGCGCACCCTTCGACATGTTCGAATCGGGGTCGAGCGCGGCGGCCCGCAGGTTCTGCAATGATCCGTACTGCATGAGCAGGCTCGATGCGGTCTTCTCGCCCACACCGCGCACCCCCGGGAGGCCGTCGGAGGAATCGCCGCGCAACAGGGCGAGTTCGGCGTACGCCTCTCCGGCCCGTTCGGCCGGCACCCCGTATTTGGCGGCCACCTCGGCGGGGCCGAGGAGTTCGGCCTTCGCGAGGCCGCGCACCACGTACAGCACCCGCACCGATACCGGGTCGTCGGCAACTACCTGGAGAAGGTCCCGGTCCCCGGTGACCACGATGGTCGGATCGCTCGCTTCGGTGGCGGCGAGAGTGCCGAGGACGTCGTCGGCCTCCAGACCTTCGGCGCCTGCGGTCGCGATTCCGCTGGCGGCGAGGACGTCCAGGATCATGGGAACCTGCGGCGTCAGGGTGTCGGGGACCTCCTCCTCGAGACCCCCGGTGCCCTCGGCCACCCGAT
The DNA here is from genome assembly GCF_049286785.1 of Rhodococcus sp. (in: high G+C Gram-positive bacteria). Taxonomy (GTDB): domain Bacteria; phylum Actinomycetota; class Actinomycetes; order Mycobacteriales; family Mycobacteriaceae; genus Rhodococcus_F. Next base: position 37,397 of record NZ_JBAQEO010000683.1, on the reverse strand, counting down.
GCGCCTTGTAGGTGGGTACCGCCTCCACCCGGAAAGCGGGCCGCCAGTCGAGGTCGAGGCACACCGCGAGCCGGGACGGCCGGTGCCTGGTGATCAGCGCAGCGACCATGTCGGTGAATCCGCGCACGGCGTTGACCGGTCGACCGTCGGGTGACGTGATCGAGTCGGGCAGCGCGTAATACGCGCGAAACCACAGGCTGGCACCGTCGAGGAGAAGCAAAGGCCCACTCATGGCCCCCATCCTGCCAAACCGCATTAGCCTGAAGCCATGAGTTCCCTCGGCGCCTCGACCGCACGCTTCCCGACCACCATCTATGCCGACCGGATAGCGCGTGCCGGAACGCTCGCCGGCGAGGCAGGACTCGACGGTCTCCTCATCACTCCCGGACCCGATCTGCGGTACCTGCTGGGTTCGCGGGCCGAGTCGTTCGAGCGGCTCACCTGCCTGGTGATTCCGGCGAACGGGGACACCGCGTCGGTGGTGGTTCCGCGTCTCGAACTGGCGTCGCTCGGCGACTCCGCCGCATCCGATCTGGGCCTGACCATTCGGGACTGGGTGGACGGCGTCGATCCCTACGTCATGGTGGCGGGTCTGCTGCCGGCGCCGGCGCGCACCGCGGTCACCGACGCGATGCCCGCGCTGCATCTCATTCCGTTGACGGCCACGCTCGGGGCGGCGCCGGTGTTGGCCACCGATGTGCTGCGGGAACTGCGAATGATCAAGGACGACGCGGAGATCGATGCGTTGCGGCGGGCGGGCCGGGCCATCGACCGGGTGCATGCCCGGATGGGGGAGTTCCTGAAGGTGGGCCGGACCGAAGCCGAGGTGGCAGCAGACATCACCGCCGCGATTCTCGCCGAAGGACACACCGAGGCGGCGTTCGTCATCGTGGGTTCGGGACCGCACGGCGCCGATCCGCATCATGAGGTGTCGGAGCGGGTGATCGAGTCGGGCGACGTGGTGGTCATCGACATCGGTGGTCCGGTGGAACCGGGATACAACTCCGACTCCACCCGCACCTACAGCATGGGTGAGCCGGATCCCACCGTGGCGGCACGTGTCGCGGTGCTCGAGGAGGCCCAGGCGGCAGCCGTCGACACCGTCCGGCCCGGAGTGACGGCCGAAGCCGTGGACGCGGCCGCCCGGAACGTACTCGCGGCGCAGGGGCTGGCGGAGGTGTTCGTGCACCGGACCGGGCACGGCATCGGCCTGTCGGTGCATGAGGAGCCGTACATCGTGGCGGGCAACTCGATCGAGCTGGCGGAGGGAATGGCGTTCAGCGTGGAGCCGGGAATCTACTTCGGCGGCGCCTGGGGTGCTCGGATCGAGGACATCGTCATCGTGACCGCCGACGGCTGCGAACCTGTCAACACGCGTCCGCACGGTCTGACCGTTTTGCCCGGCTGATCCCGCCGAGCCGAGCGGAGCGTGCGGGCACGGTGCGTGAGGGGTAGTAACATCTTCCCTTTGTTCGCGACCGCACTCGCCGTGGCCCAGCCCGGTGAGGCGGGATCACAGATCAAACGAAGGTGTTATGTCGAGCGTCGCCCCGAAGATCACCGTCGTTGTACCGACGTACAACGAACGTGACAACCTGCCCAAGATCGTCGAGTTTCTTGCCGGGTTGAAGCTCCCGAACCTGCATGTACTCGTGGTCGACGACAACTCCCCGGACGGCACGGGTGAGGTGGCGGACAAACTGGTGATCGACGGTCCGATCCCCGTCGGGGTTCTGCACCGCACCGCCAAGGACGGACTCGGACGGGCCTATGTCGCAGGCATGACCCGCGCGCTGGACGAGGGTGCGGAAATCGTGATCCAGATGGACGCAGATCTGTCCCACCCGTGTGAGGCGATCCCGCGGATGGTGGAGACGCTGAACACGACGGACGCCGCCGTGGTGCTCGGGTCGCGATACGTAACCGGGGGCGCGGTGGCCAGTGACTGGCCGTGGCATCGCAAGGCACTGTCGGCGTGGGCCAACTTCTACGTCAACGCGATCCTGCGACTGCACGTCAAGGACGCGACCGCCGGCTTCAAGGCGTGGCACGCGGACACGCTGAGGGCGATCGACGTCGTGACCGTGCAGAGCAACGGCTACGCATTCCAGGTGGAGATGAACTACCGCACGGTGCAGCGCGGGATGACGATCGCCGAGGTGCCCATCCGTTTCGAGGAACGCACCGAGGGTGTGTCCAAGATGAGTCTCGGTGTGCAGTTGGAGTCGGCGCTGGTGCCGTGGAAGCTGCGGTTCAGTGGTGGCGGAAAGCGGCAGAGCCCAGTACGCGGCTGACGGCGATCTCGACCACCACCCGGGTGGGGTTGACGCGGGGCTGCCGGTAGCGGGCGGCGTAGCGGGCGACGGCATCGGCGACCGAATCGGCGTCGTCGAGGACCCGTGCAGGACCTTCCAGGGTCAGCCAGCGTGGCCCGTCCACCTGGCTCACGGCCGCGTAACCGCCTCGCTCGGCGTTGAGTGCCTTCTGTGAAGATCCGTTGGTGATGACGCGGGCGAGGCCGTGCTCCTGATCCCACGTGAAGCCGACCGCCACGACGTGCGGTGTGCCGTTCTTGCGGAGCGTGGTGAGCGTGCCGAGGTGGTATTCGGCGAGGAAGGCCAGGGCGTCGTCGGTCAGGCGGATGGAGGCTTGGGGGGTGCGGTCCATGCCTTGACGGTAATCCAGGACACTGGACGGGTGAGCCTGGCATCGGAGAAGGACAGCGGTAGGACGGAAGACTCGATAGGTGCGGGGACCGTGCTCGTCCTGGGTGGCCGCAGTGAGATCGGTCTCGAGATCGCGGCCCGGCTCGCACCGGGACGCACCATCGTCCTCGCGGCCCGTCGAAGCGCCGACCTGGTGACCGAGAAGCAGTCGCTTCTCGATGCCGGGGCCGCGGCCGTCGAGTGCGTGGAGTTCGATGCCGACGATCTCGACAGTCACGAGAAGGTGCTGACGTCGGTCGTGAAGGATCACGGGCCCCTGGCGGTGGCAGTGCTCGCCTTCGGCGTCCTCGGCGATCAGGCGCGCGCTGAGCGGGATGCACGGCACGCAGTCGCGGTGGTTCACACCGATTACGTTGCCCAGATCAGCGTGCTGACCCATCTCGCCACTCTGCTTCGGGATCAGGGTTCGGGACGGATCGTGGTGTTCTCGTCCGTCGCCGGCATCCGGGTGCGCCGGGCCAACTACGTCTACGGCTCCGCGAAGGCGGGCCTGGACGGGTTCGCGAGCGGGCTCGGTGACGCGCTGCACGGCAGCGGTGTCTCGCTGATGCTGGTGCGCCCCGGCTTCGTGATCGGCCGGATGACCGAGGGCATGTCGCCGGCACCGATGTCGAGCAATCCGACTCAGGTGGCGGATGCAGTTGTGCGCGGACTGCGTCGGGGCGCGAGCAGGGTATGGGTGCCCGGACTGTTGCGTCCCGTGTTCTTCGTGATGAGGCTGCTTCCGCAGGCGGTCTGGCGCCGCATGCCGCGATGACCGATCCGATCGTCGTCGTCGGCATCGGCGCCGACGGGTGGGACGGGCTGTCGCCCCGCGCCCGCCGCGAAATCGAGGGCGCCGATGTCCTTCTGGGGTCTCCGCGTCAGCTCGACCTGGTTCCCGACTCGACTGCCCGGCGCGTGCCCTGGCCGTCTCCGCTGGTGCCCGCATTGCCGGGGCTGCTCGTGCAGTTCGACGGCCGGCGGATCTGTGTGCTGGCCAGTGGTGACCCGATGTTCCACGGCGTCGGGGTCACCCTCGTGGAACTGCTGGGCTCGTCGCGGGTGCGGGTGATTCCCCACCCGTCGTCGGCCACCCTGGCATGTGCCCGGATGGGATGGCCGCTGCACGCCACCGCCATTGTCAGTCTGGTGAACCGGCCTGTCGAATCCCTCACGCCCGCACTGACCGATCGCGGGCGCGTGCTGGTCCTGAGCCGCGACGAACACACTCCCGCCGTGGTGGCCGCGCTATTGAGCGCCGCCGGGTTCGGAGCGTCACGGCTCAGCGTGCTCGGCGACCTGGGCGGACCGGCTGAGTCGCGGGTCGACGGAACCGCGTCGTCGTGGACCTCCGACCCGGGTGCGCGTCTGAACGTGATCGCCATCGAGTGCGTGGCCGGTCCGGATCGCCTGCGGCTCACCAGAATTCCCGGCCTCCCCGACGCAGCGTATTCCGGGGACGGACAGATGACCAAGCACGAGATCCGCGCCCTGACCCTGTGCGCGCTGGCGCCCGCACCGGGGGAAGTGCTGTGGGACGTGGGCGGCGGCTCGGGCACCATCGGGATCGAATGGATGCGAACCGACTCCCGTTGTCGCGCGGTGGCTTTCGAGCGGGACGCGGGACGGATGGGGCAGATCGAGGCGAACGCCACCCGGCTGGGTGTCCCTTCCCTCGTGATACTCGGGGCGGTGCCCTCCGCATTCGAGGACGCGCCAGATGGGACGTCCGAGCCCGACGCGATCTTCGTCGGCGGCGGCGTCACCCAGGAGGGGCTGCTCGAGGAGTGCTGGACCAGCCTCCGCGGCGGGGGCCGACTGGTGGCCAACGCCGTGACCGCCGAATCCGAAGCGCTGCTGCTGCAGTGGTTCTCGAAATGCGGTGGGCAGCTACGCAAGTTCCAGGTGTATCGCGGTGGGCCCCTGGGCGAGTTCACCGCGTGGCGTCCGCAACTGCCGGTGGTGCAGTGGTCGGTGACGAAGCAGTCGAAAGGGAAGACGACATGACGGTCTACTTCATCGGAGCGGGCCCCGGCGCCGCCGACCTGATCACGGTACGGGCCCAGCGGATCATCGCGGCGAGTCCGGTGTGCCTGTACGCGGGAAGTCTCGTCCCGCCGGAACTGGTGGCCGAGTGCCCCGCGGACGCACGGGTGATCGACACGGCGCGGCTCAGCCTCGACGAGATAGTGGCCATTCTCATCGAGGCCGACGCGGCCGGACAGGACGTGGCACGGCTGCATTCGGGTGACCCTTCGATCTTCAGCGCGGTCGCCGAACAGGTGCGCAGGCTCGAGGCCGCCGGAGTCTCCTACACCGTGGTGCCCGGGGTGCCGGCGTTCACGGCCGCGGCCGCATCGCTGGGACGCGAACTCACGGTTCCCGGTGTCTCCCAGTCGATCGTGCTGACGCGGGTGTCGACGCTGTCCACCGCCATGCCCGAGGGGGAGGACCTGCGTTCCCTCGGTCGCAGTGGGGCCACGATGGTGGTACACCTGGGTGCTCACCGCATCGACCGGATAGTCGAGGAACTGACGGAGAACTACGGCCGGGACTGTCCGGCAGCGGTCGTGGCGTTCGCCTCGCGCCCCGACGAGATCGTGCTGCGCGGCACCCTCGCCACGATCGCCGGCCAGGTACGGGCGGCCGGTGTCACGAAGACCGCCGTGGTGATCGTCGGGAAAGTGCTTGCCGCCGAGGGATTCCCGGACAGCTATCTGTATTCCGCGACCCGCGAACGCGCCACCCACTGAACATGACGCGGGTTCTGATCCTGGGCGGTACCGGGGAAGCGCGGTCCCTGGCAGCTGCACTTGCGGACGATCCGGGTGTCGACACCGTGTCGTCGCTGGCGGGGCGCCTTCGCGATCCGCGGATTCCCGCCGGGGAGGTGCGAATCGGCGGGTTCGGGGGAGCGGATGGCCTCGCCGCGTGGCTGCAGGACAATCCGGTCGACGTCGTCGTGGATGCCACGCACCCCTTCGCTGCCCGGATCACCGCGAACGCGATCACGGCCGCAGAGTGCTGCGGCACGCCGCTGGTGGTGCTGCGGCGCCCCGAGTGGATGCCGCGGAGCGATGACGACTGGCGGCAGGTGGCCGACCTGTCCGAGGCGGCAGGGGTGGTGCGCACGCTCGGAGAGAGAGTGTTCCTCACCATCGGCAGGCAGGGAGTCGATCGGTTCGCCGATCAGCACACGCCCTGGTTCCTCATACGCGCGATCGATCCGCCGGAGGTGCCGATGCCACCGCGTTCGACGCTGCTGCTCGACCGCGGCCCGTTCACCGTGGCGGCGGAGACAGCGCTGATGCGCGAGCACGCCATCGACATCATGGTCACGAAGAACAGTGGTGGTGATCAGACGGCCGCCAAGCTGGACGCCGCCCGGGATCTCCGGATTCCGGTGGTGGTGGTGCGCCGGCCGCCGCTGCCTGCGGCGATTCCGACGGTGGACGATGTTGCGAAGGCCGTCGGCTGGGTCAGGTCGCTGACCTGAGGAGAGGCGCAAGGGGCGGTCAGCAGGCTGCGGCGGCGTCTTCCGACAGCGGCTTCCCCTGCGGCTCCGTGTAGAACGCGTACAGCACCAACGGCACGGTCCCCGGATTGGAACCCTCGTGCACGTGGTCGCTTCCGTGGTCTTCGGCGATCAACTGACCGGGAGCCGTGTCGACCGTGCTGCAGTCGTCCAGCGTCCTCGAGAGAACCCCGGAATCGACGTACGCGTAGACCGGGCCGTCGTGGAAGTGCCAGCCGGTGGTGCCGCCGGGGGCGATCTCGATGCGGCGGAGGGTGAGATCGGTGCCGGGCACCGTGGTTGCGAACAGTATCTGCGCGGTGACGCCCTCCGACGGAGTCGCGTGGGCGAGCGACGGCAGAGCTACCGTCGACACCGCTGCACAGCAGAGGACGAGCAGACTCGACCTGGCAAGCATGGCCACAGCCTTTCGGCGCACGTGCTCCGCGGATAGTTGTTCGGTGGGATGTTCTGCGCTCACAGAGTAAGGCCGCGCGCAGCGTGATGCACGGGTACTCGAACAAGTTCCCGAAAGGTGGGCGGGTGCGTTCGTGGGATCACCGCCGGTTGTCGGGTTCCCCGCAGTGTCGCGCAATGGAGGCGCGTGCGGCGCGTTCCAGTGCGGTGGCGGCATCCCAGCCGTGCCCGTCCGGGACGAGCGGATCGCCGACGACGAGGTGGATGGCTCCTCGCCGGATGACCGTGCCGTGGTCGGGCCACATCATCGCGCGGCTGCCCGAGATCGCGACGGGCACGACGGGAAGCCCGGCTTCGGCGGCAACGACGAACGCCCCCATGTGGAAGGGCCGCAGCCCCGGAACCGGCGAGAGCCCGCCTTCGGGGAACACCACCAGCCGTTCGCCGGCAAGGGCTGCCGACGCGAGGTGGTGGGTGTCCTCCACCCCCCGCTCGCGTGCGGCGCGTTCGACGAACCGGGTGCCGATCTTCCGCAACACGAAGCCGATCACCGGCTTGTGCTCGAACACCTCGCCGGCCACGAAGGTGTAGTAGCCGGGCAGGACGGTGGACATCGCGATGCCGTCGAGGAGGCTGGCGTGGTTGGCTACCACGAGGCAGGCGGCGAGTCGCGCGAGACGCTCGGGACGATCCACCGTAACCGAAGTACCGGTGAGCCGGGCGAGGGTCCGGGCGGCAGCCCGCGCCACAGCCCGGCGCGCGGCGAGCCTCGGTACCACCGCCAGGGCGATCAGGGTCGGCAGACTCACGGCGACGAGCATCGACCAGCACCACACGGCGTACGCCCCGGTGTACGTGATTCGTGCGGCCCGACGCACGCGCGGGATCACACCGCGGGCGCCGAAACGGGTCAGCTGCCACCACATCGGCTCATGACGATCCTGCCCGCCGCCCTGTTCGTACCGTCGCCGGGCGGCGGCCCGCCGAAGCTTGCCGCTGGAGGTCTTCGGCACCGATCGGGGTGGTGCGAGCACGATGTCGTCCGGTGGTGTTCCCAGCAGGTCGACGCTGGCACCGATGATCCGTTCCCGCAGTTCGTCGAGCGCGGAACCCGCGGTCTCACGTGTCTCGGCGAGTACGACCAGACGTTCGGTGCCGCCCGTCTGCGTGGAGGTCGCGAAGACCGCGACGCACCCCGTGCGGATTCCCGGGATTGCACCCACTGCCCGCTCGAGTTCTTCCGGGTGCAGGTTCCGGCCCGCCCGGATGATGAGGTCCTTGACCCGGCCCGTCACGTAGAGTTCACCGCCGTCGAGGTAGCCGAGATCGCCGGTGTCGAGCCAGCCGCGGCGCACCAGCGCTGCAGTGGCACGCGGATTCCGGAAGTATCCCGTGGTCGCCGAGGGGCCGCGGAATTCGATCCGGCCCTCGCGCCGATCACCCAGAACGTTTCCCGCCGAGTCGACCACGCGGACCTCGTGATCGGGAAGGGGCCGGCCACACGCGACGAAGCGGAGTGGAGCGGTGTCGTCCCCGGCAGCCCGGGTCGCCCGGCCGGTGCGCAGGAAGCGCTGTCGGGCAACCAGATCCACAACCGGACCACGCGCCACGGGCGGAAACGTGAGTCCGACGCAGGCCTCGGCCAGTCCGTAAACCGGGGCGAGGGCCTCGCGGCGCAGCCCGTAGGCGGCGAACCGCTCGGCGAACCGGGTCACGGTGTCCGCGCTCACCGGCTCGGCGCCGTTGAACACCATGCGCAGCGAACTGAGGTCGAGCCCGTCCAGTTCCGCGTCGGTGATCTTGCGCAGGCACAGTTCGTAGGCGAAGTTGGGGCCTGCGGAAAGGGTGCCGCGGTGGGCGTGGACGGCCCACAGCCACCGTGCCGGCCGGGTGAGGAAATCGAGCGGTGACATCACGGCCAGCGGGACCCCGAAGTACAGGCTGGACAGCCAGGCGCCGATCAAACCCATGTCGTGGTAGAGGGGTAGCCAGCTGACGAACACGTCGTGAGAAGAGACCTCGGCTGCCTTGCCCATGGCCCGGATGTTGGCCAGCAGGTTGGCGTGGGTCAGCGTGACGCCCTTGGGATCGCCGGTACTGCCGGATGTGTACTGCAGCAGCGCGATGTCGTCCGCCCCGCGGACCCCGCCGAGCGCCGGGCCGTAACCGGTCAGCTCGGCCGGGGTGAGGACGTGGTGCACCGACTCGACCTGGTCGCGCACCAGTCGGGCCGGCCGTGCGGCCTGAGGATCGGTGATCAGCACTCGCGCCTGCGCGTTGCCGAGGATGTGGACCTGACGCCGAAGGTGCTCGACGAGTTGCGACGGGCGCACCGGTGGGTAGACCGGTACCGGGACGCCGCCCGCCAGGAGCACACCGGCGAACGTGGTGAAGTAGTCCCGTCCGGTCGGCAGCATGATGGCCACCCTGTCCCCGGGGCGGAGATCGCGGGCGAGCAGCGCGGCGGACACCGTCGTGGCGGCGGATTGCAGTTCGCCGTAGCCGATCTCGTCCGGTGCTTCGTCCGAGAGGATCCGCAGATGCACCCGGTCGGGGTGGGTGCGGGCATGCCAGGACAGCACCTCGGTGAGGGTGGCGGTTCCGTCGGGAGTGGGGTCGATCCGGGACGGAACGGCGTGTCGCACGGGCATCGCCTGCCGCGTGACAACCCGCGGAGGAGCACGTCGCACCGCAGTCAGAATGTCACGCGGTGTCGCGACGGTGCCGAGGATGCCGCGTCCCAGGCTCACCCCGAATGCATCCTGCACGCGGTCGAGTAGTTCCGTGATGCCGAGGCTGTCCAGTCCGAGATCGCGATCCAACGAGCTGTCGAGTTCTGCGCGCGCTGCGCGGTCCACGGTGTGCCGCTGGGCCACGAGATCCCGGACAAGCGTGAGCAGCAGGGCCTCGTCCTGCCCTGCGGGCGCAGGCTCGACCCCTGTCATTCTCCGGTCCCCGAGGTGATGGGCTCCATCGACTGGACCGGCCTTTCACGTGCGGATGAGAAGGTCGTCGAGCGCCTGGTCTCCATGGAGGCGTGCGATCGCCTCGCCCAGCAGGGGGGCGAGCGAGCACACGTGCACCGGAGGCGCTGTATCCTGTTGCGCCACAGTATCGGTGACCACCAGGCGCCGGAGGTGAAGATCGCGTAGCCGACCGGTCGCGGCCTCGATCAACGGCCCGTGCGTGGCGGCCACCACGATGCCCGGCGCCGCGCCCTGATCGAGAAGGAGCCGTACCGCCGTCTCGATCGTGCTGCCGGTGGAAATCATGTCATCGATGACGATCGCAGGGCGTTCCCGTACGTCGCCGACCAGTTCCTCGGCGTGCACGACGGAACCACTTTCCCGGTGCTTGCGCACCACCGCCACCGAGGCGTGCAGGCGTGACGCGTAGTGCTCGGCGAGTTTGACCGCACCGAGATCCGGAGCCACCACGACCGTCCCCTCGGCCGTCGTCTGCATCAGCATGGCCGCCAGAACCGGAACCGCGGTCAGCATCTCCACCGGGAAGTCGCACATCGCTTCCAATGCGGTGGTGTGGGGGTCGACGACGACGAGTCGATCGGCACCTCCGGCAGCCAGTGCGTCGGCAATCACGCGGGCGCCCACCGCCTGGCCCGCCCTGTCGCGACGATCCTGGCGTGCGTACCCGAAATACGGCACGACCGCGGTCACGCGTGCGGCGCCGGCTCGCCGGCACGCATCGAGCAGCAACAGCAGTTCGACGATGCGCTCGTTCACGGGTGGGGCGGTCGGTTGCACCACATAGACGTCGGCGCCGCGCACGGACTCGACGGTGGGACGTAGCTCGCCGTCCGGAAAACGCTCCACGGTGCAACCGGCGAGCCCGAGCCGCAGGGTGTTCGCGATCGCGTCCGCGAGGGGACGGTTGGCTGTGCCGGAAACGATGCGAAGGACCGTCACATGGTGGTCCCGGATCCGGCTCGGCCGCCCGATGTCGCCGGTGCGAGGTGCTTGACGAACCAGTCGCGCGCGAGTTCGGCGACCTGCTCGAGTGTGCCCGGTTCCTCGAACAGGTGGGTGGCGCCCGGCACCACCGCAAGGGTGCTCTCGCACGGCATCGCCGCCTGCGCCTTCTTGTTCAGTTCGATCACGATGTCGTCGTGCCCGCCCACGATCAGCAGTGTCGGTACCCGCACCGAGGGCAGTCTGGCGCCTGCGAGGTCGGGTCTGCCACCCCGGGAGACGACGGCGCCGACATCGACGTGGGGGTCCGTCGCGGCCCACAGTGCCGCTCCGGCACCGGTACTCGCCCCGAAGTATCCGATCGGCAACCGGGCGATGTCCGGTTGGGTGCCCAGCCATCGGGTCACCTCGACCAGTCGTTCGGCGAGCATCGCGATGTCGAAGACGTGGGCGCGGAAGGATTCCTCTTCCCTGGTCAGCAGGTCGAACAGCAAGGTGCCCAAACCGCCCCGGTTGAGTACCGAGGCGACATACCGGTTGCGCGGGCTGTGCCGGCTACTGCCGCTGCCATGGGCGAACACGACGATGCCGACGGGGTGTTCGGGGATGGTGAGGTGTCCTGCCAACGAGACCTCACCTGCCCGCACCGTGACCTCTTCGTCCCGTGGTGCCGGGTCGGCGACCGCCTCCCGCTCAGCCGCGTCGCCTGCCGGCCCCTGGACCGGTTCCGGGAAGAGTTCGGCTGCGCGGCGGAGCAGGTCGCAGACCTCGTCGTCGGAGGTCTGCCCGAAATCCTGGTACCACTGCCCGACGGCGTAGAAGAAGGCCGGGGTCTCCAGGCAGATCACCTCGTCGGCCACGTCGGTCAGGATGTCGGCCGCCTCGCGCGAGGCCACCGGAACCGCCATCACCACTCGCTCGGCGCCCTGGGCGCGGGCGACCTGGCACCCCGCGCGGGCGGTGGCACCGGTTGCCATCCCGTCGTCGACGATGATGGCTGTTCGTCCCGTCAGCGAAATCCGGGGTCGCTCCTGCCGGAACCGTACGACTCTGCGCTGCAGCTCGGCCCGCTGGGCCTGCTCGACCATCGTGAGTTCTTCCGCGGAGACGTGGGCCGTGCGAACGATCTCGTCGTTGATTGCCTTCGCGCCGTCTTCGCCGATGGCTCCGAAGGCCAGCTCGGGCTGGTAGGGAACGCCGAGTTTGCGCACGACGATAACGTCCATCGGGGCTTCCAGTGCCCGGGCCACCTCGTACGCGACGGGGACACCCCCGCGAGGCAGGCCGAGAATCACGGTGTTCTCGCCGCGGTAGGCCTGGAGGTGTTCTGCCAGCCGACGCCCCGCGTCGCGGCGATCGAGGAACGGCATCGGTGGCACCTCCTTGACAGGTATCTCCAGAGTGCGACCGTGCTCTCGTCTTCAACAGGGTCGCCCGTTACTGTCCCGAGGGACCTTGGTCCCTCAGATCAGTGATCTGTCCAATCAGGATCCCCGAGCGCCTACTATCGTCACCACGGGAACCGCCTGGTCGGCCGCCTGCCCGAAGTGAGAAGACCGACCGGAGCGCTCGCGTCTTGCATCCAACCTGAGGAGCGCCACCATGTCAGAAGGCACCGAGAAGTCCGTAGCGAGTCGAGCGGCCGACCTGTCCGAGGAGGTGCTCGAGTCGGTCGAATCCGGACAGCGGGCCGCGATCGAGGCGGTACGCAAGTTCGTCAACACCGTCGACGAGGCGATTCCCACTTCGGGCGACCGCCCCTCGCGGCGTGAGACGGTCATCGACGCCGCCCTGGACATGGCAGACAAGCTCGTCACGACGCAGTACGACTTTCTGCGCAGCATCGTCCGCAGCGCGGACCGCACGCTGAGTGGATCCGAAGGCAAGTCGGAAGGCGCGACCACGCCGGAAGAGGCGGGGAAACCTGACGAGACGAAGCAGTGAACCATAGCTCCGCACGCGTCATGTCAACTCGATGAGTTTGCACGAGGGGATTATTCAACCCTTGACCACACCGAGGGGAACGAGGCGGGCCACCTTGTGCGCCAGTCCTGCCGCATGGCTGGTGTCGGCGACGGCATCGATGTCCTTGTAGGCCTCCGGCTTCTCCTCGGCGAGCCCCTTCCACGAGCTTCCGCGGACGAGGACGCCCTGGTTCTCCAGTTTGGCGCGCAAGGCCTTTCCGCTGGTGTGCCGTGCGGCCTGATGCCGGCTCTGCACCCGGCCGGCACCGTGGGCGGTGGAGAAGAAAGCGGGGTTGCCGGCAACTCCCACCAAGACGTACGAGGCGGTGCCCATCGTCCCGGGAATCAGAACGGGCTGGCCCACGTCGGCGAGGTCGGCCGGGACGTCGGGATGGTGGGGTGGAAGTGACCGGGTGGCGCCTTTACGGTGTACGCACAACGTGCGGAGCCGGTCATCGACAACGTGCGACTCGATCTTGGCGAGGTTGTGCGAGATGTCGTAGAGGAGATCGAGCGTCGTTCCTGTCTGCTGCTCGAAGATCCTGCGTACGGCCTCGGTGAGCAGCTGGCGGTTGGCACGTCCGTAGTTGGCCGCAGCGGCCATCGCCGACAGGTATGCCTCCCCTTCGGGGGAGCGGACCGGGGCACACGCCAGCTGGCGATCCGGTACGTGAATTCCGTACCGGCCCATGGCTTTGTCCATCTCCCGGACGTGGTCGGTACAGATCTGGTGACCGAGACCCCGGGATCCGCAATGGATCATCACGCAGATCGCGTTCTCCCGCAGGCCCATCACTGCAGCTGTCTGCGAATCGAAGATGCGGTCGACGGCCTGGATCTCGAGGAAGTGGTTGCCGGAACCGAGGCTCCCGAGCTGTCCGAGGCCGCGTTCGGCGGCGCGCTCGCTGACCGCGGCCGCGTCGGCCCCGCTCATGACGCCGTCGTCCTCGCACCGCGCGAGGTCCCGGGCGATGCCGTGCCCCTGTTCCACCGCGAACCGGGCCCCACCCTCCAGCACGCGCAGCAACATCGTGCGGCTCGGCAGGGGCCACACCCCCCTGGTGGTCATGCCGCGCGGTATGGCGTGGTCCAGCCGATCCATCACGGGGCCGATCCAACGTTCCCGCGTCTGCCGCTCCAGGCCACGAGCGACGAGGAGCCGCACCCCGCAGGAGATATCGAAGCCGACCCCGCCGGGGGATATGACACCGTCTGCATCGATGTCGGTCGCAGCGACTCCGCCGATGGGAAAGCCGTATCCCCAGTGGACGTCGGGCATGGCGTAGGACGCCTGCACGATTCCCGGCAGTGTCGCCACGTTGGCCACCTGGGTCAGCGCCTGGTCTTCTTCGGGCAGCAGGGACCTCGCAGCGAACACGATCCCGGGCACCCGCATCGCGCCTTCTCGTTCGATCCGAAAGCGGTACGGGGTTTCCTCGACGATTTTCATACGATGCGTCCATCATGAGTGTTCGGATTCCCGTACACCTATCGTCGCCACGCAGAGGTGCTGCTGGCAACAAGATCAGGGAGCCGCACGTGAATGACCCGCTGAATGACGAGGTGGCCGGCTACCGCGCCGTGCCCCACACGGCGGACCTGCGAATCGAGGCCTGGGCACCCACCCGCGACCGGTGCATCGCTCGCGCGGTGCTCGGCACCGTCTCGAGTTTCCTCGACCTGTCCGCGGCCCGTTCCGAGCACACGTGTCGGCGTCGGCTGAGTGCCTGCGGCGACGAAGATGTGCTCGTCGCCGTGCTCGACGAGATGATCTATCTCCTCGAGACCACCGGGGAGGTGCCCGTCGACGTGGCACTCGAGGCGGTGGACGGTGGCGTCGATGTCGTGTTCGCGATGACAGACGCACGAGCATTACAACAGACCGGGGCCGTTCCGAAGGCGGTGTCGCTGCATCAGCTCCGGCTGGCTCCCGGGCCGCAGGGATGGCAGTGCGCGGTCACGATCGACGTGTGACCGGATCGTGCTGCCCCCATTCGGGCCCTTCGACTCTTCCTGCATCCGGGACCGCGGCGTAGCAACGAATCATGAGCCATCCATCCGAGCCAGAAACCACATTCGACATCGACGTGACCACCCACGGTCACCATCCGGGTGCCGAGGATTACGTGCGTTACAAGATCGGCGGGCTGGGCCGGCTGGCCCACGAGCCGATCCTCTCCGCGCGAGTCAAGGTGAGCAAACATCCGGATCCCGCCGTGGAGAGACCTGTGGTCGCGCAGGCGAACCTGGACGTGAACGGGCGCCCGGTCCGTGCGCAGGTCGAAGCCACGAACACGCGCGAAGCGGTCGACCGACTCGAGGCCCGCCTGCGCCACCGTCTCGAGCGCATCGCGGAACACTGGGAGAGCCGGCGGGGCAAGATGCCGTCGTCCGAGCCGCACGAGTGGCGGCACACGTCCGAGCCTGCGCACCGTCCGGACTACTTTCCCAGGCAGGAAGAGGAGAGGGAGATAGTCCGGCACAAGTCGTTTGCTCTGTCGAACAGCACGGTCGACGAGGCCGCGTTCGACATGGACCTGCTCGACTACGACTTCCACCTGTTCAACGAGGTGGGTACCGGTGAAGACAGCGTTCTCTACCGCGACGAGTCCGGTGGCTACCGTCTGGCTCAGCTGACGCCACCCGAGCCGTCTCAGCTCGGCACACATCAGCTCGAGTTGACGGTCAGCAGCCAGCCCGCGCCCCGGCTCACCACTGAGGAGGCGGTGCAGCGGCTCAACCTGCTCGGGACACCGTTCCTGTTCTTCGCCGACGCCGACACCGGACGCGGCCGACTCCTCTACCGCAGATACGACGGGCACTACGGTCTCATCACCCCGGCGTAGGAGAACCTCGCGGCCGCAGCCCGCGGGGGGTCTGCAAGCCACCGGGCCGTCGACGGCCCTCGGCGCGAGAAACTGATGCCACGGTCGGAGTGGAGGGTGGCCCCGATCATGCTGTGACACCCTGCGTGATCGCGTCCACGAGCGATTCGAGTGTGTGATGATGCGACCCTGCCCAGTAGATCCGACCGCAGTGTGAGCAGCGGCTGAACTCGTTGTAGTACTTGCGAGTGCGCGGTTCGAGTTGGTCGATCACCTCGGCCTTGGGCACCGCGACCAGCATGCCGTTGCAGCGCAGGCATCGTGTGAACGGGGCGAGGCGTCCACCGAGGTCGAGGCGGCGGGTGACTTCGACGGCCTGCTCCAACGGGCGATCGGAGTGCACGAAGAGTCCGTGGGTGATCGCTCGGCGTTTGAGCAGGCCCCGGTCGCGGGTCAAGACGATCCGCGCCTCTTCCTGGGTGATCCGTGCCAAGGCGTGATCTTCCGCGGACGAATCCCAGCTCACGTCGAAACCCAGGAGGCGAAGCAGGCGAGCCAACCCGCCCAGGTTGACGTCGACGACGAACCTCGGCTCACGCAGCGGCTCCGGCCGCAGCCGCGCAATCGATCCGATGTCGAGCGCTTCGAAGAGCGGATAGACCGCGATTCGGTCTCCCGCCCGCGGCCGGTACCCGAAGCTCACCGGTTCCCCGTCGATCAGGATGAGGTCGATCTCGGTGTGCGGCACGCCCATGGCCTCGATGACGTCCTTGACCGTCTGGTGTGCACGGAACGGACGGCTTGCCGCGACGCCCCGGTATTCGGCGGCGACGAAGTCGTTCAGCTCGGCATACACCCGGACGGTCACGCAGCCGGCCACGGCATCATGGTCCCGCCGAACGGTGGACGGGCACAACCGCGGTTGACGAACGGGAACGATGCGCGGAGACGTCGCGCTCAGCTCATCTCGATGACGGCGCGGCCGACGATGTCGCCGCGGGCGAGAGCCTGGTAGGCGTCCGCGGCGTCGTCGAGCTTGTATCGCCTGGTGATCACCCGCTCGGGCTGCACGATCCCCGCCGCCACCATGTCGAGCAGCACCGGCATGTCCGCCCGGGCGCGGGCGCCGTACGAGCCCCGGATCTCGAGTTTGCGACGGACCAGGCGGGCGAGGTCGATCTCGCCGGTCATACCTGCAGGGGCGATGCCGACCACCACCGCACGTCCACCGTCGTCGAGCACGTTCACCGCCGTCGCGAACGTGTCGGCTCGACCCAGTGCTTCGAACGACACCTGGACGCCTCTGCCTCCGGTCAATTCCCGTACCGCCGCCACCGGGTCGGTGGTTGCGGAATTGACAGTGTGGGTGGCCCCCAGGGCCGCAACCGCGGTCAGCTTCTCCTCGCTCACGTCGACGGCGATGATCTGGGACACGCCCGCAACCTTGGCGAATTGGACGATGCTCGAGCCCACCCCACCGGCCGCGATGACGGCAATCTTGTCGCCCATCGACAGTTCGGCAACGTTGTGCACGGCGCCGAACGCGGTGAATGAGCTGCAGCCGAGGATCGAGACTTCCCGCAGCCCGACACCTGCGGGGACCCTGAACACGTCGGTTGCGGGAACCACGCAGTACTCGGCGAGCCCGCCCATGGAGTACATCGCCAACGGTGTTCCGTCCGGACGGAACAGCCGTGTCTCGCCGTCGTACAGCGTGCCCTCGAGCCGGTTGTACGCGAAGAACTTCTCGCACAGATCTTCTCTGCCGCGCACGCAGTGCCGGCAGTCGCCACACGGCATGATGAAGCTGCACACCACCGGATCACCGAGCTCGAATCCCTCGACGCCGTCTCCGGTTTCCTCGACCGTGCCCGACACCTCGTGCCCGAGAACGGCGGGTGCCGGGAATCTCACCTCCGACCGGAGCACGTGCAGGTCGGTGTGGCATACCCCGCATGCCGATACCTTCACGAGTACTTCACCGCGCCGTGGTGTCGGACGCGGAATGTCCTCGATGGTCATCGTGGGGTCGCCTCCGTGGAACACAGCGGCTTTCACAGCGCTACCTCCTTCACTTCGGGCGGACCTCGTCGTCAGTCCCGCTCAGGCATTCGTTCGGACGTGATGGTGTCGAGGAGCCCGTACTCCAATGCCTGCGGGGCGGAGAGGATGCGCTGTGCGTGCATGTCGGCGGTCACGTCCTCGATCGGGCGGTGGCATGCGTCGGCGATGCGCCGTTGCAGCGTCCTCAGTTGTTGCCGATGGCGCTCGGCTTCACTGGTGACGTCGGATGGGCGACCACTACTTGTGGTGCGCGGTTCCCGGAGACGAAACGTGGCGTGTGGGGTTCCTGTGCGCTGATCGGCGGGGGCGAGGAGAGCGATCGCGATCCCTGTAATGGTGCCCAGACATCGGACGTGGATCGGGACCCTCATCGAGCCGAGCGCATCGAGCAGCGTCAACACGCTGTCGAGGTCGGCGTCGACATCGCAGAGCCACAGTTGCACGGGGTCGTCACCCGAGGCGTCGAGCAGTGCAAGGGAGGTGACCGCCCGATTGACGTCGTCCGGACCGACTCGTCCGGTCAGGGAGATGATCCGCTGGTCGAACAGGCGCTCCGCAAGCCAGTCGGGTCTGCCGGCGATGACGTACTGCGTGGGCGCGGTCGGCCGGGGCGTGGCGGGGCGTGGCTCCGGCTCCCACGGGGTGTGAAACGGAGGAAAGGGCGGTGGGGATGGTGGTGGCCAGATGTTCATGGGGGCTCCCGCTGTGTACGTATCCGCCAGTCGACCGTGCCGCCCACCGCAGCCGCATACCGCTCGAGAGTGGAGAGACGAGGATCGATGTCTCCTCGCTCGAGCCGGGCCACGGCTGACTGCGAGGTACCCATCCGGGCGGCGATATCCGTCTGGCTGAAGCCGTGGTGGCGACGGGACGCCACCAGTTCGTCCATTAGCGCCCGGCGCTGCTCGGACAGGTGTTCCAGTCCGGGAAAAGACGTGCGGCGAGGTGCCGACATACCATTCATGGTATCTCGAAAACGATATGAGGCTGGATAGTTGCCTCCGGACGACTACACGCCTTCTCGCTGCGTAGACGGCATGTCCTCTTCCCGTGGGGAGATCGACGAGGAGGAGGAGACTGAGCGTGTGACGGATGACCGAGGTCAGCTGATGGTGGTGGATGCTGCGAATGTCGTCGGTTCGAGGCCCGATGGGTGGTGGCGAGATCGTGCTGGTGCGGCTCGACGACTGCTGGTGAAGCTGAACTCGCTGGATGTGCGTTCGAAGCTACCGGCCGAAGTGGTCGTCGTGCTCGAGGGCGCGGCCATAGCCGCGGTCGCCGGTGCGGACGATCCGGAACTCGAAGGCCTTCGTGTGGTGCTCGCGCACGGTTCCGGTGACGACGAGATCGTGCGTGTGGTGGCTGCGGCAGCAGAGGAGGACGACAACCGTTCGATCACCGTCGTCACGGCAGATCGCGGGCTCCGCGCTCGGGCAGAGACGCTCGGGGCCAACGTAATCGGTCCGCGCCAGCTCTTGGACCGCATCGAGTCGTAACGGTCCTACCGGACTCGCGGGCGCAGAGAGTGCGGGTGGAACTCTCGCCGCTCAGCCGGGGTAATTTCGCGGGGTGAAGACCCGGGTGCCGTGCTCGTGCTCGACGACGGTGGTCATCGACGAACCGACGATGAGCAGGCACCGCATGTCGATTTCCGCCGGGTCGAGATCGGCGAGCCGGACCACCCGCACCGATTCCTGCGCACCGGCGACGTCGCGGCCGATGATCACCGGGGTGTCGGGGGAGCGGTGCTCGAGGACGAGGTCGCGCATGGCGGCCACCTGCCAGGTGCGCGACTTGGACGCGGGGTTGTAGACGGCGAAGGCCATGTCGGCGGCCGCCACCGCGGAGATCCGCGTGGCCACGATGTCCCAGGGCTTGAGGCGATCCGACAGCGACAGCACGGCGTAGTCGTGCCCGAGGGGTGCGCCCACCCGGCTTGCCACGGCGTTCGCGGCGGTCATCCCGGGAAGTACGCGCACCGGGACGTCGCGCCACTGGTCCTCGGCGGCCACCTCGAGCACGGCGGCCGCCATCGCGAACACACCGGGATCGCCGGAGGAGACCACGGCCACGCGGGCGCCGTTCTTCGCGAGGTCGAGGGCCATCGCGGCGCGCTCCGCCTCGACGCGGTTGTCGCTGGAATGCCGGCGCTGGCCGGGCCGCTCGGGAACCCGGTCGATGTAGGGGCCGTAGCCGACGAGGTCGGTGGCGAGCGAAAGTTCCTGCCGGACTTCGGGTGTGGTCCAGGCCTGATCGCCGGGGCCGAGTCCGACGACGACCACTTCACCCCGGGGCACCTCGGCGTCCCCGCGGGAGTTCGACGGACTCGGAACGATGGCAATGGAGAAGTAAGGAACGTCGTTGTCGGACACGTCGTCCGCGCGATCGATGCGCTCTCGCCCGGTGCTGGCCCGCTCCACGTACCAGGTTTCGTCGATGCGACCGGAATCCTTCAGCGCCTGCCGTACCGCCGGGTAGGTGCGCCCCAGCTTGAGGATCGCGGCGGCATCGGTTTCTCGCAGACGTCGGGTGAGTTCGCCCTGCGGCAGGGTTCCGGGGAGCACGGTGAGTATTTCCTCGCCCTCGACCAGCGGTGTGCCCAGGGCGGCGGACGCGGCGCTGATCGACGTGACGCCGGGGATCACCTCGGCCTCGAAGCGATCGGCCAGCCTCTTGTGCATGTGCATGTAGGAGCTGTAGAAGAGGGGATCGCCGGCGGCGAGCAGGGCCACCGAACGGCCGGCCTCGAGGTGCGCGGCGAGTCGGTGCGAGGCTTCCTCGTAGAACTCGTCCATTGCGCCCTGATACCCACCAGGATGGTCGACGGTCTCGGTGGTGACGGGGTAGACGAGGTGCTCCTCGATCTGGCCCTCGCGCATGTAGGGCGCGGCGACCGCCCGCGAGATGCTCTTGCCGTGGCGGGCGCTGTGAAACGCCACGACGTCGGCGGCAGCGATGACCCTCGCCGCCTTGACCGTGACCAGTTCGGGGTCGCCCGGTCCGATACCGACACCCCACAACTTGCCGGATCCGCTCGACTCGCCGCTCATTCCACTTCGCTCGCAATCGCATTCAGGGCTGCCGCGGTGATGGCACTGCCACCACGCCGGCCGCGCACCACCAGATAGTCGAGCCCACTGGGATGCTCGATCAACGCTTCCTTGGATTCGGCCGCACCGATGAAACCGACCGGCCCACCCACGATGGCCGCCGGCCGAGGTGCACCCGATTCGATCATCTCGAGCAGGTAGAACAGCGCGGTCGGGGCGTTGCCGATCGCGACGACGGCGCCCCCCAGTTTGCTGCCCCACAGTTCGAGCGCGGCCGCCGTCCGGGTGTTCCCGATCTGCTTCGCGAGCACGGGAACGCGCGGGTCACGAAGGGTGCACAGCACCTCGTTGTTCGCGGGCAGGCGCTTGCGGGTGACGCCGGCGGCGACCATGTTCGCGTCGCAGAGGATCGGAGCACCGTTCGCGAGGGCTTCCCTCGCGGCCTTCACGACACCGGGGGTGAATCCGATGTCTTTCACGAGATCGACCTGGCCGCTCGCGTGGATCATGCGGACCACGGCCTGCGAGACGTCCCCTGGGAATGCACTCAGGTCCGCCTCGGCACGGATCGTGGCGAAGGACTGGCGGTAGATCTCCGCGCCGTCTCGGATGTACTCGGTCATGGCCTGACCATAGAGGAACGCCGGTCAGGGCCCTTCCACCCGGTAACCGGTTGGGGTGGCAACGACGTCGGCCACCTCACCCTTGGGCCGGCCGCAACACCGCTCACATCCCGACCAGTGCTGTCTGCCCTCGACCGGCAACGTTCCTAGTCGGACGGCCTCCCGCGCTTCGGTCCGCACGTCCGCGAGGGCTTTCTCGCATCCTGGCCGGCCGGTGCACGCGCTGACCTCGAGCCACGGGGAGTTCTCGTCGAATATCAGACCCATGGGGGCGAGCACCCGCACCACCTGCTCGGCGGTCCACTCGTCGAGATCGCACAGCAGCACCGACTTCCACGGGGTGATCACGACGGGCTTCTCGACCGCGGCGAGGAACTCGGCCATTCGGACACCGAGAACGCCGAAGGCCAGGCCGCCGGCGAGGGTCACCGCGCCGCTCGGCTGATCGAGCCACCCGATCGGTGGCCTTGATTCAGCGAAGGCGGTGACCGGCTCCGACGTCGCCTCCAGGGCGAGGTTCCTCAGCGTCTGTTCGACACCGCCGACGATTTCCGACAGCCGCCAGTGCTGCTCGCGGATCGCGAGGAATGCTCGCGCGGCGCCCAGCAGGACCTCGACGGAGTCGGTGGCCGCCACGCGCGCACCGCTGTCGCGGCCGGCGAGGATCAGCGCCACCTCGGTCCGGCTGATCGCGTGGACACCGAAGTCGCCGCCCAGCAGGGAGACATCTCCACGTCCGTCGTCGAGGGTGAACAGGGTCCGCCCGGGAAGCTCCACCAGTGCGGGGTCGGCGCACAGTAACCGGTCGAGGTCGTGCACCAGTTCCCGCAGGTCCGCGACTCCACCGATCCGGCCGCTGAGCGGGGAGGCCAGAATGTTGCGCACCCGCTCGTGCGTCGGGGACGGCAGCAGTCCGGCGTCGCCGAGCCTGCGAGCGAATTCGCCCGGATCGCGGACCGCCCGCAACTGGACGTTGCCCCGCGAGGTCAACTCGATTTCACCGTTCCCGAGGTCACGCGCCGACTCGGCGAGCATCTGCACCTGCGCCGACGTGAGAACACCGCCGGGAAGGCGGACCCGGGCGAGAGCCCCGTCGGCGGCCTGGTGCACCTGCAGCGCACCGGGGCAGGCGTCGGGACGGAAACGTGGAGCGACCATGGTTCTCAGGTTACGTCCGACGCCCGGTAGCATCACCAGCACTTGCGGCAGCAGGAGAGGAAACCGGTGTGAATCCGGTGCGGTCGCGCCACTGTGAACTCGTCGAACCGGCGGGCGAGCCAGACCCTCACTGCGGTCCATCGACCTGCGTTACACGGGGCGCGACACCCCAGGAAGGCTCCACCGTGATCCTGCTGCTCTCCACCTCCGACACCGATCTGCTCAGTGCACGAGCCAGCAAGGCGGACTATCGGTGGGCCAATCCGGCTCGGCTTCTGGTCGAGGAAGATCTGCCGGGGCTGCTCGAGAACGCCGACCTGGTGATCGTGCGTATCCTGGGCGGCCGACGCGCGTGGGAGGACGGTATCGACGCGGTCCTGGCCACCGGCCTGCCGGTTGTCGTCCTCGGCGGGGAGCACGCCCCCGACGCCGAGCTGATGGAGTGCTCCACCGTGACGGCCGGGGTGGCGGCCGAGGCCCACAACTATCTCGCCGAGGGCGGTGCGGACAACCTCGCCGAGCTGCATCACTTCCTGTCCGACACCGTGCTGCTCACCGGCCACGGATTCGACGCCCCGGTCCACCTGCCCAGCTGGGGTGTGGCGTCCTTCGCCGGAACGCCGACGGAGGATCGGCCCACGATCGCGGTCTTGTACTACCGCGCTCAGCATCTGGCCGGAAACACCCACTACATCGAGGCGCTGTGTGAGGCGGTGGACGCGGCGGGCGGCAATCCTCTTCCGATCTTCTGCGCGTCGCTGCGCACCGCCGAACCGGAGCTGCTGCAGAGCCTGCGCCGGGCAGATGCTCTCGTGGTCACCGTGCTCGCGGCCGGCGGCACCAGGCCGGCCGGTGCGTCGGCCGGCGGCGACGACGAGGCGTGGGACGTTGCCGAACTGGCCGCGCTCGACGTGCCGATCCTGCAGGGACTCTGTCTCACCAGCAGCCGCGAATCCTGGGATTCCAACGATGACGGGCTCTCACCACTCGACGTTGCGACGCAGGTGGCGGTGCCCGAGTTCGACGGACGCCTCATCACCGTGCCGTTCTCGTTCAAGGAGATCGACACCGACGGCCTGTCCACCTACGTGCCCGACGCCGAACGTGCGTCCCGAGTCGCGGGCATCGCCGTCCGGCACGCCCGGCTACGGCACATCCCCGCCGGCGAACGACGGATTGCGCTGATGCTGTCCGCGTATCCCACCAAGCACGCCCGCATCGGCAATGCCGTCGGGCTCGACACCCCGGCCAGTGCGATCCGGTTACTGACCGAGATGCGCGCGGTGGGCTACGACCTCGGGCCGGAGGAGGGACCGGATGCGGTGCCCGGGCTCGCCGCCCAGGACGGGGACGCCCTGATCCACGCGCTGATCGCCGCGGGCGGGCAGGATCCCGACTGGCTGAGCGCCGAGCAGCTCGAAGGCAACCCCATCCGGATTTCCGCAGCCCACTACCGCGAGTGGTTCTCGGTGTTGCCCGCGGACCTGCGCGAGGCCGTGGAGCAGCACTGGGGTCCGGCGCCGGGTGAGCTGTACGTAGACCGATCCCGGGATCCGGACGGCGAAATCGTCATTGCCGCAATGCAGTTCGGGAATCTTGTTCTCATGGTGCAGCCGCCTCGGGGGTTCGGCGAGAAGCCGGTGGCGATCTACCATGACCCCGACCTGCCGCCGAGTCATCACTACCTGGCGGCCTACCGGTGGATCGCTGCGGACGCCGCCGCAGGCGGTTTCGGTGCCGACGCCGTGGTGCACCTCGGCAAGCACGGCAATCTGGAGTGGTTGCCCGGCAAGACGCTCGGCATGTCCGCGTCGTGCGGCACCGACGCCGCGCTCGGCGACCTGCCGCTCATCTACCCGTTTCTCGTCAACGACCCCGGTGAGGGCACGCAGGCGAAGCGGCGCGCGCACGCCACGCTGGTGGATCACCTGATCCCACCGATGGCCCGTGCCGAGAGCTACGGCGACATCTCCCGGCTCGAGCAACTGCTCGATGAGCACTCCAATATCTCCGCGCTCGATCCTGCGAAGCTGCCGGCCATCCGGCAGCAGATCTGGACACTGATGCGCGCTGCGAAGTTGGACCACGACCTCGGTCTCGGCGAACGCCCCGACGAGGACGTGTTCGACGACATGCTCCTGCACGTCGACGGATGGCTCTGCGAGATCAAGGACGTCCAGATACGTGACGGCCTGCATGTGCTCGGGCAGGCGCCACAGGGCGACGCAGAGGTGGAATTGGTACTCGCCATGCTCCGTGCCCGGCAGATGTGGGGCGGGGAGCAGACCGTGCCCGGGCTGCGCGAGGCCCTCGGTCTCAGCGAGGAAGGCGACGAGTCCCGCAACCGCGTCGACGACGTGGAGGCGCAGGCGCATGCACTGGTACAGGGCATGTTCGACGTGGAGTGGGATCCGGCGGCGGCCGCGACCCTCACCGACGATCCGGTGGTCGCCAGGATCCTCCGCTTCGCAGCCACCGAAGTGGTTCCGCGTCTGCGGGAAACAGACAACGAGATCGGCCAGGTGCTGCACGCCCTCGACGGCGGGTTCATCGCTGCCGGCCCCAGCGGTTCCCCGCTGCGCGGGCTGATCAATGTGCTCCCGACCGGCCGCAACTTCTATTCCGTCGATCCGAAGGCGGTCCCGTCACGGCTCGCATGGGAGACCGGCCAGGCCATGGCCGACTCGCTGCTCGAGCGCTACCGTGCCGATCATGGCGACTGGCCCCGTTCGGTAGGTCTGTCGGTGTGGGGAACTTCGGCCATGCGCACTTCGGGAGACGACATCGCCGAGGTGTTCGCGCTCCTCGGCGTGCGCCCGGTGTGGGACGAGGCCAGCCGGCGGGTGGTGAACCTCGAGGTGATCGACCTCGAGGAACTGGGCCGTCCTCGGATCGATGTGACCGTCCGGATCAGTGGCTTCTTCCGCGACGCGTTCCCGCATGTGCTGGCGCTGCTCGACGACGCCGTCCGGCTCGTCGCCGGTCTGGACGAGCCGGCCGCGAGCAACTTCGTCCGGGCGCACGCGCAGGCGGATGTCGCGGAGCACGGTGACGAACGGCGCGCCACTACCCGCATTTTCGGTTCGAAGCCGGGCACCTACGGCGCCGGACTGTTGCAACTGATCGATTCCAAGAGCTGGCGCGGCGATGCCGACCTCGCCGAGGTGTACACCACGTGGGGTGGGTTCGCGTACGGTCGGGGGCTGGACGGTGTTCCGGCTGCCGACGACATGCGCTCGGCGTATCGGCGAATCACCGTGGCTGCCAAGAACACCGACACCCGCGAGCACGACATCGCCGACGCGGACGACTATTTCCAATACCACGGCGGGATGGTCGCGACGGTGCGGGCGCTGACGGGAAAGTCCCCCGAGGCGTACATCGGCGACAGCACCCGACCGGAGTCGGTCCGCACCCGCACTTTGTCGGAGGAAACGGCACGGGTGTTCCGTGCGCGGGTGGTGAATCCGCGCTGGCTCGCGGCGATGCGGCGGCACGGCTACAAGGGTGCGTTCGAGATGGCCGCCACCGTCGACTACCTGTTCGGATACGATGCCACCACCAACGTGGTGGCCGACTGGATGTACGAGAAGCTCGCCGAGTCGTACGTGCTGGACGAGCAGAATCGCAAGTTCATGGAACAGTCCAATCCGTGGGCCCTGCACGGGATCGCCGAACGGCTGCTCGAGGCGGCCGAGCGGGATATGTGGGAGCACCCCGAACAGCAGACGCTCGACGCACTCCGGCAGGTGTACCTCGAAACCGAGGGTGAGCTCGAGGGGGAGTAGTCCGTTCGACCAGCTGCCTCCGAGCTCGATAGGTGATCACGGGCAGCCGCCCGTCTAGCATGGGCCGGGTGACCACAGAATTCGATAAGGTATCGGCCGCGAAGTACGTTCTCCTGACCACGTTTCGCAAAGACGGCACTCCGGTGGCCACACCGCTGTGGGCGGCGCCCGACGGTGATCGCCTGCTGATGTGGACGGTCACCGACTCGTACAAGGTCAAACGCATCCGCCGCAACCCGGAAGTGACGGTCGCGGTGTGCGACCTGCGGGGCAAGCCGAAGGGGCCTGCGATTCCCGCCCGCGCCGACATTCTCGATGCCGAGGCCACCGATCATGCGCGTGACGTGATCGCACGCAAGTACGGCATCCTCGGCTGGATCTCGATGAAGGGCAGCCTGCTTCGTCGTGGAAGGACCGGCACCATCGGTCTGGCGATCACCGAGTCACGGTAGGTAACTCGATCTCAGTCTTCGGCTTCGTAGGCTGAGCGGGCCGGCGTCGCTTCGACAGCCGACCATTCGGCGGGGCTGTAGAGAATCACTTCACCGTCGGCCTTGGTGATCTGCAGTACTCCGCCCGGGATGACCTCGTAGCGAACGTCGTCTCCGAATCCGAGACGGTTGCTGCGCAATTGCACTGTGAATGCCATATGCGGAGTCTGCCACGGGGAGCGGTCAGGTGCCGCCTACTCGAACCACGCGGGCCGGTCGGATGGTTTCTCACACCTCTATCCGGCGTAGGTCGTGGGTGGCGGGACCTTCGAGAACGGTGCCGTCGGCGGCGAAGCGCGATCCGTGCAGGGGACAATCCCAGGACTCTTCGGCGTCGTTCCACCGGAGGATTCCACCGAGATGTGGGCACACGGCAGAGACACGGGAACTCTTCCCGTCGGCCGTGCACACTCCCACCGGGTGCAGTCCTTCCCTCACAACTCGTCCGGACGGGGTGTTCGACGGCTGCGCGTCCGCGTGACGGTCGCGGCCGAGTGCCGTGCCGATCCAGCCCGTCGCCATGTTGACGGCCACCTCGCCGTTGATCCTGACCGCGGGAGGAACGTCGAAGACCTGTGCGAGGGACCAGCTCTGGAAGGCGTCCCCCCATCGCACGCGGCTGCCCAGGATCCGCGCGGACAGAAGGAGACCCGCCGCGACGGCGTTCGTCATGCCCCACTTGCCGTAGCCTGTCGCCACCAGAATGCCCTCCCGTCCCGGTACCAACGGTCCGACATACGGGAGGGAATCGAGCGACGAGTAGTCCTGTGCCGCCCAGCGGTGTGTGAGTTCGGCACCGGGGAAATAGCGGTGTGTCCAGTCGATCAGATCGTCGACCGCTGTGCGGGGTGAATCCTTTCGGCCGACGATGTGCCCGTTTCCGCCGACCAGAAGCACACGTCGATCGTCGGCGGGCCGGAGTGAGCGCGTGGGCTGATCGGCTGACAGATACATTCCACGCGGTGCGCCGTCCGGCATCGCGAACGCGAGCGCGTAGGAACGTTCCGGATGCAGACGTGCAAAGAATCCGCCCCGGTCGAGAATCGGTATCCCCGTGGCCAGAACGACATGCGTCCCCTCGATGTCCCCGTCGGCCGTGACCACGCGGTGCCCGTCGGCACCGGAACGGTGTACCCCGGTCACTCGGCGGTGTTCGAACAGGTCCCCACCACAGGTGCGCAGGTCGTCCGCCATGGCAGCGAGCAATGGCATCGGATCGAGTTGGGCCTGCTCCTCGAGAACGACGGCAGCCGTGGACGGCACGGGAAGATCGATCTCGGTCGCCGGCCGGACCGGCAGATCGGCGGCCCGACAGGCCTCGTACTCAGCTCTGACGGCGTCGGCGCCGGACGACTCTTGCGCGAACGTCACCGCCGGCTCGACGTCGAAGGAGACCCCTCGCTCCGCGCAGTAGCGCAGCAGCCACTGCTGCCCCTCGAGATTCCCTTGGACGTAGGAGCGGAGGATGTGACGCGAATGCCGGCGGGCGATGGCGCTGAGCCGGGTGCCTTGCAGCAGGCTCACCTTCCCGGTGGTGTTACCGGTGGTCACCGCGCCGGCCGTGCGTGCCTCGACGACGGCTACCGTCCGGCCCGAGCGTGCCAGCAACAATGCGGTGGTCAATCCGGTGAGCCCGGCACCCACGACGACGGTGTCGTAGTGGCGCCGGTCTCCCCAGGCACGGACGTCCTGCGTTGTCGAGACCAGGCGGGCGCGATCGAGCCATAGCGACGTCATAGGTGTTGCTTTCCCTGGAGCCGGGAGACCGAAACCGCCGCTACACCCCTCCGGCGAGGAGGGGGCGCGCCAGGAGGGCCGACCATTCTGCGAAATCACCGGGAAGCGCGTGACCCGAATTCTCCGTGCGGGAGGCGAGTTCGATCAGTGAACGGGCTGCGCGGGCGACACTGACGTGGTGGCGATGAGCCACGTCGAGCAGTTCTTCGAACGCTTCGGCGTCGCCGTACCCGCGCCGGGCGATCAGCAGACTCTTGGCCTGGGGAAGGAGGTGTACCCGGACGGGCGAGGTGGTGAGAAATGTGGATCTGTGGAAGTGGTGCACGGTCATACGACGACCACCACGACGACGGTGGCCGCCAGGACGATGAGGCCGGACACGGCACCGGCGACCACGGACCCGGAAATGACGCCGATGCTGATCGCGGACATGAGGCACACGAAGGTGATGATCAGGGCGTCGGCAGCACCGGCGCGCGCACGAACCGTCGCGAAGGGACGGATTCCGGCGGCCGTCGGTGACTCGGCGTCGAGTATGGGGGAATGCATGATCTCTCCTGACGAGACGAGATGGGTAACTCCGGGCGCGCGTGAGCTCGCGGCATGAAATCGGAGGTTTGGTCCCGTTCTCTGGAGACCGGAGATGTGATTCGAGCCCGCAGCATTCCCGGCTGGAACACGAGATGCAGTATGGCCGTCTGGTCCCTTTATAGCGGACATTTCGCCCACTGTCACTGGCGAGGGCTCAGCGCGGCCGCTGCGGCGGCGGGACACCAGCCTGCGGGAACTACCGGGTCAGCAGACCCGCCCATTCGTCGAAACTCAGCGGGTCCGGCGCGTCGACGGGAGTCGTGTCCTCCTGCTGTCGGTGGGTGGCGAGATCCACCAGGGCCTTTGCTGCTCGCAGCACACTGACGTGGTGACGCCGGGAGACGTCGAGTAACTCGTCGAAGGCCTCGGCATCGCCGTAGCCGCGGGTCGCGATGAGGACGCCCTTGGCCATGGCGAGGACTTCACGTCCGTCGCCGTACCGGTACGACCCCCGGCGGTTTGACCGTACGGTCTCCTCGATTCCCGCGTGAGACGGAGATTTCTGCTCTATTGACATCGGTTCTGCCTTTCCGAACACTCACACGGCAGCGATGAATACCGCTGTGGCGACAAAGACGATCACACCGCCGGCTACCGCCACAATTGCGGATCCGGCGATGATTCCGATCCCCACCGGGGACACCACGCTGACGAACGAGACGATCGCTGCATCCGCGAGACCGAACTTGTCCCACCGACGTGCTCGCGGCGAATCCGCGCGCGCTGTGCGGTCGAGCGCGGTTCGGTGTTGCGCTCTGTGGTGAAGCGCTCTGTGGTGAAGCACTCTGTGGTGGGGCCCCGTGTGCTCGGGCGCTGTCTCGGATTGCATGGAACCACCTCGGCAGAGTTTGGCGGGACGGACTCGGGGCGCGCCGATTGCAGGGCGCGTCCGAGGCGAGGTCCCGTTCTCTGGAGACCGGTGATCAACGATGCCCACCCCGCAAAATGTGGGGAAGGTCATACATGTTGCTCCCTGTATTTATACCAAACGATTCGAATCGCTTACCCAGGCGAATGTCCGTATTCGGCCCGGGTTGGGATCGGCACCGCGAGCGCCGGTCGCTCAGAGCGCCCTGCTCACCGACGACATGTGGAAATCCGGGATACGCAGAGGCGGCATCGCCGTCCTGGTGAACCAGTCTTTCCACTCCCGCGGGAGGGTGCGCCCCGTGCGACCGGCCTGTGTTGTTCTCCGCAGCAGGTCGAGGGGACTCTCGTTGAAACGGAAATTGTTGACCGCGCCGGTCACCGTTCCTTCTTCGATCAGATAGACGCCGTCTCGTGTGAGCCCTGTCAGCAGCAGGGTGGCGGGGTCGACCTCGCGGATGTACCACAGCGTGGTGAGGAGCAGCCCGCGTTCGGTCTCGGCCACCATCTCGTCGAGACTCGCGGCACCGCCGGCGTCGAGAACCAGGTTCTCGCCGGGCACTGCCACCTCCGCACCGAACTCCGCGGCGGCCGCACGGGGGTAGGCAAGGGCGTTGACGATGCCGTGGCGCACCCATTCGACGCGGCGTGCGTCCATGCCGTTGTCGAAGACCGACACCGACTCGGAGGAGGACTCGGTGACGACGAACGGCGCGTATTCCAGGCCAGGCGCGGATGGGTCGGACGAGAGAGTGAGGGGAAGGGAGCTCAGACGCTCTCCCACCCTGGTGCCTCCGGGTACCGACAGCGCCGAGTGACCTTCTTCGGCGGCCCTGCCTTCCATCGACCACATCAGATAGATCATCAGATCCGCCACGGCGGACGGAGGCAGGATCGTTTCGTACCGCCCGGCCGGCAGCTCCACCCGGCTGCGAGCCCAGTCCAGGCGGGTCGAGAGCTCCTCGAGCATCTTCACGCTCGCGACGTCGGTGAAGTCCTTGGTGCCGGCACCCACCCACGCGCTGGCGTCACCGCGCTTGCCGTTGATCTCGACCGATCCGGTGGGTGCGGCGAACCGCCTCCTGATGCCGGTGGAGGTGCCCAGCCAGGTGGTGTGGAGCTGGTGATGGGCAAAGCCGTACAGCTGGTCGTCGCCGTCGAAGCCCCTGCTCAGATCTTGGACGAGCTGCTCGAACGCTCCGATCTCGGTGTGTGCGGCCGGATCGTCCCAATTGGTGTCCGGCCCGTTCCCCGTGAGCAGCGGCATCGAATCGGATGAGGGACGGGCCCCACGGGCAGCACCTTCGGCAGATCGGACGACGGCGCCGACGTCGGCGGCATCGACACTCGACGAGGTGACGACACCCACCCGAGCCGTGTCGCCGACGCGCACGATCGAGATCACCGTCCACGTGCGCAGGGTGGACACGCCGTTGGTGGTCATCGAATTGCCCGCCCACCGCAGGGACGCTTCGCTGGCGTCGGTGACGATGACGATCGTTTCGTCCACGGTGGCCCCGCCCAGGACCTGCTCGACGAGTTGCTGCGGTGCGATCATCGGCCGCCTTCCGCCCGAGTGTTCAGTACGTTGACGCCGAGGAACAGTGCGGACGGGCAGCCGTGACTCACGGCCGCCACCTGACCGGGTTGCGCCTTCCCGCAGTTGAATGCACCACCCAGCCGGCGAGTGGAGGGTCCGCCCACCGACTCCATCGATCCCCAGAAGTCGGTGGTCGTGGCCTGGTAGGCCACGTCGCGGAGTTGGCCGTCGAGCCGACCTCCGCGAATCCGGTAGAACCGCTGCCCGGTGAACTGGAAGTTGTAGCGCTGCATGTCGATCGACCACGATTTGTCGCCTACGACGTAGATGCCGTTCTCCACACCGGAGATCAGATCATCCGTACTGCGATCCGTGACGGGGTCGGGTTGCAGCGACACGTTCGCCATCCGCTGGATCGGAACATGATGGGGTGAATCGGCGTACGAGCATCCGTTGGACCGCGTGAGACCGAGCCGCGGTGCGAACGCGCGGTCGAGTTGATAGCCGACCAGGACGCCGTCGGCGATCAGATCCCACGACTGGGTGTGCACACCTTCGTCGTCGTAGCCGGTGGTGGCGAGGCCGTGGCGCTCGGTCCGATCCGCCGTGACGTGCATGATCGGGGTACCGTACTGCAGGGTGCCCAGCTGATCCGGCGTCGCGAAGGAGGTTCCGGCATAAGCTGATTCGTATCCGATCGCACGGTCGTACTCGGTGGCGTGCCCCACGGACTCGTGGATGGTCAGCCACAGATTGGTGGGGTCGATCACCAGATCGGTGGGTCCGGCCCGCACCGACGGGGCCTTCGCCTTCTCCGCCAGCAACTCCGGAATCCGGGCCAGTTCGTCGGTCCAGTTCCACACGCCGTCCGTACCGACGTACTCCCAGCCACGGCCGACCGGGGGAGCGAGGGTACGCATCGTCTCGAACTCCCCGGCCGACTGGTCGACGGTCGTCGCCTCGAGTGAGGGATGCAGCCGCACCCGTTGCTGGACGATGGAGGACCCGGCGAGGTCGGCGTAGAAGGTCTGCTCCTTCACCTGCAGGCAACTCGCCACCACGTGATCGACGCTGTCGGCGGCCAGCAGTCGATGCGAGTAGTCGGTGAGCAACGAGACCTTCTCCGCGGTGGACACTTCGAAGGGATCGACGTCGTAGTCGGATACCCAGTGGGCGTCGGGATACACCGGTTCGTCCGCGAGCGCGATGTGCTCACGGTTGAGCCCGCGCAGGGCCCGGGCCACCGCCACCGCGGTCTCCGCTGTCGCGGTGGCCGTCGCGGGCGTCAGTTCGGCGTGGGATGCGAATCCCCACGTGCCGTCGACCACGACCCGAACGGCGAAACCGAGTTCGGAGGTGTCGACCGCCGCCTGGACCTCGCCGTCGCGTAGGCGCAGGGACTGGCTGGTGAGCCGATGGACCCGCATATCGGCATGCGATGCGCCGGCGGCACGTGCGGTGGACAGTGCCGCGTCGGCCAGTGAACGCAGGGGGAGCGCAAGGAATTCCGGGTCGACCTGTCGAGGATCCGTCACCCGCACCACCGTAGTAGGAGAATCAGCCGAACTGTTGCCAACCGAGCCGGATCACCATGCCGATCACCACGATGAGCAGCGTGACCCGGACGAATCCGGAACCTCGGCGCAGTGCCATCCGCGACCCGGTGACCGCGCCGGCCACGTTGCAGATCGCCATGGTCAGTCCGAGTGCCCACAGCACGTGACCGGTGGCGGCGAAGAACACCAGTGCACCCAGATTGGATCCGAGATTGATGACCTTCGCCATGGCGGCACTGCGAACGAACTCCGTGCCGAGGAACGTTGCGAAGCTGATGATGAGAAAGGTTCCGGTGCCCGGCCCGAACAGTCCGTCGTAGAAGCCGAACAGTCCGGCCGAGAGCAGAACGACGGCCGTGAACTTGCGTTGCGTCGGCCGGTCCTTCGCCAGCATGGTGCCCAATTGTGGCCTGAGGGTGACGAACACGGCCACACCGACGAGAACCACCATGATGAGCGGGATGAAGACGTCCTTGTCGATGAGTGACACCGTCGCGGCGCCGAGCGCCGATGCGACCGCGGCGAGCAGACCGGCCGGAACGAGCAGTCGCCAGTTCATGGGGAGGTGACGCGCAAATGTGAGCACCGCCGCCGACGTGCCGGTGAACGCGGTGAGCTTGTTGGTTGCCAGCGTCGCCTGCGGTGTCAGGTTCGGGGCGACGAGGAAGAGGGCGGGAATGAGGATCAGTCCGCCGCCGCCCACTACTGCATCCACCCATCCGGCGGCCGCCGCGGCGGTCAGCAGGACAGCCCAATTCCCCACATCCATGGTGCCGACTCAATCACACGGATAGCAGAGTGCCCCGGCGCCCGGCGCGCCTACGAAGAGGAGGTGGCGGCGCGGCTCTTCCTGTCGGAGTCGACGATCGAATCGCACAGGGGAGGATGCTCACCGAATCGATGTCCGCGACCGGTTTCAGGCAGTGATCGCGACCTACGAGACCGGGCTGGTATGGCCCGGCTCGTAGGCGGGCGGGTGGGGAAGTTCGGAACCCGCCCAGCTATGCGGTGAAGGTGCCGACGGTCGGGACCACCGTGCACGTCACCGAATCCGGATACCCGACCGTGCCGTACATCGTTGCGAGGACGGTGCCCTTGCCGGTGTCGACGATCTTCGAGAGCAGCGGGGTATTGATGACGGGTATCTCGTCGTCGAGTGGGACGATGCCGCCCTGGAACGTGGTGAGGTTGAACCAGGCCACGCTGAGACCGGAGGTCTGCGGTATCCCGATGTAACCGGGGATCGCCTGGAACCTCAGCTGACCCGGTCCGATCCCCGGGAGGAAGTTGGGCCCCGCCTGCGCGCTCGCGAGTGTTGCCGTCGCCTCCTCGCCGGCCACGCCGCAGCCGAAGGTGGGGGACGGGTACGCGAAGTCCTGCGGGGTGGTCATGTCCAGTCGGAGAATCTCCTTGGGCACGAACACGCTGGCGCCGAGAATCTGGTTCACGGCGGCGGACGCGGCGGGAGACACCTCGGCGGCGAGAGCTTGCAGTTCGGCGGCGCCCCTCGCGGAATCCGGGACCTGGGCCACGGGGGCCGGATCCGCGGTGGCCGGGGCAGCGGACAGCATGCCGACGACGGCGGCGGAGGCGAGAGCGGAGGTGGCTCGGCGGACGAAGGTGGAACGACTCATTGTGACTCCTCGGTGGCGTGGGCTTCGAGAACCCCATCGACAGCACTGCATCACGGGCAAAGTCTCGATGTCAACTTGAGGGTTAGTATCGTGAGCTGTTCGAGATCTTCGGTCGGGAGAAAACCGGCGCCGTCGCGCGTTGAATCATCAGACGGTCCGCTACACAGGCCTCGACCAACTCGACCGTCCGAAAGGGAGCGTCATGTACGCCGCACTGTTCCTGCTGTATGCGGTGGTGGAGATCGCCGCCCTCGTCTGGATGGGCAGCACCATCGGCCTGCTGTGGACAGTCCTCCTGTTCCTCGGCGGCACGCTGATCGGACTTCTGCTGATGCGCTCGCAGTGGCGTCGTGTCATACAGGGATTGCGCCAGGCGGCGGGTGGGAAAGGGTCGCCCGGAACAGCGGTCGCGGATGGCGCGCTCGTCGCCTTGGGTTCTGCCCTCATGTTCGTGCCCGGCCTCGTGACCTCGGTGCTCGGGCTCCTCTTCCTGATTCCGCCCACCCGTTGGCTGATGCGACCGGTGGTGGTTCTGCTGGCCGGGCGCCGGGCGGCGGTGGTCGCGGCCGGCGCCGAGGCGTTCACGCGCGCACCGCGTCGCGGTGCCGGCGAGGTGATCGAGGGTGAGGTGGTGGACGTCGAGTGGACTTCCCGAACCCGGACCCGTGAGCCCCGCGCCTTGCCCTAGGAGGCAGACTGGTTGCCCGTGACTACACAACTGCTGGTCGGCGGCCGAATCTACAGTTCCTTCGCACCGGATGCCACGTCGATGGCGGTCACCGACGGCACGGTCGTGTGGGTCGGCGACGATCGGGCCGCGCGGGCGCTGCACCCGGACGCCGAGGTGATCGATCTCGGTGGGGCGTTCGTCACACCCGCGTTCGTCGACACGCACGTGCACGTGACCGCCCTCGGGCTCAACATCGTCGGACTCGACCTTGTCGGTGTCGGCTCGATACGTGAACTCCTCGACCGACTGCAGTCGTTCGCACGCACGCATGGCGACGCCGTGATCTGGGGGCACGGCTGGGACGAGTCGACGTGGCCGGAGGAATCGGTCCCGAGCACGGCCCAATTGGATGAGGCCGCACCGGGACGGCCGGTGTACCTGTCGAGAATCGACGTGCACTCGGCGGTGTGCTCGACGGCACTGCGGGCGCTGGTTCCCGACCTCGCCGCCACGTCGGGCTTCGCCACGGACGGCCCGCTCACCTTCGACGCTCACCATGCCGCGCGCACCGTCGCCCGTTCACTTCTGACCACCGAGCAGCGGGCCGCCGCACGGGCCGCGGCACTCGATACCCTGGCTGCGCGGGGAATCGTGGCCGTGCACGAGTGCGGTGGCCCTGACATCGCCGGGCTCGACGACTTTCGCGAACTCCTGTCCAGCCCACACGGGGTCGAGGTCCGCGGCTACTGGGGCGAGGCGGTGACCGACGCGGACGAGGCGCGAAAACTGATGCAGGCCACAGGCGCGCACGCGCTCGGCGGGGACCTCTTCGTCGACGGCTCGCTCGGATCGCACACGGCCTGGCTCAGCGAACCGTACGCCGATCTGGCTGGTGTCACCGGTAGGAGCTATCTCACGGTCGAGGAGATCGCGGCTCATGTTCACGCCTGCACGGTCGCTGGGGTCCAGGCCGGATTCCACGTGATCGGCGACGCCGCCGTGGATGCGGCGGTCGAAGCTTTCGAGCGGGTGGCAGGGGAGCTGGGCGGGCCCGCCGTCGCCGCGGTCGGACACCGGCTCGAGCACGCGGAGATGATGACGGTGGACAGCGCGCGCCGACTCGCTGCCCTGGGCATCATCGCCAGCGTGCAGCCCGGGTTCGATGCGCTGTGGGGCGGCGCGGACGGTCTCTACGCTCAGCGGCTGGGTACCGAACGAGCCCTCACCCTCAATCCCTTCGCCCCGGCGGCAGCCGCAGGTGTCTCACTGGCGTTGAGCTCCGACGCGCCGGTGACGCCCGTGGAACCCTGGGCCATGCTCCGCGCGGCTGTGCATCACCGCACCCCCGGCAGTGGGATTTCACCCCGGGCGGCGTTCTCGGCCGCGACCCGCGGCGCGTGGCGTGCCGGCGGCGTGCGGGACGGACTGGCGGGCACGCTGAATCCGGGAGCGCCGGCGTCGTACGCGATCTGGGATGCGGGTGAACTGGTGGTGAGTGCTCCCAAGGACTCCGTGCAACGGTGGTCCACCGATCCCCGCTCCCGGGTGCCGGCACTGCCTCGTCTCGAGCAGGACGCTCCGATGCCGGTGCTGCTTCGTTCGGTGCACCGCGGGAGCGTCGTTCATGAGCGGTGAGCCGGCAACCGCAACTTCGACGCCGGGGCACGTGAAGCGCTGGACCACGGGCGGGAGGGGAGTGCTGCTGCGATCCGTCGTGTCGGTGCTGGCCGGTTTCCTGGTGTTCGCGGGCTTTCCGCCGCGACCGCTGTGGTTCCTCGCGCCGATCGGGATCGCCCTGTTGGTTCTGGTGCTGACCGGCGCCGGGGGACCGGCGCCCAGGCTCCGTGCGGGTTTCGGCTACGGCTATCTCGCGGGCCTCGGGTTCCTGGTGCCGCTCCTGCCGTGGATCGGTGTGTTCGTAGGCGCGCTGCCGTGGCTCGCGCTCGCCGCTGTCGAGTCGTTGTTCATCGGATTGTTCGGGTTGCTGGCCGTCTTCGTGTCCGGGCTGCGCTGGGCGCCGCTGTGGATCGCGGCGTGCTGGTCGCTCACCGAGTGGCTCCGCTCTAGCGTCCCGTTCGGCGGATTCCCCTGGGGGCGACTGGCGTTCGGGCAGTCGGATGGGTGGTTCCTGCCCCTCGCGGGTCTCGGCGGCGCCCCGCTGCTGTCGTTCGCGGTGGCGTCGACCGGTGCCGGGCTCGCCTCTGTCGCCGTGACCGTGCGAGCCCGGGCACGCGGTGCGCTGGACTGGAAACGTCCACTGACGGGCGGCCT
>NZ_JBAQEO010000682.1:0-3685 GCF_049286785.1 Rhodococcus sp. (in: high G+C Gram-positive bacteria) | reverse complement strand
TTGATGTACTGGCCCTCTGCGGTGGTCAACGACCCGCACTCTGGGCATGAGTAAATCCCGCCTTGATCATCGGAGTAGCGCTGCATGACGGACTGTTCGCTGGGGCAGATGCTGCACTTCGGTTGATTCATTGCGTCGAACGATATGCCTAGTTGATGGACAGACAGATAATCCATGGTTTGGTTCAGTCTCGCGCGGAGATTACTGGTAAGTCGTGTATAGTTTCCCGTGTGAGTGAGAAACTGGTGATCATGCCCCGGCTGCGGGCCGCAGGGGTACTCGATGGCGTTCGGTGGGCTTATGACTCCGCAGTACGCCGAGCTCTGGACGACTACTCCGAGGATGCCGGGTATGACACCGCTCTCCTCGGTTCTCTCCGGTTCACGCTCTTCCGGGACCGTCTCGACCGTGTGTTCTCCTGCGGTCGCTACGCGCTGCAAGCCGGGGTCGACGAGAACGTGGGACTTGACCTGGTGCGCGTCGAGCTGACCGAAAAGGACCGTACTTCCATGCCCGTGTTGCCCGCGGATCTCGTGCGGCGGGTCAACCGTGACGGTAGCCCGGGCTGGGCTCTCGGTGACCTACAGTTTCTCCTCGCCTCCTGCGAGTTCGGCAAGATCGACATACTGCCGTGGCCCCGGAGAAGTCCGGCCAAGCAACAAGTGGCCATGCAACTTCCGCCGGCCACCGAACAGCCTCTCGCGCTCTTCGACGTCGTCGATACGGACCTAGCCGAGTCAGATCAGACCTCACCGAGTCTCACCACGTTCATGGTCGCCCACACGCTGGACGCCGTCAGCGGTAGACGCGAGCTGGTCTTCGGGCGGACTCGCTTCAATAGTGGTGGTGGACAGGCCTGGTACTGGTACGAGAACCTGCTGACGCTTCCCCTCACTCAGGGCGGACAGCGTCCGAGCACGCCTACACAGTCGGGGCCAGACGGGGTTCCCGACGCTCC
The DNA here is from genome assembly GCF_049286785.1 of Rhodococcus sp. (in: high G+C Gram-positive bacteria). Lineage (GTDB taxonomy): Bacteria > Actinomycetota > Actinomycetes > Mycobacteriales > Mycobacteriaceae > Rhodococcus_F. The sequence goes on along the minus strand of NZ_JBAQEO010000682.1, from coordinate 2,727 downwards.
GGTCCGCCTCCGCAAAGTGGATTCGACGCTACCGAAGGCCAGTGATCGGCAATGACCGGCCGCATGTCGGCGGCAGACGCAGCTGCACTGTTCGACGGATCCCGATTGATCCTTGCCCGCCAGCTCGCCGCGATGCGCAAGAGCGAACTGGCGCACGCGATCGGCAAGAGCCCGACCGCGGTGGCGGGCTGGGAATCCGGAACCAAACGGCCTACGGCATCGACGGTCGCCGAACTCACACTTGCGCTCGGCCTAGAACCTTCCTTCTTCGCGGTGCGGCAAGAGGAGATTGCGGTCCCCACCAGCACACCGCATTTCAGATCGTTGCGTGCAACTACACAGGTCGCTCGAGACCAAGCCTGCGCATACGGGCAGCTAGCGGTCGACATCGCTACGAGCCTGGAGCGTTATGTCGAGTTCCCGGCCTTGAACGTGCCCGCGTTTCCAGTCGACCTCGATGATGCCGACGGGGACGGTCCGGAACGGGCCGCCCGCTTCGTTCGGGAGCAGTGGGGTATGGGCGGTGGGCCGGTAGGGCACCTCGTCCGACTGCTCGAAAATCACGGTGTCCTCGTGGTATTCAGTCCTGTGCAGACCGCTGCCGTCGACGCGTACTCGTTCGACAGCCACCTGCGGCCGGTCGTCGTCCTCAACCCCTCGAAGAGGGACTACTACCGTCAAAGGTTCGACGTCGCCCACGAACTCGGTCATCTTGTGATGCATGCCGACGCGGAGCCTGGAGGGCGCATCGTTGAGGAACAGGCGAACCGATTCGCGTCTGAACTGCTGATGCCAGCCGAGGAGGTTATCGACCTGCTCCCCGCCAGCATGAGCGGCAATGTGTGGGTATTGCTCGGCAAGTTGAAGGAACAGTGGGGCGTGAGTATGCAGGCGTTGCTGTTCCGTGCACGAAAACTGGGAAAACTCAATGACATCTCCTACCGAAACGCCATGACAACCGTTTCGATCCGAGGTTGGCGGCGCAGCGAGCCGGGACAGGTGCAGATCCTCGAACAGCCCTCCCTGCTGCCGAAGGCGATTGAGATCCTCGGTGAGGAAGGGATCGAACAGAAAATCCTCATCAACGAATGCAGAGTGCCGAGTCAGCTCTTCCGGGCCGCGACCGCGCGAACTCCGCAATCCGATCCAGATACGACTGCGAGTGGCGTGCAGCCCGACGATCGCGTCCGACGGCGTGTCGTTTCACTACTTCCGAAGCTTCAAACTCTTCCACCAGCGTAATTGTTGCGCTGGCGGAGCTGCGCCTTACTAACCATGAGCGATGGAGGGAACAATGGCGGGACCGAACAAACGAGTTGTCCAGCGGCGCGATGACGGTTCCTGGGAAGTGCGCAAACCAGGTTCCAATCGGGCTAGCGCAGTGACAGGAACTCAAGCAGAAGGCATCAGCCGTGCACGAGAGATACTCGGCAAAGACGGCGGGGGCGAGATGCAGGTCCGCGGAAAGGACGGAACCATTCGTGCACAAGACACGATCGCACCCGGAAACGACCCACAATCCTCGAAGGGATGAGGTTCGAGTAGCGGCCTTCGCCAGCCCCCGAATAGCTCTCTCGACCGCCGCACGTCGCCGATCGTCAGCTGATTCATGAACGGCGTTCCGCGCCGGGCGGCGGTAGCTGGGCGTGTCGTCTCGACAGGCACCGAGTACAACCCAGAAACCTCTGAGCGTGGGTGCCACACGGGCGGCATGACTTTCACTGGGACGCATCGATCATTCGAGCAACTCGCGGAGTTCGCGGTGACCGACTTCGGTCTTGACGACCCCTACAGCATCCACGAGAGCGGCGCCGGACTCGTACGCTCGGTGTTCATTCACACCAATCCGATGGGTGACCGCTCATGAACAACAAGACATCCCGGACCTCACCGCCCAAAACGTCTCCGAGGCCCCCTTCGGCCGGTCAACTCTCTCCCCAGGATCTTGCCGGTGTCGTCGAAGCACTCACCGGTCAACGTGTCCTCCCGCGCCAGGGGATGGGTGAGCCCGGCGACAAGTAGCCTCAAGAAGCACCGCTCGGATGGCCGTGGTGACTGGGCTGGCAGAGGGCTCTGATCATCTACTGGAGCATTGGGTTTTCCCTAGAGAGCATGCGACCAGAGGCGACCATTCGGTCAGAGCTCGGGGGCGCGGGAGGGGCCACGGTCGCGATCCGGAGACGGCCGCGCTCGCCGGGACTTGATCGCATTGGCCGCCGTAGGCGGGTGCGGGTAGTCGAGAGACCGGTATCGGGTGCGTTTGGTGGGCTGCCCTACCTCCTGTGCCCGGGTCTCCTCGACGGCAGTGGTCGGCGGCTCCTCTCGCCGCACGGTGATCTGCTCGAAAACCGGGACGAGCAACTCCGGGTGTGGTGGGTAGTCGTAGGCGTCCGGGCCGCTGAGCATCGATCGCTGGTTCCAGACGTCGGGGGAAACACGGGCGTAGTCGAATTCGAAACGTGACTGTTCGGCGACGTGATCCATGAAGACCTTCGAGGTCCTGCCGTTGCCCTCCCGGAAAGGGTGAGCCTGATTCAGGTACGCGAAGACAACCGCGGCCCGCTCTACGAACTCCTCACGGTCGAGACCGCCCCACTCCCCGGACACCACGAACCGGTGCACATCGGTCAGGTAGCGGTCGATCTCTCCGGTGGTGACGTCGGCGAAATTGTCGGCGACACCTTTCGAAATGTTGACCGTGCGGTACTGCCCAGCCCACGGGTAGAC
>NZ_JBAQEO010000681.1:0-6915 GCF_049286785.1 Rhodococcus sp. (in: high G+C Gram-positive bacteria) | reverse complement strand
CCCACTGCTCGTCGGTCAGATCCGACGGGTACGCATTCCTGTCGACCTTGTTACCCATACGGTCACAATGACTACTTCAGCCGCATCAGTCACGCAGACACGCCCAGTCACTTTCCCAACACGTTCTTAGGCTCGGGCGGAATAAGGCTTTGGGTTGCCTACTTGAAGAGTGCGCAACCGAGGGCGGAGCCCGGGATACCTGATATGGCTACGGCGTGCCTACCTAAATAATTCGTCCGAGTGGGGCAAGGTTTCCCTCATGGATCTTTCGGGGGCGGAACTACTCACTGACGATCGATGGGCGCTAGACGTACTGCTACCGCATCGGCCGTACGCGACGAACCAACTGGACCGTGGCCAGTACCGCATGAGCCGGGACGATGCACTGGCGATGCGCTACGTCGAGCACTCACCACATGCGCTTCTGGGATCCATCGTCATCGACTGCGACCATCCCGACGCCGCTATGCGCGCCTTCGAGCAGCCCAGCGACCACCCCGCGCCCTCCTGGGTCGCACAGACCATCAGGGGACCGCACGCTGGACGTGCACATCTGGGCTGGTGGCTCGCCGCACCGGTCTGCCGCACCGACTCGGCGCGGCTGCAACCGCTCCGGTTCGCTCAACGCATCGAAGCTGGGCTGAGAACGTCGGTGGGAGGCGACTTCTCATACGGCGGGCAACTTACCAAGAATCCCATTCACCCTGACTGGGAAACGCTCTACGGGCCAGCAAAGCCGTACGAACTCCGCGACCTGGCCACCATCCACACACCTCGCCAGATGCCCCGCCGGCCCGACCGCGCGGCAGGGCTCGGCCGCAACGTCACCATGTTCGACACCGCGCGGAAGTGGGCCTATCCGCAGTGGTGGCGCCACCGTGAAGGCACCGGTCGCGACTGGGAACGGCTCGTGCTGCAACGCTGCCATGCGATCAACACGGAATTTCCCGAGCCGCTCCCGTTCATCGAGGTTCGCGCCACCGCGCAATCCATTGCTCGCTGGATATGGCGCAACTTCTCCGAAGAGCAATACCGTGCCCTCCAGGCGCACCGAGGCCGCAAGGGTGGGCGGACAATGACTGAGAAGCGGCGGCAGTCGATCGTGGCCACGAATAAGCGTCGGGCCGTAGATCGTGCCGCCATCCTCGCTGAGTTGGAAGCATGATGGCTGCTGAGAATCCGATGCGCCGGTCAAAGACTGCGAAGGAGATGGCGGCACGTCTCGGAGTGTCCGAACGCACCATCCGCAACGTCGTTGCTGAACCCCGCGCGGATTTCGAGGCTAGAGCACAGGAGCGACGTCAACGCGCGGTCGAGCTGCGGGAACAAGGCCTGAAGTATCGCGAGATAGCCGAGGAAATGGGCTGCTCTGTTGGCACAGTGGGCACACTGCTGCACCACGCGCGGAAGTCGGGCATGAGTGATCGGAGGCAAGCCAGCGCGTAGCGGTGGCGCGGCAGTGCTTCTACGCCTTCCCGGACAGGGCTTCTGGGACAGCTGTGCTGGCGACTGTATCGGGGATTGGGAGATCCACACAGTCGTCGTACTAACTTTCTATAAAGTTAGAAAATTACGTTTACCAGCCGGTTAACGGCAATCTCAAGGTCACGACATGAGACTGCCAAGCTCTTCGAGTAGCGCCACAATTCTTTCTGCTTGCTCATTCGTGAGATTGACGATCCCCTTCTTCAACATCGCTTGGACTTTGGCGGCTACGGCCTCCGGGTCTGGAGTCTCCGAAAATGCAGCGAGAAACCGGATCCACTGGCGCGCCGGTATCCCCGATACATTCATGTCTAGCTGCTCGTCCTTCCATTCATCCATCAGTCCTTTGACTCGGGCTACACGGCCGAAGTTTTTTCCAGAGTCTTGGACCGGACGATCTGAGATCTGCGTGCCAGCAGGGGGGTACGGAGCATCCACCGTGGCCATGATGATCTCGCTGTTTCTGCTCGCCGCGTTACCGCCTCGGGAATGCTTCCAGTAGTAGGTTCGCATGTGGGCTGCATAGCCGGCCTGTTCAACGAAGGGTTTGTGCGCGCGGGGCGTACCGCTGAGCACGTTGCTAAGTGTCCATGGAACAACAACGATCAGGTCCCACGGCGAACAGGCTGATGCGTTAGCGGTATATCGAAATGATGGCTCGGCTTCCTTACTGAGCAGATACCAACCTTTCAACTCAATGCCTAGAACCGGCAGGGTCACATCTGACTGCTTCACTAAACGAACGTCAGGGAATGACTGCGAAAAGCGTTGAAACCCGTACTCCTGCCACTCATCGTCGGGATCCCAGACGTCTCGAAGCCTGTTGAGAGTTTCGACAGTCTGGATCTCGATCGCGCCGCCCAACAGGGTGTTGAGGGAGAACAGGTCTGCAGCGTCTAAGCCTTCGATGTTGATGGTGCTAGTGAAATAGAAGGGAAGGGCCGCCAAAGCATCCAGCACGTTGCTACGCAGCTTTGTCCGCGGATCAGAGTCAGGAAGCTCCGCGCGGACTGGGGCCACGGATGCCGTACTGAGGGAGTCTGATTGGTCGGTCATGAGGCTGCTTTATTCTTCTTCATGAACTCGCTCTTGGCTACCTTCAATCTCTCCAATGCCAGGTCTTGGAACGTGCGGTCCACTTCTGCTACGCGTGCTTTCCGACCGAGGCCGACTGCCGCGACCGAGCCTGACGCAAGTCCACCGAAGGGTTCCCAAACGACATCTCCCTCGCGAGTGGAGGCCTGGACCTGCCGAGTCATGAACTCAAGCGGTTTCTGATTCAAATGCGCAGCACTCTGGTTTGTTGGTTTGTACACCCGGGGCGCTGACCTCTCCAATGTTCCCTTGAGCCGCTCCGAATCGCTTAGCGGCGGCCTACTCCATACGTTGGTTAGACCGTGCTCATGGTTCCATACTGCTCGCAATGCATCCCAAGCATCCGCAGTGATGGGAGTCTTTCCGTCAATCGCGAAGTACGGCCGCTTTGTCAACTTCCCGTGCTTGGTCGCATACCTGGCCATCGCTGCCACCATGTCCCCAGGCGGCCAATACCAGAGCCAGTCTTGGGTGAGATACTTGCGAGTCGCCGCGTTCTTCACACCACAGGCTTCGTTAGATCGGTTCAGCGGAAGACCGGACCTTCGCCACTCCTCCCGGAGCCACTGTTGGACGTGCATCGTTTCTCCGTCCTCACAAGGAAGGAGAATCCGACGCCGGTAGAGCACCGACACCTCAGTCACGACCGGCAGCCGCCGAATAGTCTGGCCATTCACGTTGCCGGCGATGTGCGACAGTCCTTTGTCCCAAACAACGGTCTGGACGTAGTCCCAACCGTTCGCGACAAGAAGCGGGTGCACAGTCGCCCATCCAACCTCGGTGTTCCAGAACCAAAGCGAAGTAGACATCTTCGCCGCTTTGGACCACGCAAGTACATGGGGGCTGTACCACTCGACGAGACCGTCAGCTCCGGTGGTGTCGCCATGGAAACCTCGAACCCCGTATGCCCCGTCCGACATGATCAGATCGGGCGCTTCCCACTTGTCGTAGGCAGAGACTACGTTTCCCCGGAAGAGCTGATACGGCTCCATTGATGCCACTTGTTTTTGTTCCTTGTCTTCTTATGTTGGTCGCGCTGACCCTATCTAGGCGAGGCCGAGACATTGCAATCGATGTGCGACTTCTGACCCCATGCAGAGCGAACGACTAAGTTATCTTTCTAACATGTTAGAAAGAGGCAGTGAGATCGGGTTTAGCTGTTAAGCCAGTGCCATAGTGCCTCATACACTGCATCTTGAATCCGGATGCCGCGCTGAGCACACGCGGTCTTGACCATGCGTTGCATGTCCGGAGGCAGCCTGGTTGCGAATGCGGTCACGGTCGCATCCTTGGGCAACGTAGGCGGCGCGGCGGCGGCCTGGCGGGCGAGCTGCGGCGTGAACGGGTGCGGCTTCAACTGGCCCCCCGCGTCCTTCTCCGGAGCGGTGGCGCGACTCCCGCCGAACGCTGACGGCTTCTTCGTGGTCGTCACGGCCGCGCTCCTTCCATGACGCGGTCCAACGCAGCATCGAACGCGCTCGTCACCTCGAGTACGGGCGGGCGGACCTCGTGAATAGGCCGGCGGTCCCCGACAGCTTCCGCGACGGCCGCCCGCTGGGGCACGACCTCGGGGAGAACGAGGACGCCGAGCGCTTCGCGTATCTCGGCGGTGCGATGGGCGGCTTCACGGGCCTGCGCGGGCACGCGACCGATGAGGACTCCGGCGACGGTCAGAGATGGGTTGTAGTACCGCTGGATCGTCTCGATTGCCTGCAAGATCTTCGACACACCCCGGCTGGCCATGAAGGATGGTTCGGTGGCCACCAGAGCGTTGTCGGCGGCGATGAGCGCGTTCGATACCAGCTTGCCGATGCTCGGCGGGCAGTCGATCAGAATCAGTGGGAATCGCTGCCGGAGTTCATCGCTGTCAAGGGCGACCCGTAGACGCTGCTCGACCCCGAGGCCGGCGACCGCATCGATATCGGAAAGGTCCAGGTCACCCGGAATGATGCTCACGTGGTCCCACTTCGACGTCTGGACCACCTCGGCCGCGCCCCCTGGGAATTCACCGGCGAGCAAGTCTGCGGCCGTCTGCCCGTCTGTGGGGTAGTCGATGCCCAGAGCCTCGGACGCGTTGCACTGGGGATCGAGGTCGATTACCAGAGTGTCGATGCCGCGCACGCTCGCGGCCGAGGCCAGGCCGAGAACGGTCGTCGTCTTGCCCGATCCGCCCTTCTGATTCACCACTGCTGTAGTCGTCATGGGCGAAATCTAACATTCAAGATTGTTAGATTTGGTGATCTTCAAGGCGTTTCGTCCAAAACAAAGAGAGGCGGAGCAATACGTTCCACCTCTCTTTGTTGCTCTGTCAGCCGTCTAGTGACCCCCGATCGCTCATAGACGGTTACGGTGCCCGGCTCGCGCGGAGTCGACGGCGGCAACTCGCGCAGCAGCTCCGCGAGTGCAGCAAGCGTGTTCGCGTCGAGCTTCGTCCCCGGGCTCAGGTTCGACACGGGCAGCGTGGGGCCTGCCTTCCGGCTCGAGTGCGCTCAGCGCGCTCGGACGGTGGCCGGCCCCACACTGGTCGCGAAATCTAACATTCTTAATTGTTAGATTCATGCTATGAACAGCTATTTTCCGGGTTCAGGCTTCCATGCGCTCTCGCGGTAGTTCACTCGGCTCATCAGCTGTTCATGTGGCGTAACCAGGTAGAGCTCACGAGGCAGCTCCGGTCCCGGAGCCGCCAGCGAAGTGTTCTGGAAGGTCGCCCAAATGAGGCGAGCAGCGGGTGCAAGCACTTCTCGCTCAACCTTGAAGACACCAACGGCCTCCCAGCCGTACACCCCGTCCGGCCCAGCGGAGGGCGGCCCGAACAGATCTGACAAGGCCTCGGCCCGGTATCCCAGCTCGACCAACTGATCGGGCGTGTACCACCCCTCTGCTGTCCGGCTTGGACGCTCTTCTAGTGACTGTGACATGGCTTTAGTCTCCCTTCTCAGCGGTTCCACCACTGGCCCAGCGGCAACCCATGATTCCCCGACTTCGGAGTTTTCACTGCTAGGACCTGGTGCAACTGGAGGTAGTTTCGGTCAAAACGTACACGCCCGCCCGCCATGAACAGCCCCCAGATTTTGGCGTTCTCCTCGCCGACCTCTGCCACGGCGTCGTCCCAGTTGTCGACGAGGTTCCGGCACCAATCGCGCAAGGTGGTGGCGTAGTGCTCCCGTAGGTTTTCCTCGTGCAGCACTTCAAGGCCTGCGTTCTGTATCTCGCTGATGATCCGTCCTGATCCGGTGAGTTCTCCGTCTGGAAACACGTAGCGGTCGGTGAAGGGACCGCCTTTGAATTTGGTGGTGTTGTCGATCCTGGTCACGCTATGGTTCAGCATCCGTCCACCTGGCCGCAGCTTGTCGTGGAAGAATCCGAAATAGGTGGGATATTGCTGCACGCCAATGTGTTCGGTCATACCCATGGACGAAATCGCGTCGAAATCCTTCTCTTGGATATCGCGGTAGTCCGTGAACCGCACCTCAGCACGATCCGACAGCCCTTCCTCCGCGATCGCCTTCTGTGCCCACTCGGCCTGTTCTCGGGCTAGCGTTGCGCCGACGACGTTGACACCGCGACGCGCTGCGTAGCGTACGAACACACCCCAACCACACCCGATGTCCAAGAGACGGTCACCGGGTTTGAGGCCGAGCTTGTCGAACACGAGCCGGTACTTGTTCTCCTGTGCTTCTTCAAGGCTGGAGTCGAGCGAGGGATAGACGGCGCAGGTGTACGCCATGGACGGCCCGAGCACGTAGCGGTAGAACTGATCGGATACGTCGTAATGGTGATGGATCGCGTCGGCGTCGCGGTGCTTGGAATGCAGCAAACCCGTCGCGAGACGCCGCCAGCGCGGGACTATCTCGATTGACGGGGGCGCGATGGGCCTAAGCGCTCCCGGCCCAATCGAACGGACGATCTGGATGAGTGTCTTGGCGGGGGGACGGTAGAACTTGAGGTTCTCGGCCATGCTGTGGAGCAGCTCGTACGGGTCGCCGGGATGTACGCCCTTCAATTCGAGATCGCCCGAAAGATACGCACGAACCAAACCCAACTCACCCGGCGCGGTGGCCAGATAGGTCGTACCGCGCGGAGTTTTCAGGTGAAGGCCCAGAGACGCATCCTTGGGGCCGGCCGCACTACCGTCGTAGGCGGTGAACCGCAACGGAAGCTGACCGTTGGTGAGAATCTCGATCGCTTGAGCCAATGTCAGCTTGGAGCTCGGCCGGGGAGCGGCCTCGCCGGGAGCGAGGAAATTGGTGTATTCCTTAACGCCCTGTTTGATACCCACGTGTGTTCGGTCCCTTCTGTGGAATGGAAAACTCAGAGGTAGGGGAGGGGACCGGG
>NZ_JBAQEO010000680.1:0-6893 GCF_049286785.1 Rhodococcus sp. (in: high G+C Gram-positive bacteria) | reverse complement strand
TGTTCGAGGCCAAGACGGTGGCGGCGTTGGCGGAGGTGGCGTCGTGGGCGGGTGCTGCCGATGTGGTGGTGCTCGAGGAGTTGCCCGGTGGTGGTGTGGGGGAGATGCCGGCGACGCCGATCGTGTCATGGCTGCTCGAACGCGGCGGCGACTTCCGCCGCTACACCCAGACCGCGCTGCTGTCCCTTCCGGCGTCGGCCGACGAGGACCTGCTCCGGCGGACCATCGCGGCTGTGATCGACCATCACGACATGCTCCGGTCCCGGCTCCTCGGCGCCGGCCCGGCGTGGCGCATCGAGGTTCGGGGCGCGGGCGAGGTCGACGTGAAGAACGTCCTCCGGCGGGTCCGGGTTCCCTCGGTGGTCGGGTCCGCGTTCGCGGAAACCGCTACCCGGGAGCTCGACGCTGCCGCAGGCCGACTCGACCCCGCTGCCGGAGACATGGTGCAGATGGTGTGGTTCGACGCCGGCGACGAGGGTGGCCGGTTACTGGTGGTGGCTCATCACCTGGTGGTCGACGGGGTGTCCTGGCGCATCCTCGTTCCCGATCTCGCGACGGCGTGGGCACAACTGTCCGCCGGTCAGGAACCACAACTCGAACCCGTGGGGACGTCCATGCGCCGCTGGGCGCACGGTCTGGTCGACGCCGCCCGCGACCGGGCCGGCGAGATCGAACTCTGGCGGCGCGTTCTCGACGCCGACGACCCGCTGATCGGATCGCGTCCACTCGACGCTGCCGTCGATGTCGCCGGCACCGTGGAGAAACTGACCGTCGACGTGCCTGCGGACGTCACGGAAACCTTGCTGACCAAGGTGCCGGAGGCGTTCCACGGCGGCGTGAACGACGGTCTGCTCACCGCGCTCGCGATGGCGCTGGCGCAGTGGCGTCGCGGCCGCGGCGACTACACCCGTGAATCGCTGGTGAACCTCGAGGGACACGGCCGGGAGGACCAGGTGGTGCCGGGCGCCGATCTGGGCCGCACCGTCGGCTGGTTCACGGCGATGTTCCCGGTCCGCCTGGATCTAGCGGGCATCGACCTCGACGACGCATTCGCCGGCGGCCCCGCCGCCGGTGCGGCGATCAAGGCGATCAAGGAACAACTACTCGCAATCCCCGATCACGGGATCGGCTACGGGATGCTCCGATACCTGAACCCGGAGACCGCCGAGCGGTTGCGTCCGCTGCCCGCGCCCCAGGTCACGTTCAACTACCTGGGCAGACTGGGTGGTGCGACGTCCACCGATGCCCACGGGCACGCCTGGGTTCCGGTCAGCGACACGAAACTCGACGACGTCCCCGCTTCCGACATTCCGGTCGCCTCGGCACTCGATATCAACGCCGTGACCGGCAGTGCATCGGACGGCAATCGACTCCGGGCCACCTGGGCGTTTGCCGCCGGGGTTCTCGACGCATCCGAGGTCCGGGAACTCGCCGATCTGTGGGTGCGGGCGCTGACAGGGCTGACCACGCATGTGTCCCGGCCGGGCGCGGGCGGGGTGACACCCTCCGACCTCGATCTCGTGACACTGGACCAGGAGGCGATCGACCGTCTCGAGTCCAGATTCCCCGGACTCTCGGACATCTGGTCGCTGTCTCCGCTGCAATCCGGGCTGCTGTTCCACGCCCAGTTCTCCGATGCCACAGTCGACCCCTACCTGGTGCAGCTGATGCTGGACCTGCACGGCGAGGTGAACGCCGATCGTGTTCGCCGGGCCGGACAGGCTCTCCTCGACCGGCATCCCAACCTGCGTGCGGCGTTCGTGCACGACAGCGCCGGTGCATCGGCCCAGATAATCCAGGACGACGTCGCGCTTCCGTGGTCGGAGTTCGACCTCTCGGCATTCGAATCGACCGAGGCAGAACGCGAATACGAGCGCATCGTGGAGCGGGATCGCTCGCGCAAATTCGACATGTCGATCGCCCCACTGCTGCGACTGACCCTCGTGCGGATGACCGAGCGGGACTACCGGTTGATCCTGACCAACCACCACATCCTGCTCGACGGCTGGTCGACTCCGCTCGTCATCCGGGATCTGCTGACCCTCTACGCGACCGATGCGGACGGCAGTGTCCTGCCGCGTGTGCCCTCCTACCGCGACTACCTGGCGTGGATGAAGCGCCATGAGATCACCGAATCCCTCGAGGCATGGCGGACGGCACTCGAGGGCGTCGAGGAACCGACTGTGCTCGCGCCGATGGATCGCAGCGAAGCGCTTTCGACGATGGCGGAGGAAACCGCCGTCACCCTGTCCAAGGAGCAGACGAACCGGCTTCGGGAACTCACGCGTGAACGCGGCCTCACCCTCAACACCGTCGTCCAGGTGGCGTGGGGGATCGTGCTCGGTGAGCTGATCGGCCGCACCGACGTGGTGTTCGGCGGGACGGTGTCGGGGCGGCCGCCGCAGATTCCGGGGATCGAGTCGATGGTGGGGTTGTTCATCAACACTCTCCCGGTGCGTATCGCGCTCGATCCGTGGGAGACGCTGGAGCAGTTGCTTTCCCGAGTGCAGGGTGAGCAGGCGGCACTGCTCGATCATCACTACGTGGGCTTGACAGACATTCAGTCCGCAGTCGGTGGCGGCGCGAGTTTCGACACATTGACGGTGTTCGAGTCGTATCCCGTGGAACGGGAGGGGCTGACGGAGCAGACCGATATCGCCGGCATGTTCCTTCGCGGCGTCCACGGCAAGGACTCGGCGCATTACCCGCTCGCGATCGTCGCGTCCGGTGACGACCGATTGAACCTGAAGTTCGAGTACCTTCCCGAGGTATTCGATCTCCGCGCGGTCGGTGAGATAGCGGACCGGTTGGAGCGGGTGCTCGAGACGCTCGCGGACCGGCCCGGCATTCCCCTGGGCCACATACAACTGCTCACCGAGGCCGAACTCGAGCAGCTCGCACCCGTCCGCGGACGCCCCGGGTTCTCGGTACGCACCCTGCCGCAGATCTTCGAGGATGCGGCAGGCCTCGACCCGAACCGGACCGCCCTCACCTTCGAGGGCCGCAACGTGTCGTACCGGGAACTCAACGAACGGTCCAACCAGCTCGCCCGCGTGTTGATCGCCCGCGGTGCGGGCCCGGAAACCTTCGTGGCACTGGGTATTCCGCGGTCCATCGAATCGGTGCTCGCCGTGTGGGCGGTCGCCAAGACCGGCGCGGCGTTCGTGCCCGTGGACCCCAACTATCCGACGGAGCGGGTGGAGCACATGCTCGCCGACTCGGGTGTCACGATCGGACTCGCCATGTCCGCCCACGTGGACGCGCTACCCGGCACCGTTCCGTGGCTGATTCTCGACTCCGCGAAATTCGAGAAGGCGTGCCAATCCGAACCTGCACTGCCGGTGGCTGATTCGGATCGGAAGTCGCCGATCAGCCTGGACAACGCCGCCTACGTCGTCTACACCTCCGGCTCGACAGGTAAGCCGAAGGGCGTCGTGGTCACCCATGAGGGCCTCGACAACTTCGCCCAGGACCAGCGGCAGCGTTTCGCGGCAACGCAGGCCTCCCGCACCCTGCACTTCTCGACGCCGAGTTTCGACGGATCGGTGTTCGAATACCTGCAGGCGTTCGGTGTGGGTGCCACCATGGTCATCGCGCCGCCCACGGTCTACGGCGGTGCGGAACTCGCCGAGCTCATCCGGTCGGAACATGTCACCCACGCGTTCGTCACCACCGCGGCGCTGGCGACGGTCGATCCCACCGGCCTCGACGAATTCCAGCACGTCGCCTTCGGCGGTGAGGCCTGCTCGCCGGAGCTGGTGACCCGGTGGGCGCCCGGACGGTTCCTCACCAACGCCTACGGGCCGACCGAGACCACCGTCATGTCCAACATCAGCGATCCGATGACGGTGGGGGAGCCCATCACGATCGGCGGCCCGATCCGCGGCGTCGGTGAGCTGGTGCTGGACGGCCGACTGCAACCGGTGCCCGTCGGGGTGCCCGGCGAACTGTACATCGCCGGGGCGGGGCTGGCACGCGGATACCATCGGCGTCCGGAGCTCAGCAGTGAGCGATTCGTCGCCAATCCGTTCGGTGAGGCGGGCGAACGCATGTATCGCACGGGCGATATCGTCCGCTGGCGGCCCGACTACACCGTCGAGTACGTCGGCCGGAGCGACTTTCAGGTGAAGATCCGCGGCTTCCGCATCGAACTGGGCGAGATCGACAACGAGGTCGCCTTGTTCCCCGGGGTCGGCTTCTCGGCGACACTCGGTGTTCCGGGTCCGTCCGGGGATACCGTCCTGGCAACGTATCTGCTGCCCGAGGAGGAGGGAGCGGTCGATCCCGCCGAGTTGACCGAATTCCTGTCGACCCGACTGCCCGCGCACATGGTTCCCGCGAGCATCACATTCCTCGACGAGATTCCGCTGACACCGGTGGGCAAGCTCGATCGCGACGCCCTGCCTGCACCGGAATTCCAGTTCACGACAAAGGAATTCCGGCCGCCCACCACCGGACTCGAACGTATGATCGCGGAGATTTTCGCGGACGTCCTCGGCCTCGAGCGGATCGGCATCGATGACAACTTCTTCGACCTCGGCGGTAACTCACTGATCGCAACCCGGGTCACCGCGAGGTTGCGGGACGCACTCGACACCGACGTGGGCGTCCGAATGCTGTTCGAAGCGCCCGACGTGCAGTCGCTGGCCGAGCGCATCCAGCGGAGCGTCGCCGGTCATGCGACCCGTCCGGTACTCGGACCCGTCGAACGACCGGAACGGATCCCGTTGTCGCTGGCGCAGAAGCGAATGTGGTTCCTCAACCAGTTCGACACTTCTTCGCCCGCATACAACATTCCGTTGGCTGTGCGGCTGAGCGGTCATCTGGACACGGAGGCGTTGAGTCTGGCCATGGCCGACGTACTCGAACGCCACGAAACCCTGCGCACAGTGTTCCCGACGGTCGGGAACGAACCCGTGCAGCGGATTCTGCCGAGTGCGCAGGCGCTGCCGGAGTTCGACACGATGGAGGTGTCCGCGCAGGACCTGCCGACGCACATCGGGGAAGTGGTCACGGGGGGCTTCGACGTCAGCACCGACGTGCCGGTGCGGGTGGCGCTTTTCCGGACCGCACCCGATGAGCACGTGCTCACCATCGTGGTGCACCACATCTCGGCGGACGGATTCTCCCTCGCTCCACTGGCGCGCGACGTGATGATCGCGTACACGTCGAGACTCGACGGGAACGAACCGCCATGGGAGCCGCTGCGTGTCCAGTACGCCGATTACACGCTGTGGCAGCACGCGGTGCTGGGCTCGGAGGACAACCCCGAATCCCTGATCAACCGGCAATTGCAGCACTGGTCCGAGACGCTGGCCGCCCTGCCCGACGTGATCCAGCTGCCCACGGACCGTCCGCGGCCGATCCAACAGTCGTTCGAGGGCGACCGGGTGGAGTTCACCATCGATGCCGGCCTGCACCAGCGCTTGACCGCGCTCGCGCGGGCCAACAACGCGACGATGTTCATGACCGTGCACGCCGCCCTGTCCGTTCTCCTCGCCCGGCTCGGTGCCACCGACGATGTGGTCATCGGCACCCCTGTCGCCGGGCGGGGCGAGGAGGCGCTCGACGACATGGTCGGCATGTTCGTCAACACACTCGTCCTACGCGAACGGATCGATCCCCGGGCGACGTTCACCGACCTGCTCAATCAGGTCCGCGACACCGATCTCGCCGCGTTCGGGCACGCGGACCTGCCGTTCGAGAGGCTCGTCGAAGAACTCAATCCCACCCGGTCGACGTCCTACTCGCCGCTGTTCCAGGTGGCCCTCGAGTTCCAGAACACCGAGAACCCCACACTCGAGTTGCCGCAGCTGAGGGTCGAGAGCATGGACCTCGCCTCTCGCGTGGTCAAGGAAGACCTCGAGGTGATCCTGGCGGAGCAGTTCGACGACGGGGCTCCCACCGGTGTCGCCGGTAGTTTCGACTTCGCCGTCGCACTCTTCGACCGGGGTACGGTTCGCGGGTTCGCGGATCGGTTCGTCCGGATCCTGGCAGCGGTCGCGGAGGATCCGGACCAGCCGATCGGCACCCTTCCGCTCCTCGGCGACACCGAAGTGCGGGAGATGGTGCCGGCCCGCGGCAAGGCCGAGGTGCCGCCCGCACTGTGGCCGGACATCCTGTCCGCCGCCGCAGCGGTGGCTCCGGACTCGGTGGCGCTGTCCTACGAGGATCGGCAGGTCACCTACCGCGAGCTCGACGAGTGGTCCAACCGGTTGGCGCGGGTGCTGCGTGCCCGCGATGTGGGGCCGGAGACATTCGTGGCCCTCGGCATGCCCCGGTCGATCGAGGAAGTGGTGTCGATCTGGTCGGTCGCCAAGGCCGGTGCGGCCTTCGTGCCCGTCGATCCCGCCTACCCGCACGACCGCATCGACTACATGCTCACCGACTGCCGCGCGTCACTCGGGCTCACGGTTGCGGATCGACGCGACGATCTGCCCGACACCGTTCCGTGGCTGATCGTGGACGACGAGGAGTTCACCGAGCAGTTGTCGGCGGTGTCGTCGGCGCCGGTCACCGATGCCGACCGGATGAGCCCGCTGTACCTCGCTCATCCGGCCTACCTCATCTACACCTCCGGATCCACCGGAAAGCCCAAGGGAGTCATCGTCACCCACCGCGGTATGGCCAATCTCACTGCGCAGGAACATGAACGGCTCGAGGTCGACTCCGACTGTCGGGTGTCGCATCTGGCGTCGCCGAGTTTCGATGCCTCGGTGTTCGAGCTGATGATGGCATTCGGCGCGTCGGCGCGCGTGGTCATCGTTCCGCCCACCGTATTCGGCGGTGCGGAACTGGCAGACCTGCTCCGTCGGAACCGGGTGACGCACGCCTTCATCACCCCCACCGCCCTGTCCTCGATGGAGGACGAGGGGCTCGAGTCGCTCCGTGTC
>NZ_JBAQEO010000679.1:0-9454 GCF_049286785.1 Rhodococcus sp. (in: high G+C Gram-positive bacteria) | reverse complement strand
TCGACGCGAAAGCTCCAGTGGAACAACCCGATACGAGAGGTCGGACGATCACCCATGCCCGCACCCCACCCGCTGCCGCACAGCGACACCCACGGCGACCCCATCAGCTGATCGGTGCATTCGGGGTAAGGGCGATCAGCAACTCCACCGGTTTCAGCCCTCGGCTCGTTCCGGGGCGGCGGGCTCTCGGCCGAGCCGTCGCCGGAGTTCGAGGTTCTCGCCGCGGGCGGCTTCGAGCGCCTGCCGCAGCGTGGCCGACTTCCTCGCGGTGGCGGCGTTTGAGCTCGGCGAGCTGGGCGGTGAGCGTGCGCACCACGCTGCTGCGCTGGTCCGGATCGGCCCGCTCCGGTGGGGCCGGCGGTGTGCGATGCTGCTGTTGGCGGAGCTGTTCGACGCGCTGCCGGATCTCGGCGTTGCGGTAGAGGAAGTCCAGCGACACTCCGGCGGTCTGGGCCAGGGCACGGAAGGTGATCTTTTCGCCCCTGGCGGACCATGTCGCGGATGCCCTGCTCGGCACGGACCGTGGCGGCGGCACTCTTGGCAGCGGCTGCACGGCGAAGATTGTCGGGATTACCGCGCATAGCCGTGGCTCCCGCCCTGGTCCCCGGTGATGGCATCGGTGCGTGCGGCGACGCCGCCACCGCGGACTGCTCGAGCGCCGTCGTCTGTGAGGCGGGTCTGCTCGAGCTTGACGATGATCCTGCCGAGAGCGTCCTTCTCCTGACAGCGCCCGTCGACCGCCTCGCCGGCCTGCTCGTTCTCCTTTACGCCCAAGGTCCTTCCACGATCGCCCTACTGACCGTCGATCAGATCTCGATCACCAACGACAACGTCCACATCAGCTTCGGCCGAACACCGATCCGGCTCCCCGAACCGGTCGATGACCTGGCCCGGACCGTGTTCGCCACCCGCAAAGGCCACGCCACCATCGGCGCCACCACTCCGTCGCGCTGGCTATTCCCCGGCGGTCAGCCCGGCCGTCCGATCAGCGCCCAACGACTGAAGCTGAGACTGAACCAGCTCGGCATCCGACCTAACCAGGCACGCAGCACCGCACTGTTCGGCCTCGCCACCCAGATCCCCGCAGCCATCCTCGCCCGAACCCTCGGCATCAGCGTCAGCTCCGCCGTCCGCTGGCAGCAGATTTCCGCTGGAGATTGGACCACCTACGCCGCCAACATAGCCGACAGGAGGGGGCATTCGGACAGTTGTGATATCTGACGTCACCATTTGCCTCGATACCACTCGGATCTACCGGCAGGCCTACCAGACCGCTGGTGCTGCAATCAGAGTCGTCGACGATGGGCCGTGCGGCGGGAGGCGGATGACCAAAGCCCGGTCCGGGATCGCCGCCATGATCGAGGCGTTCGGCGAGCAACTGGTCACCATCGACGAACTGCGCGCCCGCATGCCCGACCTACGCGCACGAGAAACCAACCTGCGTAACCAGATAGATGCACTCGACGGCCAGCTCGCCGACCGCGACGCCTACCTCACGCTCGCCGCCGACCTCGAAGGCTTCCTCACCCAACTCCGCGACAAAGCCGAGGTCTCCACCGTCGAAAAACGCCAACGCGTCCTGCGGCTGCTGGTCAAGGATGTCCTGGTCGGAGCCGACAAGATCACCATCCGGCACCGTATCCCCATCCGGGAACGCACCAGCAACGACGCTGGCGACACCGACAAGGAGGGTGAACATTGCCCACTGTGTTGGAGGGGTAGGCTTCACGCATCTCGACAATATGCGAGCGGTGGGCTCGTCGAGTGAGCGAATCTCGTTGTTGCACAGGAGTCAGTCGCCCTATTGGAGGCTCAGCCTACGGGCCTCTATTTCCTGTATTTCCTGCCGGCACCGCCGCCTGGTCTGTACTGCGCACCGGTGGCGGCCAGCCGGACAAGCCAGTGCGACCACAGGTAGTCGCGCGTGCGCAGAAGGTCGTCGTCGGTGCCGTAGCCGGTCTCGGTGAGACGTAGCCGGGCACCATCTGCCTCCGGCTCGAGAGTGATCACGGTCCGCAACGGCCCTGGCCAGTCCGGTGCTCGCCACACGAATGTCACCGAGTCTGGCTGGCGGATGCTTTCGACGTGTCCTGACACCACTGGCCATCCCGGCGCGGCAACCACTACGACCCCACCAGCCTCCGGCTCCAACTCGACGACAGCACCCATCCATTGACCTGCCGCGTCCTCGGAAATCAACAACGAGAAGAGGTCAGCGACCGCGATCTGGTAACGGAAGGATTTCTCAGTCATTGCCACCCTCGCCTCGAGACTGCCGAATTGCGCCAAGTCGAACGACACCTGCTAGCCCTGTGAGTCGCAACGACGATACCGGTGCCCAGCCCAGCCATGACAGACGCGGGTAGCTCCCGCGACTCGACGTGGCCAGCCCAGAACTGGGGCCGAAGCTCACCCATGGCGGACCGGCTCTTTGAAGCTGAGCAGATGCGCTGAGCGTGTCCTGACCCAGGTCGTGGCCACTTCCAAGTATCTCGGTGGCTCCACCCGGCGGCCGGGAATGTTGGTCGATTCACTCGGGATATCAACCCACCCTGCGAAATCGCAGGCGACGGTCAACGACATGGTACAAGGCAGCAATCGACGCCCAGGTTGACAACATCGGCAACCTCTCCAGGGCAACCGACCTCCCGGTCCCGTCCTATACTTCGCGGTGTACCTCGCCGAGGTCGAGGTCGACGCCTGCGGCGGCGAAGTTCGCAAGGTCGGCGACGGCTTGCGCACCGGCCGGCGAGCCGAGGGCCGCGAGCGCGTCGTCTTTGGTGGCCCACTGGACGACGGCGATGAGGAAGTGCGGCGGCGGGGAGCCGTCGGCCGTCTCGCAGATCGTCCAGCCGAAGAAGGTGGCTTTCGGGAATTCTCGGGCGATCGGGACGTGTGTGGAGCGGTAGTGCCCAAGGAATGCATCGGGGTCCTGCGGGTGGTTGTAGGTAGCAGTGAGCTGGTACATAGCGGTCCTGTCTTCCATTGTAGTGTCGGAGTGAACAATGCTCTGAGGTACTGGGCGCCAGGCACGGGACGACCAGACGAATGCTGTCGCAAATCGAGTTGATACCGGTCTGACAGCGGCGTTGTCGCTGTTAGTTCACCTGGCGGCCACCAGTCCAGAATTCTGCGCGAAGTCTGAATTTCTGGACCTTTCCGGTCGCGGTACGCGGGATGCTGTCCGTGAACAGCACTTGTTTGGGGATCTTGTATCCGGCGAGACTGTGACGTGTGTGGTCGATCAATTCGGTCTCGGTCACGTTTTCGCCGTCTCGAAGCACCACCAACGCAGTGACCATTTCACCCCATTTGTCATCGGGAACGGCGATGACGGCCACCTCGGCTACCGCCGGGTGAGTGAACAGGACATCCTCGACCTCGATGGAGCTGACGTTTTCCCCGCCGGTGATAATGACGTCCTTTTTGCGGTCGGAAATCGTCAGATACCCGCCTGCGTCGATGGATCCACCGTCGCCGGTGTGGAATTGTCCGCCACGCATCGCGATGGCGGTTTCCTGCGGATTGTTCCAGTAGCTGTCCATCACGGTGTTCGACGCGACCAGTATTTCCCCGTCCGCGTCGGTGCAGAGGCGGGTTCCCAGCGACGGCGCACCTGCTTTGGACAGCATCTTGGCGCGCTCGATCGCCGGAAGGCTGTCGTACTCGGCGCGCGAGCGGTTCACGGTCAACAGCGGCGAGGTTTCGGTGAGGCCGTAGATCTGGTTGAACTGCCAACCCAGTTCTTCTTCGATGCGGGCAATCGTGCGCGACGGCGGTGGTGCTCCGGCAACGACCAGCCGCACCTGCCCGCGGCCGGGGATCTCACCTTCCCAGTTCTGGGCGGCGTCGAGGACCATGTTCCACACGGTCGGTGCGCCGCACATCAACGTGACCCCGTGTTCGTCTACTCTGCGCAGAATTTCTGCGCCGTCGACTTTGCGGAGGACGACCTGCTTGATGCCCAACCCGGTTGCGGTGTAGGGCATTCCCCAGCCGTTGCAGTGGAACATCGGTAGGACGTGCATCAGCACATCGCGGTCGCTGACCTGCATGTGCATCCCGAATGTGACCGAGTTGATCCAGATGTTGCGGTGCGTGAGTCGCACGCCCTTGGGTTTTGCAGTCGTACCGCTGGTGTAGTTCAGTGTTGCGGTGGCGTCCTCGTCGGGTTGTTGCCATCGTCGCGGTTCGATGTCGAGCCGCAGCAACGCCCGATCGGAGTCGGCGCCGAGCACGAACCTGTGGCGGGCGCCGACACCGATGAGGTCGTCGTCGAGTTCAGGGTCGATCAGAATGACGTCGGCTTCGCAGTCGCCGACGATGTAGGCGACTTCCTCGGGCTGCAAACGAAAGTTGACCGGTACGAGGATTCGTCCCGACGAGGGCACCGCCAGCAGCAGCTCTAGCAATCGCGCCGAGTTATGGCTGACCACCGCCACCCGGGCACCTTCGGGTACGCCCAGCTCATCGAGGCCGGCCTGGATTGCTCGACCTCTGCGCGCCATTTCACGGTAGGTCAATTCTTCGACGGCGGCCGCGGGCTGTATCGGCTCGTCAACCACACCGATCCGGTCGCCGTAGACGAGTTCGGCGCGATCGATAAAGTCGTTGGTGGTCAATGGAACCCGCATGGAGTTTTCCTCATTATTGTCTCGAGACCCGGCAAGAAGAGCCATCCGAAGCTCTCCGGTCGAAGCCGAACCTGATCCAGCGCCGCCTCGCGCCGCCCCGTCGTCGGGTCCACGGTTCACTGTAGGTAGCACCTCGGGGCGTGCGGAACCCCCACCGACAACTCCTACCTCCGATCGGAGGTAGTCCGCCGGATGCAGTTGGTGTGATGGTGAGTCTTGCCGCCGCGAAGTGTCGATCAGGGCGCCTGGCGGTGAGTGATGGTTGTCCGTCGCCCGAGGTAGTGGGCGAGGAGTCGGGCCGCACGGGGAACGCGTGGTTGTGGGGGCAGCGATTCGCTGGCGCGCTCCTCGTGCACCCACAATCGGCCGCTCTGCCCAAAAGTTCGAAAGGGCCGCTTCGGCCTATCGGCACCCTTGCATGCCCGCCCTGCACACCTAGGACATCGCTCTCAGACACCAGCCTAAGGAAGCCAGCATGGACCGCCGCGGAACCGCACTCACCAAACCAATCGAACTTGCCGCGCTCGTCGAGGCGGCGTCGCTGCCCGGGGTACGCGACGTGCGGGCCTCGCCGGATGTGCTCCGCGTCTTCTTTGTGGAGGCGGATTTCGTCATACGGCTGTCGAGGCCCGCAGCCCGATCTCGGTGGGACACCGATTGGGCCGTCAGTGTGCGGGAAGCGAGCCCCGGCCTGGGTACGTGGTGGGGCGAATGGCAGCGTTCGTTCGTCGGGGATCACGGCGAAGTGGGGTCGAGGATCGCCGAAGACATACGGGATGCGCTTGGCCGAATACGCAGCATGCTGGCCGATCATTCGGCGCCCGGGAGCCCGTCTGCGACGTAGTCGAGGCCACCTTCGTGGACACCTGCGGGCAGCTGACGGTACCGGGGCGATGGGCCCCCAAAAAGTGGTGTTACTCGGTTGGCGACCCTGGTTAGAAGGACCCCGTGGACCGCAGCCGGCGGTTCCGGCCCTGCGTGACGGGTTCGGAGGCGTTAGTGTGATGTTTGTCGGCTACCTCGCCGCAGAGAGGGGGTCGTCGACGTGACTGTCCTAGGTATCGATCCTGAGTTCAACCCTGTGCTCTCCCTGCTCGACCGAACCGCGGCGCTGCGACACAGCGCGGAAATTGTCCAACGTGTGCTCGGCGCGGACCTAGCGGCCGGTGCGAACCGGATCGCCGAGGACGACACGATGGAGGTCGTGGCGGTGGTGGGCGGGTGCACGGAGGAGCTCAACGGGCTGGTCGTCGGGCCGCAGGCGGGCCTCGGGGGCCAGGCGGCGGTGTTGCGTCGGACCGCGGCGGTCGAGGACTACTGCTTGAGCCGGGCCATCACCCACGACTTCGACCACGCGGTTCGGGCGGAGGGGCTGCGGGCGGTGATGGCTGCCCCGATCGTGCGCGCCCACCGGCTCTACGGGCTGCTCTACGCGGCCCGTCGGTCCGCGGTTCCGTGGACCGACGGCGACCGGGCCGAGCTGCTTGGCCTCGCCCGACAGACTGCGGTGGCGATGGAGGTCGCAGACAGCGCGCGCGAGATGGCCAAGGTCGCCGTGTTCACAGAACGTCAACGCCTCGCGGTCCGGCTGCATGATTCGGTTGGTGCGACGTTGTTCAGTCTTCGGGTGGCGTTGACGTCGGCGAAGGCGGGCACGGCGCTCGGCCCCAGGTTGGAACTGCTGACCGATGCCCTGGCTCTGACCGAACGGGCAACATCGGAGCTGCGGGCTCAGACCTTGTCGCTGCACCAACCACCCGAGGACAAGGCACTCGCGGTCGCTCTGCAGGGTGATTGTCGCGAGTTCGGCGAGCGCGCCGGGGTGGCGGCGGAATTGGTGGTCCTGGGTGATCTGCCGTTGCTGGATGCCGCGCGGACCGATGTGTTGCGGCGCACCGCCCGCGAGGCCCTGCTCAATGTCGAGAAGCACGCGGGCGCCCACTCCGTGGTCGTGAGCCTCTACCGGGCGGAGGACGGGGTGGGCATGGCCGTGGCCGACGATGGCACCGCCGGGGACATCACGCTCGAGGATGAGCGTGGCTTGGGCCTTCGGACCATGGCAGAGCGTGTCGACCGGGTGGGTGGGTGGTTGTCCTGCGCAGCCAACGAGGAAGGCGGCAGTACGGTGCGGGCGTGGGTTCCCGGCGCTAGAGCATTCCGGCCTGTTGCGCCTTGACCACGGCGTCCAACCGGTTGCGGGCGTCGAGGTGGGCCAGTAACGATTGAACGTAGGACTTCACCGTGTTCGGCGCCAGAGACAGCTGCTTCGCGATCTCGGTGTTGCTCTCGCCCATGGCGAGGCGCTCCAGCACCTGGTACTCGCGCCGCGAGAGTGCCAGCGGATCCCCGGTGCTGATCACGGGGTCGCAGTAGCGTCGTCCGGCGGCGACCTCCCCGATCGCGGTGACCAGCACAGCGCAGGCGTTATCCTTGTGTACCACCGCCTCCATCCCGACCAGCCCCGCGATCTGGCCCACCGTGCGCTTGCTGTCCCCGGTGAACAGCACCAGCTTCAGTCCAGGGCATGCCCCACGCAACGCGGCTGCGGCGTCCGGCAGCGCCATGTCGGGCAGATGCAGATCCAGCAGCACCACGTCGGGTCGTTCGGCGGCGGCGATCGCGACGCCCTCGGTCGCCGTGCGCGCCCCCGGGCACATCTGAATGCCCACCGTCCCCTCCACCAGCCGTTCCACGCCGAGATGCACGATCGGATGGTCGTCGATCACCAGCACCCGCAGCGCACCCGGCTGGGCACGCAAGACACCTGGATGGGCCACTGTGGCGATGGAATGCGCGGGTGCGCCGCTCTGGCCTCGACGGTGAGGGGGCATGCATCCACGGTAACCCCCGCGCGTTCGGGCTGCCGCGAAACACCAGCACCGACGACCTCCGCTCGGAGGTAGGCGACCCTTCGCTGGCGTGTGATGGTGGTCTCAACGTCATAGTCGTCGGTGGTGGCCCGGAGGGCGTGCAGGTCCATCGCCGCGGCGCAGACGACCATCGACCGCGCCCGAGCCATCAAAATCTGGAGGCTGGGCGAGGTGCACGTGACGTGCAAAGCGAGGAGGCAGGCATGAGTGAGGGCGCAGGGCCCAGCATTACGGGGGTCCACCACTTCTCTCCGACGGTCACCGACATCGAAGCCAGTGTGGCTTGGTACCAGCGGCTGTTCGGGATGGATCGAGTTCCGGTGACATTCCCGCACCTCGACCGAGAGAATACCGGCTACGCCGTGCTTCTCGTCGACCCGCGCTCGGGTGCGGCGATCGGGCTGCACACCAACGAGGCGAACCAAGGCGAGCCGTTTGACGAGGCCCGCACGGGACTGGACCACGTGTCCTTCAGCGTGGCCACCCGGGACGAGCTGGTGGCCTGGCTGGCCAGGCTCGACGAGCTCGGCATCGAGCACACCGGCATCAGGGACGAGCAGGAGCCGTTCGTCTACTCGACGGTGGTGTTCCGAGACCCCGACAACATCCAGCTTGAGCTCATCGCGGTCGGCTGACGCGAGCCGGTGGCGACTCGATCACTGGTGAGCATAGCCAGAGCGGGCAGCATCGTGCCCGGACGATCACGCCGTCACCAACGACATCTGCGAAGGAGGCCGGCATGAGCAGGGTCTTGATATGCCGACCGACCACCGGACCCTCTCCGACGGGTCGAAGCATGCGAGCGGGCACCGGTGACAACTGGCACGAGGGACTGGTCGTCCCCGACCAGATCTTCGGAGCGGAGCGGGTGGGCCTCACCATCGCCACCGTCGGCGGCGTCCTGGCGATCGCTGACGAGTCCGGGTTCACCCGAGATGCACCGTGGCAACGCAGCCAAGGGTCAGGAGTTCCGCGACTACATCGTGAGCATCCGTGACGAACTTGACTGCCCGGCCCGTCTCGAGGACGCCAAACCCGATGACTTCGACGCGATCATGTTGCCTGGCGGGCACGGTGCCATCGAGGACTTGGCCGTCTCCGAGGCGCTCGGGGCGACCCTGGTGCAGACGCTCGACAGCGGCAAGGTGGCACGAGCCCGCCGGGTTGTTTTCCGCCGCGCGGGAGGACGGCACGTGTGCGTTCGTAGGCTGTCGCCTCACAGCGTTCACCAACGAGGAGGAGGCTCAAGCTGGGCTCGCGGAGCAGGCGTCCTGGCTACGCGGAGACCCGGCTGTGGGACAGCGGCGCCATGGTCGAAGTGAGCAACGCCTGGGGTCCGCAGGTAATCGTCGACGGCAACCTGGTCACCGGACAGAACCCGGCCTCGAGTGAACCCGTGACCCGTTGGCTCCTCAAGATGCTCTCCGCTGAGGCCTGACCCACCACTCGCTGCCCTGCCCTCGCCGATGTCCGCGCGCTCTCGTGGACGCCCCGTCGATCGACGGCCCTTCCAGCGTAAACAATGCCCTGAGGTGCTGGGCGCGAGTCAGTCGCGAAGAGTCGCGCGCGGTGTTAGGGGAGACCTTGGCATGGTGAAGTAATGATTGAAGTGTCATCGGGTGTATGGCGAGCTTATGAACTCGCGCGCCATGCGGAACGCCGCTGTCGGGAACTCTGCCGGCGTCCGCCCCGTCGGCCAGCCGGTCCACGCCGAGATGCACGATCGGATCGTCGTCGACCACCAGCACCCGCAGCACGCGCGGCTGGGCACACGAGACACCAAAATGGGCCACTGAGGCGGTGGAATGGGCGGGTACGCCGCCCTAGCCTCAATACCGTTTACTTAGAATGACACGGCTGTTATTCTCGAGTCCGTGCCGCGTGTGGGATGGGTGAAGCCGAGCAGTGATCAGCGTTTGTCGGATCATATTTCGCTGGGGGTGTTGACCA
>NZ_JBAQEO010000678.1:0-8350 GCF_049286785.1 Rhodococcus sp. (in: high G+C Gram-positive bacteria) | reverse complement strand
CTGGAACGACGGTTGCGGGTGCGCCGGGTCCAGGGATCCGGGACCTACGTCAGCGAACGAATCGATTACGTCATCTCCCGGGACCGGCCGCCGTCCTGGCACCGCACGGTACGGGACGCAGGCGCGGTACCCCGTTCGGTGGTGCTCGATCATTCGGTGACGCCGCTGCCCGCGGACTGTGCGGACAAGCTGGAGGTGCCGACCGGCACTCCGGCCCACCACATGCTCCGGCTCAACTACATCAACGAGGCCGTGTCCGGTTTCGGTACGGAGTGGATCTCGCACGACGCGGTCCCCGATCTGGCGGCCGGGATGAGGGTGGAGGAATCACTCGACGAGGTGCTCCGCCAGATGGGTCACGTCCGTTCGGTGCGGTCCTGGTGCCGCACCGCCTCGGACATCCCCCCGGCCGAAGTCCAGGAACGGCTCCAACTGGTGTCCGCGGTGCCCGTCTGGGTGGTCGAGAGCGTCAACCGCGATGCCGAGACGGGAATAGCCCTCACCTACAGCAAGGCGTGGATGCGCGGCGACGCCGTGCGCGTCGTCATGGAGATCGGTGCACCACCGGCTCCGCCACGAACTACCGACATTCCCACTGAGACGAAAGAAGCTGCATGGCAATGATTTCCCCAGCCTACGGTCGCGAACGCGTCGCCGAACTGCTTGCCGCGGCAACGGAGGACGAGCTCGTCGCACTCGCGGACGCCTGCCTCGCCGACGGTGCCGAACTCGAGGTGCTCACCGCTCCCGAGATCGGCTCGGTTGCCGCGCAGGTACGCGAGCCGATCGTGTATGACCATTTCTTTCTCGGTGACGTGCTCGCGTGCCGCGCCGAGGTGACCCTCGACGGTGTACGCGGCTGGGCCATGCGGATGGGTGACAACCGTGCCGCCACGCTGGCCGCCGCCGTCTGCGACGCCGAGGTCCAGGCCGGCCGCCCGCACGGCGCGCAGGTCCTGGCGCTGTGTGCCCGCGTCGAGGAGGCCCGGGAACTGGCCGAGGGTGACGAGTGGGCGCAACTGGCGCCCACCGTGGTTCAATTCGAGGAGCTGACGTAGATGAGTGAGATCGTTCCCGGAACCGCCCTCGGCGCCGGCCTCAATCCCCTTCAGGCTCAGGCGGTCTACCGCGCAGTCCTGGATGCGTTCGCCCGGCCGGGCACCATCCGGCTACTCCCCCGCACCGCGTACCCGTCGGCGCTGCTGTCCGCGATGTCACTGGCGGACCTCGAGACCGGCACACATCTGCTCGAAGCACCCGGGGAGGAGTGGACGTCGGTGCTGGCCACTGCGACCGGTGCGCCGCAGACCTCGCTCCGGGACGCCAAGTATGTGACGGCACTGCGGCCGCTCACCGACGACGAGCTCGGCGAGGTGTCCGTGGGCACGCCGCTGAGCCCCGAATCGGGTGCCACGGTGATCATTGCGGTGGACTCCGTGCGCGGCGGCGACGCTGTGCGGCTCACCGGGCCCGGAGTTCCGCAGCCGATCGAATTCGCGCCGCACGGTATCTCCACCGGGATCTGGGAAGCCCGGGAGCGACTCGTATCGGCGTTCCCCACCGGAGTCGACCTGTTGTTCGTCGGGCGCGACGGAGACCTGGTGGGCATCCCCCGCACCACCGTCGTCGACACCCTCGTTCACACCACACCGACCGCAAAGGCCAACTGACATGGGATATTCGGGAGCACGCGGCGGATTGGACGCAATCCTCGCCGCCGAGTCGCTGGTCCGCGGCGCACGAAACCACGACCCCGCGCCGTGGCTGACCACGGAGCAGATCACCGGACGCATGCGCCTTGCCGTCGACCGCGTGATGGGCGAGGGCAGCCTGTACCACGAGGACACCGCGGCGGATGCCCTTCGGCAGGCCGAGGGCGATGTCATCGAGGCGACGCACCTGGTGCGCGCCCACCAGTCCACGCTGCCGCGCCTCGCTGTGAGCGAACCCATCGACCCGGACGAGATGGTGGTGCTGCGGCGCATCGTGCCGGCGCACCGCACTCCTGACGGCCCGCAGTTGCTGGGCCGCACCAGCGACTACACCGGACGCCTGCTCGACCGCGGTTCCGAACCCACGCCCGTCACGATCCCTGAGGCCATGCGGGAGGAGAGCGAGCGGACCGAGCCGGAACGGCATCCACGACGGTTCTCCGACATGCTCCGCGAGATGGACCTGCTGGTCGACAACCGTCCCGCCGTGGCCGCGACGCGGGCCGAGCCGTTCGACATTTCCCGGCATCCCGCCCGCCCGCCGGCCCCGCGCTCGGCGATCCTCGCCAGCATGGCCCGTGCGGAGACGGGTTCGCTGATCGGCACCTGGTACCGCTCCATCCGCGGACCCGAGGGCAACTTCCACGAGGTCACACTCGGCGAGGTGCGCCACGGTCGTCTCCCGCTCCGGGTGGCACACCCACACACCGGAAAGCCGGTGCTGCTGGGGCATATCCGCGCTTCCGAATGCGAGGCCATCGAAGACCTCAACGGACCGGACGAGGACCGCAGCCGTTTCGACGTCGGCTACGGCCTGTGCTTCGGCCACAACGAACGCAAGGCGATCGCGATGGCCAACCTCGACATCGCGTGCCGGCGGTACGGCGACAAGGACGGCCTCGAGCAGGTGCTGCTGCTCACCACGGACGGACTCGACTCGTGCGGGTTCCTCGAGCACCTCAAGCTGCCGCACTACGTCACGTTCCGCTCGATGATCGACCGCAAGCGGGCTGTGCGGGGAGTCGACGCCGACTCCCAGCGCATCGCCGAACCCATCGGAAGGACTTGCTGATGACCGTCACCGACACCGACACCGTCACCGCGCCCACCACCACCGCCGACGTGCTGGCCTCGATCGACGCCGCCGCGTTTCCGCAGGGCATCCTGGACGAGGGGTCCAAGCGGGAGATCCGCCGCGCCACCCTCGCCGCGGTCTGCGTGCCCGGATACCAGGTCCCGTTCGGCTCCCGGGAAATGCCGGTCGCCCGCGG
The DNA here is from genome assembly GCF_049286785.1 of Rhodococcus sp. (in: high G+C Gram-positive bacteria). Taxonomy (GTDB): domain Bacteria; phylum Actinomycetota; class Actinomycetes; order Mycobacteriales; family Mycobacteriaceae; genus Rhodococcus_F. Next base: position 5,367 of record NZ_JBAQEO010000678.1, on the reverse strand, counting down.
TTGGGGATCGGGCGGACTGCAAATCACCCTCGGCCTGCTCGGCACCGAGGACGCCGTCAAGGTCATCGACCAGGGCGACGACGACGGCGTGAACGCCACCAACCTGCGACGGCTGATCGTCGACAGCGAGCGGTGCGACCAGACCCAGGACACCCGTGATTCGACGGTGGTGCAGAGCCGCCACCGGATCCCCGAGGAGCCGATGGCCGAGGGGCAGACGCTGGTGTTGCAGGTTCCCGTCGCGGAACCGCTTCGCGGCGTGCAGAAGTCGGTGCGCGAGTGCGCACGCATGCACGCCGAGTCCGACTATTCGATGATGTGGGTGAGCCTGTACGAGGATCTGGTGCGCAATGGCGTCATCACCAAGACCACCGGCTACCCGGTGCTGGTGAACGGACGCTACGTCATGGTCACCACCCCGATCCCCCGGTGGGACGTGCCCCGATTGGACGATTCTCCGCACCTCACGCTGTTCGGCGCCGGCCGTGAGAAGCGCATCTTTGCCGTGCCGCCGTACACCTCGGTGGAGCCGCTCACTTTCGACGACGTCCCCTTCGAGGTGGAGGGGAGTACCGAACAGTGCTGTGCTCGTTGCGGATCCGCGGACACCTTCCTGGTGGAGGCGCCCGGCGGACGTCAGGCCTGCAGCGACATCGAGTGGTGCACGCGAACACTGGACGGTGACGTCGATCAGGCACTGCACACCGCGCACGCGCCGCTGCAGTACCTGCCCGACCCCGCCCGCCGGGTCCGAACCGCAGTGACCACCACGCAGCGCGCGCGCGCCGAACTCGAGGTGCGACCGGTCCCGGCCACGCCGGAGGGATGGACGTTGGCGGCCCACGGTGTCGGCAAGGTCCACGGACCCGGCGGCGCCGACGCGGTGCCCGGTACCGGGCCCGACACCGGCACCGCCATCAGCCCGCGTACCGGGGCGATCGTCGCGGCCTGGGATGTGGGTTTCGACGTGGCCCCCGGCGAAGCGCTGGGACTGATCGGGGAATCCGGTTCGGGCAAGTCCACGGTGCTGCGGTGCCTGGTGGGCGAGGAGGAGGCCACCGCCGGTTCGATGTTCCTCACCACGGTGGGTGAGGGCCGCACCGATGTGTTCGGTCTCGATTCCGCCGAACGGCGTGCGCTGCGGGTGGACACCCTGGGTCTGGTGCACCAGAACCCCGCCGACGGGCTGACCATGAAGGTCTCGGCCGGCGGCAACATCGCCGAACGCCTCACCGCGGCCGGCTGGCGCAACTACCACGAGATCCGGGATCGGGCCGCCTACCTGCTCGACAAGGTGGAGGTGCCGCTCGATCGCATGGACGATCCCGTCCACACGTTCTCCGGCGGCATGCGCCAGCGGGTGCAGATCGCCAAGGCGCTCGCCACCGACCCGCGGGTGCTGCTGCTCGACGAACCCACCACCGGACTCGACGCGTCCGTCGCCGCGGGAGTGCTCGACCTCCTGCGCAAGCTTCTCGCCGAACGGGACACAGCCGCTGTCGTCGTCAGCCACGACTTCGCGGTGATCGAAGCGCTCACCGACCGCTGCCTGGTGATGAACGTCGGCCGGGTGGTCGAGAGCGGACTCACCGATCAGCTCTTCCAAGACCCGCACCACCCCTACACTCAGCGGCTCGTCGCGGCCGCACGGAGGTGAACGACCATGAATGATCCGGTCCTGTCGGTTCGCAATTTGCGAAAAACCTTCACCCTGCACACCATCGACGGTCGCATCGTGACGTCCCTGCACGGGATCGACCTGGACGTCGCGTCCGGCGAGCACGTGGCGCTGGCCGGTCCCAGCGGCGCCGGCAAGTCCAGCCTCCTGCGGTGTGTGCACCGCAGCTACCTGCCGGATGCCGGCACGGTCACGCTGAACACCGACGCCGGCCCGGTGGAGTTGACGTCGCTGCCGGACCGAGAGATGGCCCGGCTCCGGGGCCGTGAACTGGGTTACGTCTCCCAGTTCCTGTCGGCCCCTCCTCGCACGGCACCGCTGGAAGTGGTTGCGGCAGCGGGACGCCGACGCGGAATGAACCGGCCGGATGCCCGCGACGCGGCTGCGGCGTCGCTGCAGCGCCTGGGGTTGGACGAGGCGCTGTGGGACGTGGACTGCAGCGTCCTGTCCGGTGGTGAGCGCCAGCGCGTGAACATCGCTGCGGGCACTGTCAATCCGCCCCGGCTCCTGCTGCTCGACGAGCCGGTTTCGGCTCTCGACCCGGCCAACCGGGAGCGGGCGCTCGAACTCATCGCGTCGTTGTCGGCGCAGGGCGTGGCCGTGCTCGCGGTCTTCCACGACCTGGATGCGATGCGGCAACTGGCATCTCGCGTGATCCGGTTCAGCGACGGCCGGATCGCCCAGGAAGGCACGCCGTCCGAGGTTCTGGAGGCAGCAGCATGACCGACATCACGCACACTCTCGAGCACCGCACCGCGTGGTCGTTGCAGCAGGCGCCGCGCGACTACGTGCTCGGCCACGTGCGTGCGGTCCTGCCGGGCCGGGTGTTCGACGACGCGCGGATCGTGGTGCGCGACGGCCGGATCGTGGAGGTCGGCGAGGTTACCGTCGGTACCCCGATCGACGTCGACGGTGGCGGATTGTATTGCCTCCCAGGGCTGGTGGACGTGCATTCCGATGGGCTCGAACGCGAGCGACTCCCCCGTCCGGGTGCGGAGCTGCCCTGGATGTTCTCGATGATGTCGTTCGAGGGAAAGCTGCGCGCCGCCGGGGTCACCACCGTGTTCCACGGCGCGTCGTTCTCGGACCGTGAGGCTGCGAAGAACCAGCGCAGCGTGCATGCGGCCATGGAGATGTGCGCGGCCATCGAGGCGTGGAACGACCGCGAGACCGACGGACGGCTGGTCGACCACCGGGTGCTGCACCGTCTGGACGTCCGCTCCGCGGCCGGCCTCGAGGCCATGCGAAGCCAGTTCGACCAGCAGCTGGAAGCGGGCCGGATCAGTGACACCCAGCCCGCGGTGATCTCGCACGAGGACCACACCCCCGGCATCGGTCAATACGCCGACCGCGCCTTCTACGAGCGTTACGTCGCGGGTATGCGCGGAATCTCGGCAGAGGACGCCCGGCTGGCGGTGGACCACGTCGTCCGCGAGCGGGAGAGCAACATCGGTGTCCGCGAAGAGGCCATGGACTGGCTCGCCGGTCGCGCGGCGACCGGGTGTGTGCGAGTCTTCGGGCACGACCCCGAGTCCGCCGTGGAGATCGCGGATCTGGCACGTCGCGGCGGCAACGTCGCCGAGTTCCCCACTACCGAGGAGGCGGCGCGTGAGGCGCGCGATCGCGGTATGTCCGTGGTGATGGGCGGGCCGAACATCCTGCGCGGCGGTTCGCACTCGGGGAACGTCTCGGCTTCGGAGCTGGCCGGGCTGGGGTTGGTCACCGCACTGGCGTCCGACTACCTCCCGTCCTCACTTCTCGGTGCGGCATTCACACTCGCGGGGCAGGCGACCATGCCGCTTCATCGGGCGGTATCGCTCATCACCAGCGGTCCCGCCACCGCGGTCGGGCTGTCCGATCGGGGGGCCCTCGAGCCGGGCCGGCGTGCCGATCTGGTGCTCGTCGGCCTCGAACATCAGTGCCCGGTGGTGCGGTCCGTGCTGCGGGCGGTCTGACCATGGCGTCGCCGATGTCCGTTTCCGGGGACAACCCGCTGGTAACGCCCCGGGCCGTTCCCCACCGGTTCATCCAGGGTTGCCGTGACGGTCACGGTGATGGAGCAACCTTCACCGTGAACGCGCCACGTATCGATGCGCGCCCGTTCCATTGCCACGCCCAGAATCCGGGCACAGAAGGAGACGACTTTCATGGGTAGCCATATGCGACGATCGCTCGCCGCCGTAGCCTTCGGCGCCGCCTCGGTTCTCGCCCTGGCCGCGTGCGGTTCCAGTGCGGCGGACGACTCCGCCTCGGACTCGTCCGGCAACTCCGATCATCCGCAGACGCTCGTTCTCGCCTCCATCCCGGCGGAAGACTCGCAGAGCCTGCAGCAGCAGTTCAAGTTGGTCGGTGAGGTGATCGAGAAGGAGACCGGCATCCCGGTCGAGTTCCAGAACGCCACCGACTACGCCGCCGTCATCGAGGGACAGCGGGCAGGGAAGGTCCAGATCGCCGGTTACGGTCCGTTCTCCTACGTCACCGCGAAGGACAGCGGAGTCGCGACCATTCCCGTCGCAGTTCCGGTGGATGCCGCCGACGAGAAGCCCGGGTACCAGTCCTACGCCATCACGAAGGCAGGCTCGAACATCAAGAGCCTCGCCGATTTCCGCGGCAAGACCGTCTGCTTCGTCGACCCCGCATCCACGTCGGGCTACCTCTACCCGTCGGCCGGTCTGCTCGAGGCCAGCATCGACCCGGTCAAAGATGTCACCCCCGTCTTCGCCGGCGGCCACGACGCATCGGTACTCGCCGTCGCCAGCGGTCAGTGCGAGGCGGGCTTCGCCTACGACACCATGGTCGATGAGGTGCTCGTGAAGAAGGGGCAGATCAAGCCCGGCGAGATCGACGTGCTGTGGAAGTCCGAGACCATCGCGGCGAGTCCCGTCGCTATCAGCGGTGACCTGTCGCCCGAATTGCAGGCACAGCTCACCGACATCTTCCAGAACAAGCTCAACCGTCCCGCCCTGGTCGCGGGAGGTTACTGCAGCGACGAGGCGTCGTGTGCACTGCCCGAAGACGTCGAGTTCGGCTACGTGAAGGTCGACGACTCCTCTTACGACGGCGTCCGCAAGGTCTGCGAGGTCACCCGGGCCGAGGCGTGCCAGGGCTGAATCGATTTGCTCCACAGATGAATCCGTACTTCACGAATCCGGCGAGACCAGGGAGACCATGATGCCCGACCCCGACCATGCCGCGCTCGGCGCGTCCATCGACCGCATCCTTACCCCGTCCATCACCCTCGACACGGTGACGAAGGACTTCGGTTCGCAGATCCGTGCCCTCGACGACGTGTCGTTGCGGGTGTACCCGGGAGAGGTCGTAGCGCTGCTCGGCTTGTCGGGATCGGGCAAGTCCACCTTGCTCCGGCTGCTCGATGGGTTGCACCTGCCGAGTTCGGGCTCGGTGACCGTGCTCGGCCACGACGTGGGCACCGCCCGGGGACGTGAGCTGAGGAACCTGCGCCGGCAGGTCGGCTTCGTCTTCCAGCAGTTCCACCTGGTGGGCAGCATGTCGGTGCTCGAGAACGTGTGCACCGGCGCCCTCGGCTCACTGCGCGGACCGCGCTTCGGCCTGTTCACCTACCCGAAATCGGTGCGCCTGGCGGCGATGGAGCAACTCGACCGGGTCGGCCTCGCCGACCGGCCGTTCCAGCGCGCCGACACGCTGTCCGGGGGCCAGCAGCAGCGAGT
>NZ_JBAQEO010000677.1:0-10690 GCF_049286785.1 Rhodococcus sp. (in: high G+C Gram-positive bacteria) | reverse complement strand
TGCTGGGACGCCAGGTTCCGTGCGTGCCTCTGCTTCACGGCGGTGGCCATGAGCGCGACCTCCGGTCGGGTACGCCCGACACAGCCGGCGTCGTCGGCATGGCGGCGGCTCTGCGCTGTACGACTGCGGAACTGGACTCGCGTGCCGCCGAACTGAGCGTTCTCCGGGATCGGCTGATCGACGGAATTCGCGGCGTCGTTCCCGATGCCGTGCTGAACGGTCCCGTCGGCAGTGCGCGCCTTCCGGGGAATGTTCACTTCACGTTCCCGGGGTGCGAGGGCGATTCGCTGCTGATGCTGCTCGACGCCGCGGGTATCGAATGTTCGACGGGCTCGGCCTGCACCGCGGGTGTGGCAAGGCCCAGTCATGTTCTGATCGCCATGGGTACAGAGGCCGTCACTGCCCGTGGGTCGTTGCGGTTCTCGCTGGGCCATACCTCGACCGCCGCGGACGTTGACGCCGTGATCGCAGCGTTGCCGCAGGTGGTGGATCGGGCCCGCGCAGCCGGGCTCGCGAGTGTCGGAGCGCGTGGAGGGGATCGTTGATGCGAGTACTTGCGGCCATGAGTGGTGGGGTCGACTCCGCTGTCGCCGCGGCGAGGGCAGTTGCGGCAGGACACGACGTGGTGGGGGTTCATCTCGCACTGTCGGCCGAGCCGGGCACTCTGCGTACCGGCTCGCGGGGATGCTGTTCCAAGGAGGACGCGGGTGACGCTCGTCGCGCTGCGGATGTCCTCGGAATCCCGTTCTATGTATGGGATTTCGCGGATCGCTTCAAGGAAGACGTGATCGACGACTTCGTGGCGTCCTATGCGGCGGGACAGACGCCGAACCCGTGCCTGCGTTGCAACGAGAAGATCAAGTTCGCGGCTCTGGCCGACCGTGCCATCGCTCTCGGATTCGATGCGGTCGCCACAGGGCACTATGCGCAACTCGGAGACGGCGTGCTGCGCCGCGCCGTCGACCCTGACAAAGATCAGTCGTATGTCCTCGGCGTACTCACCGCCGAGCAGTTGTCACGGGCGATGTTCCCGGTGGGTGACACACCCAAGGAACAGATCCGCGAGGAGGCCGCCGAGCGCGGACTCGCGGTGGCGAACAAGCCGGACAGCCACGACATTTGCTTCATTCCGTCCGGTGACACCCGCGCGTTCCTCGGTGCGCGTATCGGAGTGCGGCCAGGCAGTGTGGTGGACGCCGATTCGGGCGAGGTCCTCGCCGAGCACCAGGGTGTGCACGGCTTCACTATCGGTCAGCGCAAGGGGCTCGGCGTCGAAGGACCCGCGGCCGACGGCCGGCCGCGGTATGTGACAGCTATCGAGCCCGATACCGGCACCGTCCGGGTGGGTTCCGCACGGGACCTCGAGGTGCACGCGATCACCGCGGAACGGGCGGTCTGGACCTCGGGCACCACGCCGGGCGAGCCGATGGAGTGTGTGGTGCAGGTTCGAGCGCACGGCGGGCTCGCCCGGGCAGTCGCCGAAGCGGTCGACGGTGGTATCGGCATCTCGCTGCGCGAACCTCTCACCGGGGTGGCGAAGGGTCAGGCCGTCGTCCTCTACCGGCCGGATCCCGCGGGCGACATCGTACTGGGAAGTGGAACGATCTCGGGTACCGAATTCGAACCGAACACGCTGTGACAGAAGAGATCTCCCTTGCCGGTGTCGTTACCGGGGTCGGTTCCTGGCCGGGTGCGGACCCGCGGGAGGCGGCACGGGTGATTCTCGGCGAGCTGGGAAATCTCCCCCATCTCGTCGAACTGCCCGCACGCGGACTGGGCGCCGATATGATCGGCCGCGCTGCCGCCCTGCTCGTCGATCTGCACGTGGACGTGTCGACGACGGCGTACCGCGTCGTCGCCCGGCGTGGATCCATTGCGAAGAGGGCCACCGATCTGCTGAACCAGGATCTCGACGCGCTCGAAGAGGCCTGGGAGACGGCCGGGTTCGGCGGCGCCGACTCCGTCGTGAAGGTGCAGGCAGTGGGTCCCCTCACCCTGGCTGCCGAGGTGGAACTCGGTACCGGCCACCGCGTCCTCACCGACCCGGGTGCCGTACGCGACTTCGCCGAATCGCTGGGTGAGGGCCTTGCGCGTCATGCCGCGGAGATCACTCGCAGACTCGGTTCGCGGGTGCTGATCCAATTCGACGAGCCGCGGTTGCCGGCCGTCCTGGCGGGCTCGCTCTCCGGTCGCACCCGGCTCGAAACGGTGCGCGCCATGCCCGAACCCGAAGCGCTCGCCGTGCTCGAGACCACCCTTGCGGGTGCGGGTGGGCCGACCGTCGTGCACTGCTGTTCCTCCGGGCTACCGACCGATCTCCTCCGCCGCAGCAGCGCACTCGCTGTCGGATTCGACGTGTCGCAGCTGACATCGGCGGATCTCGACGGCATCGGCGAACTGCTCGACGCGGGTAAGCAGCTGGCATTGGGCCTGGTTCCCGCGGTGGCTCCCGCAACCCCGGTGACCTGGAGGGATGCTGCCCGACCTGCGCTGACGCTGATCGACCGGCTCGGATTTCCGCGGACTGTATTGCGCAGCGTTGCGGTCACTCCGGCCTGCGGACTGGCCGGTGCAGACGAGGAATGGGGCCGAGAGGCGCTCAGGTTGTGCACCGAGGTGAGCAGTGCGTTCAGGGACGACCCCGAGACCTTGTGACCGGCTCTTTCGATGTCGGTAGGACCGGTTAATCTTCGGTGGTGAGTGAATCGACCGAAGCCTCCACACCTGCCCCCAGCGACGTGCGGGAGCGTTGGCACGAGCTGGCCGAGGAAGTGCGTGAGCATCAGTTCCGTTACTACGTCCGGGACGCACCGATCATTTCCGACGGCGCCTTCGATCTGCTGTTGGGGGAGTTGAACGCACTCGAAGAGCAATATCCGGATCTGCGGACCCCGGATTCGCCGACGCAACTGGTCGGCGGGGGTTTCGCTACCGATTTCACTTCCGTCGACCACCTCGAGCGGATGCTCAGCCTCGACAACGTCTTCACGGCGGACGACCTGCGTACGTGGGTCAGTCGCGTGGAGCAGGAAACCGGGCCCGATGTGCACTACCTGTGCGAGGTGAAGATCGACGGCGTGGCGCTCAGCCTGGTGTACGAGAACGGTCGGCTCGTGCGGGCCGCCACCCGCGGTGACGGACGCACCGGGGAAGAAGTGACGCTCAACGCGCTCACCATCGACGATATTCCCGAAAGACTCACCGCAACAGAGGAATATCCGTTGCCCACCCTCTTGGAGGTGCGCGGTGAGGTGTACTTCCGGCTCGAGGACTTCCTGGCCCTCAACGCGGCACTCGTCGAGGACGGTAAACCACCGTTCGCGAATCCACGGAACACGGCGGCGGGGTCTCTTCGCCAGAAAAATCCGGCGGTCACCGCGCGACGGCGGCTCGGCATGATCTGCCACGGACTCGGCCGGGTCGAGGGGTTCGATCCGGTGTCCCAGCACGGGGCGTATCTGGCGCTGGCGTCCTGGGGGTTGCCGGTGTCGCCTCACACCTCCCGGGTCCGGGGCGCCGATGCCGTCGTCGACAAGGTCCGGTACTGGGGCGAGCACCGGCACGACGTGGAGCATGAGATCGACGGTCTGGTGGTCAAGGTCGACGAGATGTCACTCCATCGGAGGCTGGGTTCCACCTCCCGTGCGCCGCGGTGGGCGATCGCCTACAAGTATCCGCCGGAGGAGGCCACCACCAAGCTGCTCGACATCCGGGTCAGCGTCGGCCGCACGGGCCGTGTCACCCCGTTCGCGTACATGGAGCCGATCACGATCGCGGGTTCGACGGTGTCCCTGGCCACTCTGCACAATGCGTCGGAGGTGAAGCGCAAAGGTGTGCTGATCGGCGACACCGTCGTTCTACGCAAGGCCGGGGACGTCATTCCCGAGGTCCTCGGGCCGGTGGTCGATGCACGCACGGGTGACGAGCACGCATTCGAGATGCCGACGCACTGCCCGGAGTGCGGCACCCTCCTGGCACCGGCGAAGGAGGGCGATGCCGACATCCGTTGTCCCAACCAGCAGTACTGCCCGGCACAGCTGCGGGAACGTGTCTTCCACGTTGCGGGGCGGGGGGCATTCGACATCGAGGTTCTCGGCTACGAGGCTGCGACCGGACTACTCGAGGCAGGGGTGATCGCCGACGAGGGTGACCTCTTCTCGCTCACCGAAACGGATCTGCTGAAGACGACCATCTTCCGTACCAAGGCGGGCGGACTGTCGGCCAACGGCCGTCGGCTGCTCGACAACCTGGATTCGGCCAAGGACAAACCGCTGTGGCGCGTGCTTGTGGCACTGTCGATCCGGCACGTGGGGCCCACGGCGGCGCGAGCGCTGGCCGGAGAGTTCGGATCGCTCGAGAGGATCCGGAACGCGTCCGTCGCAGAACTCGCAGCCGTGGACGGTGTCGGTGGCACCATCGCGGCCGCTGTCGCCGAGTGGTTCGCCGCCGAGTGGCATCTGCGGATCGTCGAGAAGTGGGCGGCCGCCGGGGTTCGGATGGAGGACCAACGAGACGAGTCGATTCCACGCAACCTCGAGGGCCTGTCCATCGTCGTGACAGGTTCACTGGAGACGTTCTCGCGAGACGAGGCGAAGGAGGCGATTCTGGCTCGCGGCGGCAAGGCTGCGGGTTCGGTGTCGAAGAAGACAGCCTTCGTGGTGGTCGGCGAATCACCGGGTTCGAAGCACGACAAGGCCATCGAACTCGGTGTGCCCGTTCTCGACGAGGCCGGGTTCCGCAGACTGCTCGATGGTGGTCCGGACGCTGTCGCAGAGACCGGCGCCGAGGACGACGACGACTGAGCCGCACATCGGCCGCGGAATTCTTGTCGCAGTGACGGCGAACGCCCCAACAATGAGATTCGTAACAACGACACGTCCCAGCCCCGTCTCTCAAATGTGTGCAGCCCTCGACGACGGTGGCGCGTCGGGAAACGTGCAGAAGGGTGTGGTTGCTGAAAACACCTCTGCACCATCGTTATCCGTCTGTGAACTTCGCTCCCGGTCGTCGAGGCGCGGATCGGGGCGGGGCATTCGGGGCCCCTTCCGCGGGTTCCTCACCGCGGCCTCCGCATCGGATCGGCTGTTGCCGTGTTTGGACACAACGCCCATTCCTGTCATAGTTCCGGACATGATCGAGATACGGGTTGCCACGCCGGACGAATACGAGATCGTGGGTGAATTGACGGTGATCGCGTATGTGGGTGGCGGGTTCGTCGATGCCGACGACCCGTACACGGACCGACTGCGTGATGCCGCCCGGCGCGCCGAGAAGGGCGATGTGTGGGTGGCCGTTTCGGACGGGAAGGTGGTGGGGTCGGTGACGATCGCCGAACCGTCCTCGCCGTACGCGGACGTGGCGGGGCCCGGCGAGCTCGAATTCCGGATGCTGGCGGTGTCGCCCGACGCCCGCGGAGTCGGCGTGGGGTCGGCTCTGGTGCGTCACGTTCTCGATGTCGCATACGATCGCGGTGATCGTGCGGTCGTCATGTCCACCCAGAAAGAAATGGAAGCGGCCCGGCGCATCTACGACCGCAACGGTTTCGTCCCTGCGCCGGAACGGAATTGGGAGCCTGTGCCGGGAATCGAACTGACCGTCCTGGTCCGCGAACTGGTCTGAGGCCGAGTCAGGCAGGAACGGTCAGCCGAGGACGGTCGCGATGATCCCGGCCAGGTAACCGAGCCGGGCGATCTCCGAGGGGCGGAACTCGGGCCCGCCGGGACGGCCCAGCATCAGCACACGGCCGGTGGTGCCCAGCGGCGCGGCCGCGAGGGTGGTGTTCATGTCGCGCCACACCTGCGGTACCCAGCTGCCCTCGTCGTCCAATGCGGTCGGTTTCTCGAGGGGCATCCACGGAATGTCCGTGGCATGGGTCTCGGGCGCACCCGAGCTCCCGACGACGCGATACGCGCCGTGCGGACCGACGTCGACCACCACGGACCATCCCACCCGCAGAACCCGTGGTGCGCCGTCGACGAGAACCTGAAGCCGGTCGTCGGCCGCCGTGGCCACCTGATCGATCAGCTCGAGTTCGCGGTGGGTGTCGAGAATCCCGGCGTAGGGACGAATGGAATCGACGGTGACGTCGGCGAGATTCTCGGCCGCCGTGATCAGGGTGTCGGGGAGCGATCCCGGTTCGACGTCGACCACGAGGTCGTCGATGGCGAATCCAGCACCTCGTTCCACCACGTCGAGCGACAAGATGTCAGCGCCCACCGATCCCAGAGCGACGGCGAGTGAGCCGAGGCTACCGGGCCGGTCGGGAAGCTGGACGCGAAGCAGATACGACACGTGCGTCCCTTTCACCACGAGATAGACGCGGGGGTACCTGCGACCCCCGTCGGTTCCCATCCTTGCACCTGATGTCGCCGAGTATGCGGTTCACCCCCCTGCTGCGGCCGCAACCCGGGCCGGTGGAAACACCACGTCTCCATTCGTGACCTCGGCGAAACGAATCGGCCTCATCTGCGAAACATGAGCCTCGAAACATGACCCTCGAAGCACGAGTGCACGAGCACCACGACTGCGGCAGTCACGAGGTCCGTCTCGGGACGTGTGGCGGCAGTGGGGTGCAGGAATTCCCGCGCTGGACGGATGCGGGAACGGCGGTGGCTGGCACGCTCCCCACCTTCCCGACCGCGAGGTTGCGGCGCTGGCTGCACAGCTGATCGGAGCACGCTCTAGGCTGGGACGGAATCAACTTCCGTACTACCTGAAAGGGGCCCTGCGGTGCCTGCCATCTCCCGTGACGAGGTCGCGCACCTCGCGCGGCTGTCTCGACTCGCCCTGTCCGACGCCGAACTCGACGGGTTCGCCGGTCAGCTGGACTCGATTCTCAGCCACGTGAAGGTGGTCACCGAGGTACCCGCGGACGACGTTCCGCCCATGGCCAACCCCAACGCGGTGACCAATGTGACGCGCCCCGACGTGATCGTTCCGGGACTCACCCCCGAGCAGGCGCTGTCCGGCGCCCCCGCTGTCGAACAGGATCGCTTCGCCGTTCCGCAGATTCTCGGAGAGGGCGAATGAGCGCCGAACTGACCACCCTCGACGCGGCAGATCTCGCATCGAAGATCCACAGCCGTGAGGTGTCGTCCGTCGAGATCACCCAGGCACATCTGGATCGGATCGCGGAGGTCGACGGTGGCCTGAACGCATTCCTGCACGTCGCGGGGGAGCAGGCCCTCGCCGCTGCCAAGGAAGTGGACAGCGCGCTCGCTGCCGGTGAGGCGCCCGCATCGCCGCTCGCCGGAGTGCCGCTGGCGCTCAAGGACATCTTCACCACCACCGATATGCCCACCACCTGCGGGTCGAGGTTGCTCGAGGGCTGGATCGCACCCTACGACTCCACGCTCACCGGCAAACTGCGTGCCGCGGGAATCCCGATTCTGGGCAAGACCAATCTCGACGAGTTCGCGATGGGCTCGTCCACCGAGAACTCCGCCTACGGTGCGACCCGCAACCCCTGGGACACCACACGCATCCCGGGCGGCTCGGGCGGCGGCAGTGCAGCGGCCCTGGCGTCCCGGCAGGCACCGCTGGCCATCGGAACCGACACCGGTGGTTCGATCCGGCAGCCGGCGGCGGTCACCGCGACCGTCGGCACCAAGCCCACCTACGGAACCGTCTCACGCTACGGCCTCGTCGCCTGCGCGTCCTCGCTCGACCAGGGCGGACCCTGCGGACGGACCGTGCTGGACACGGCACTGCTGCACGAGGTGATCGCGGGACACGATCCACGTGACTCCACGTCCATCGACACGCCGGTGCGTCCTGTGGTGGCAGCTGCACGTGAAGGCGCGAGCGGCAACCTGCAGGGCGTCACGGTGGGCGTCGTCAAGGAACTCCACTCAGACAGCTACCAGCCGGGCGTCATCTCGTCGTTCGACGCGGCCGTCGCGCAGCTCACCGAGCTGGGCGCCGAAGTGGTCGAGGTGTCGTGTCCCAACTTCGAATACGCCCTCGCCGCGTACTACCTGATCCTTCCGAGTGAGGTGTCGTCCAACCTCGCCCGTTTCGACGCGATGCGATACGGCATGCGGGTGGACGACGGCAACATGAGTGCCGACCAGGTGATGGCTGCCACGCGAGCCGCCGGCTTCGGTCCGGAAGTCAAGCGCCGCATCATGATCGGCACCTACGCGCTGTCCGCCGGCTACTATGACGCCTATTACGGCCAGGCGCTCAAGGTGCGCTCGCTGATCGCCCGCGACTTCGACAAGGCCTACGAGAAGGTCGATGTGCTGGTGTCGCCGACCAGTCCGTTCACCCCGTGGAAGCTGGGGGAGAAGGTGGACGATCCGCTCGCGATGTACCTGTCGGACCTGTGCACGCTCCCGACGAACCTGGCGGGTCACTGCGCTATGTCCGTGCCGTCCGGAATGTCAGCGGACGACGGTCTGCCGGTCGGCCTCCAGATCATGGCTCCGGCATTGGCCGATGAGCGTCTGTATCGCGTGGGTGCGGCGTACGAAGCTGCACGCGGCCCGGTCGGGTTACCCGCGTAGTCCGGAGGCGCGGAGACCTCTTCGCCGGTGCCGGACGGGCCATCCCGTCCGGCACCGGAGTTTTCTCGGCATACGGGTAACGCGGTTCCCTGCTCGGTGCCGTAGCGGTGACCGTGGCCGGGGGAGAAATTCAGTGCGGACACAAGGTCCACGGTGGTCTGCAGGAATGTGATGCCCGGAATCCATTGGGGCACCGGCGCATCGCGCACCGCGTGTGCCAGATCGGGTCGGTGCAGAATCAGATCCGGTGACCACCACACCACGGGGTCGGACGTATTCGCCAGCACCGTGGCCCCGTCCAGGTGCACCGAACCGGCAGGCGGGCCGGCCCACAGTGCGCCACAGACGTGTTCGCCGGCCCGGCCCGTTCGGTCGAACAATGCGCTTCCGCCGACGGAGCCGAGGCTCTGGCCATAGATGTACACGCTCGGCCGGTGGTGTTCGGTCATGGTGGCGATATGGTCGGTGATCGCTGCGACCACCGCGACGGCCGACTCGTCGGCGGCGGATCGCCTGAAAACGAAGGTCATCCAGCTGGGCAGATACGAATACTGGACACCGACAATCGCCACGTCGCCGGCGAAGCGCTCCTCGAAGCCCTCTGCGGCGTTCTCGTCGATCCATCCCGATCCGGTGGGCACGGTGATCACGATCGCGGACCGGTCGAAACCTCCGGCGCGTTCGAGTTCCGATACCGCAAGTGCAGCACGGCTTTCCGTGTCGGAGGCCGAGTTCGTTCCGACGTAGGTCCGGATACTCCCAGCCCCGTCACCGGATGCGACGAAACGGCGCCCCTGACGTCCCAGCGACTCCCAGCTCACCACGGAGCCGGGGCTGCCGGATCGTTCGGTGGCCACCGGACGGCGCGTGGACACCTCGATCACCGCGTCGGAGTCGCTGTACCGCTCGGACATCAGCCCCCATACGGCCGGCCCGACGACGAGTCGAAGCGTCGCCGCGAGGAGAACGAGGGTGGTTGTGCCGCCGATCCGGCCGAGAAGGCGGGCCACCCGGCGGAGGGCGACGCCGATGCCGATGAGGATCGCGAACGTGACAGTGGCACCGACTATCACCTGTATCCAGTGGACGGGGCCGACGTCCGGCATGCCCATCGCCGCCCGGAGCGAATCCTGCCAGTGATCGGCCGCTACGATCGTCCATGCCCCGAGGACGAGTGCGCCGAACAGCGTGAGAATCCGGAACGATTCCCGGGACAGGCGGTGGGCCGGTGTGTGTGCGAGCGGTAGGCGCAGTCGCCGGAGGAGTACCACGACTGTGAGTCCTGATGCGGCGAGCAGGCCCGTGAACACCGCCTGGGCCGCCGCGCTTCTGGGTAGCAGCGACGGGGTGAGAAACACGCGAATCAGCGCGGTGACCGCGAGGGTCGAGGAGACGCGGGGCAGTGCGGTGACGTGATCGGCCTGCGGGAGAACGCCGGCGGTCATGCGACCACTCCGACGGGGTGCGCCGTGCGGCGCAGTGACCATCCCGTTCCGGCCATCAGGATGACGCCGATTCCTCCGGCGAGCCCGTACCGCAGTCCCGATTCGGTGACCGGCGCCGAATATCCTTGACGCCAGCTGTTTCCAGCGACCGCAGTGGTCGCGACGTTCGCCATGAGGAAGCAGGTCCCGCGGGACTGCGGATCGGTGCGGCTGTCACAAGCGGCATGCATGCGCCGATCGAGTTGCGCATCGAGGCTCTGCCGCGCCCACGGGCCCAGATCCTCCCCGGAGAGCGAGGCGTAGCGGAGAAGGTCGTACCCGAGGTCGTGTGCCCTGCATGACGTGTCGAACTCGGCAGGCAATGTCACCGGTGACGAGCAGTCACCATCCGGGTCGACGAGGATGCTGTCGAACCTGGGCGGTGTGTAGCCGATGACGGTGTCGAAGTCCGCCGGGATCGCATAGGCCGTTGACGGTGGTCGGGATGCGGGCGGCCGTTCCGGTTGTGGGGGTGGCGTGGATCTCGACGGTCCTGCTGTTTCTCGCGGATAACCCGGGCACCAACGGCCGCGGATGGGCGGTGGGACTCACCGCCCTCGTCATCTTCGGTCTCCTGATCCGCTGGCTGGTGCTCTCGCGCCTGCAACTCGCGCGGCAGGAGGAAGTGAGCGAACTCGAGCGCACCCGCCGCACCATTCTGGAAGAGAAGGCGCGGATCGCACGGGACTTGCACGACAT
>NZ_JBAQEO010000676.1:0-11372 GCF_049286785.1 Rhodococcus sp. (in: high G+C Gram-positive bacteria) | reverse complement strand
GAGCACGGCCCACGGCGTAGAGGAGGTCGCCACACCCCACGGGGCGAACAGGCTCACCCACAAACCGACCAGGGTGGTCAGCCGGATCGCCGATGCGAACTCCACCATGGCCAGTCGCGGTCCGGCGTATTCGAGCACCATCGCCTCGTGCAGCATCGTCAATTCCAGATGGCTGGACGGGTTGTCGACCGGAAGCCGCCCGCTTTCCGCGAGGACCACGATGCCGATCGCCACTGCGGCAAAGAGATTTGCCGGAGTCAGGGTTTGCGACGGTGAGTGCACCACACCCTCGACCATCGCCGAGAGGTTCGAGGAGTTCACTCGGGTCGACAACGCGAAACCCGCCACCAGGATGGTCGGCTCGGCCAGCGCGGTGATCATCACTTCCCGGCTGGCGCCCATTCCACCGAACGCGGTGCCCGTGTCCAAGCCGCCGAGGATGAGCGCGACCGTGCCCAGGAACAGCAGTCCCACGACCGCGAACAGATCGGCCACCCCGTCCGTGTGCGACGCCGTCGTGAGGAATGGTGCGACCGTCGCGATCACGAGCAACGACGACAGCAGGATGAACGGTGCCGCCGTGAAGACTGCACTGGTTCCTTCAGGGGTGATGCGCTCCTTACCCATCTGCTTGCGTAGGTCACGCCACGGCTGACCCACCCCCGCACCGGCCCGCCCCTGTAGTCGTGCGGTGATCTGGCGCATGAACCCGACCAGGAGTGGCGCTGCCACGACCACCAACACGATCTGGATCCCGGTCGCGACCAGTTCGACGACCGTCGATCCCTGGCCGCTCACCGGGTCACCCCGACGGCGACCAGTACCGCGATCAGCACCACGAAACCCACCGCGAGGTACCGGTGGAGGTCACCGTTCTGGGCCCGCCGCGCCCAGAGACCCCACCGGACCACCGCGGACATCACCGGTGGGTACAGGCGGGCCTCGATCCGGTCGGGCACCCGCTGACGGAAACTGACGCTCTTGATCAGGTACTCCGATTCGACGTGCGGTGTCACGTTCACGTCGAGTTCCGGGCTCAGGACGTCATCGAAGACGCGGGTCAACGGTTCGGCGAAGGAGGTGGCGGTGTACTCCATCCTGGGGGTCAGGTCGTGTCGTCCCGAACCCCACGGAATCGCGTGGCGTACTGGCAGACGCGCCCGCGCCCACCTCGCACCGAGCAGGGCCAGGATCACCCCGGCGGCGAGTGATACTGCTACCAGGAAAGGTGACATCGAACCGGAGATGCCTGCCAACCGGATCGTCACGCCGTCGCGGCCGATCGGATTACCGTCGCGCACCGCCGGCAACACCGAGATCGCACGGACCAGCGACTCGCCGAGGAAGGCGGGAAACAACGCCAGACCTGCACACGCCAGCGCCGTCGCCACCATGGCGAGCCGCATGCTCCACGGGCTCTCCACGGCCGCCGACGCTTCCGGGCTCCGGGGACGGGCGAGGAACCCGATGCCGAAAGCCTTCACGAACGCCACGACACCGAGACCGGTGGTCAACGCCAAGGCCGCGACCGCGAGCGGCATCGCGATGGTGGTCACCGTGTTGCCCACACCTTCCGACCCCAAGCTGTGCGTGAATCCCTGCAGCAGAAGCCATTCGGAGACGAACCCGTTTCCCGGCGGTAACGCGGCGGCGCCGAGCGCTCCCACGGCGACCATTGCGGTGGTCACGGGCATCCTGGAGGCGAGTCCGCCGAGCCGGTCGAGGTCGCGCAGTCCGGTCGAGCGCATCACCGACCCTGCACCCATGAACAACAAGGCCTTGAACGCGCCGTGGTTGAGAGCGTGCAACAGGGCCGCCGCGACGAGCAGGCTCGCCAGTACGCGGTTACCTTCCGCGGCGAAGATGGCACCGGCGCCTACGCCCATCAGCATGACGCCGAGATTCTCGGTGGTCGAGTACGCGAGCAACCGCTTGAAGTCGGTGGCGACGCTCGCCTGCAGTACCCCGTAGAGGGCGGACAGCGTGCCGATCGCCAGCATCAGCCATCCCCACCACCGCGGCCCACCGCCGAGGAGGTCGTATCCCACCCGGATAATGCCATACAGCCCGAGATTGACCATGGCCGCCGACATCAGCGCCGACACATGACTCGGCGCCTCGGTGTGGGCCCGGGGAAGCCACACGTGCAGCGGAACGAGGCCGGCCTTGGACCCGAACCCGATGAACACCAACACGAAGGCGGACGACTGTACGAGCGGAGAAAGGGTGGCCGCCCCCTCGCGGATCGCATCGAACGACTCCCCGCCGACCCCCGCCGCGAGTAATCCGAAACCCACCATGATGGCCACGACACCGGCTTGGGTCATGGAGGCGTACCAGAGGCCCGCCTCGCCGACCGGTGGCCGGGAGCGGTACTCGGCCAGCACCAGCATCAGGGAAGCCAGCGCCATCAGCTCCCACGCCGCGAGGAAGGTCGCGACGTTGGCTGCGGCCGGAACGAGGAGCATTGCGCCGACGAACACCGGCAGCATGGTGTGGGCGGTCCGTGAACTCGCCCCGCGATCCGAACCCGGAGTGTCGTCGCCGTGGTGTCCGCCCGGACCGGTGTAACCCACGCTGTACACGCCGACCACAGTCGCGACGGCACCGATCAGGACCATGAACAATCCGGAGAGGGGATCGACGTGCAACTCGACCCCGTCGAAGGGGAGCACCTGCCGCAGGGTCAGCGAATACTGCCGGCCCGCGAGGGCGTAGAGACCCACCAGCATACCGCCGGCGCCCGAGAGAGAGGTCGACACGCCGACCACGACGCGGCGGGCGCGGGACGGCAGTGTCACCCCCGCGGCGACGGCCACTGCTGCGGCAAGGAAAGTGATCGCCAGGCCGGCGCCGATCGGGTTCATCGACCGGACACACGCCGCAGGGCGGCCACGATGGCTTCCGGGGTAGGCGGGCATCCCGGAATTTCGATATCGACCGGAATGACGTCCCGCACCGCGCCGACCACACCGTAACCGCCGGCGAACACTCCGCAGTCTCGTGCGCAATCACCCAGAGCGACAACGCGCTTGGGGTGTGGCATCGCCCGGTATGTCTCCTCCAGCGGATCCACCATGTTTCGCGTGACCGGTCCCGTCACGAGAAGCACATCCGCGTGACGTGGTGAGGCGACCAGGCGGATGCCATAGCGTTCGACGTCGTATACCGGTCCGAACGCGGATCCGATCTCGACCTCGCAGCCGTTGCAGGAACCGGCATCGACATGGCGAACCTGGATCGACGCGGTCACCGGGAGGAAAGCTTCCAGCATGCTGTCGGTCTCCGGTCCGCTGCCGGCGGCTGCCGGCGCCGGTGGTTCCCCCTCCGCAATGCGGCCGATCCGGCGGATCTGACGAATGAGTCCCCGGCCGTGGCTACCTCGGGAGTCGGGAGCGGTACTCATTCGCCGGCTCCGGACGCAGTCGGCGCCACGGGACGAGATCCCGCCACCCGCATACTTGCCACTGAGTAGATCAACTGTCGACCCTTCCCGGCGCGTAGACACCCAGCCCGACTGTCGAAGAACTGCCCACCGAGCGCGGAACCGCGCACGGCAACTACAGGATACGTATTCAGGCCGGATGACCAAGACTTTTGACGACGTTTGCCGTCAGATGAGACCCAGCCGGGTGGGCGTCGCCCGGTGTTCTCGTCAGGCGGCGTCGGTCTCGACGGGCAGGCCGGCGAGCTTCCATTCGAGGACGCCGTCGGCGGCGCGACGGGCGGTCAGCCCGTGGCGGCTCAGCAGGCGGACGGCATCATGGGCGAGCACGCAGTACCGGCCACGGCAGTACGCGACTATCTCGCGGTCTCTCGGTAGTTCGGTGAGTCGCGCGGTCAGATCCTCGATCGGAACATGGACCGCTCCCGGGAGATGACCCGCAGCGTATTCCGGTTCGGGCCGCACATCGAGGATGAAGGCGTCACCACTGTCGAGCCGACGCAGGAGCTCTTCGGTGCCGACCGCGGCGGTGTCCTCGGGACCGAGGTAGGCGCGACGCGCGAGTTCGGTGTGCGGGCGGTGTCGCTGCGCGACGTGCCGTAGGTGATCCCACAGGCCGGCGACGTCGTCACCGGCGAGTGAGTAGAAGATCCTCTTGCCCTCACGCCTGGTGTCGACCAGGCCGGCCTCGCGCAGTGTGTGCAGGTGCGCCGAGCAGGTGCTGATCAGTACCTGTGCAACGGTGGCGAGGTCGTCCACGCTGCGGGGCCCCTGGGCGAGCAGGTCGAGCAGCTCGAGCCGGGTGGGGTTTCCGAGGACCTTGCCGACGGCGGCGAACTCCGCGAAGAGGGCATCTTTGGTGGCGCGGTCACCCATGTGGGGTTTCCTCCTGCGTTTCGGTCGGGGGTCGGTGGTGGGTCTCGTACATTCGCACCGCGACGATGAGGCCGGATACCGCAGTGAGAGCGGCGACGGTCCAGATGGCTGCTCGAATTCCGAGGGCGTCGGCGACGATACCGGCGAGCAGTGCGCCGACCGCGAAGCCGCCGTCGCGCCACAGTCGGTAGGTCCCGACCGCCCGGGCCCGCCATGCGGGGTGGGCGACGTCGCCGATCGAGGCGAGCAGCGTCGGGTAGACCGATGCGGTCCCGGCGCCGAGTAGCACCGCGGCGGTGGCCCAGATCGCAAACGTGTCACCGAGCGCGATCAGGCCCAGAGCCACGGCCTGGAGCCACATTCCGGAGGCGATCAGCCACTTGCGGCCCCACCGGTCCGATAGCGCGCCGGTGATCAGCTGACCGACTCCCCACACCGCGGGGTACAACGCGGCCAGCACACCGATCTTCCCGACGGACAGACCCGCGGCGGCGAAGAGGATCGGGAACAGACCCCAGGCGAGGCCGTCGTTGAGGTTGTTGACCAGGCCGGCCTGGCTGGCCGACGAGAGGGCAGGCTCACGGAAGCTGGTCTGAATGAACACTTCCCGGTTGGTCAGCTTGTCGTGCAGGTGGTCGTGGAGGCCGTCGGCGCGGGCCACGTGGTTGGCCGCCTCGAACCGGGCGTGTTCGCGGGTCTCCTTCACCGCCAGGGTGGACAGTCCCAGGCCGAGGGCGGCGAAGGCGATGCCGAGCAGGAACGGTGCCGGACGCAGGCCGTAGGCCTCGGCGAGGTAGCCGGTGGCGAGGGCGGTGACCGCCACCGCACCGTAGCCGGCGGCCTCGTTCAGGCCCATCGCGAAACCGCGCCGGGCCGGGCCGACCAGGTCGATCTTCATCACCACGGTGGTGGACCAGGTCAGGCCCTGACTGATGCCGAGCAGCACGTTGGCGAAGATGACCCAGCCCCAGGACGGCGCCCAGATCAGGAGTAGCGGCACGGGGATGGCGACGAGCCAGCCGGCGACGAGGACGGGTTTGCGGCCGAAGCGGTCGGACAGGGTGCCGGCGAAGTAGTTGGTGGCGGCCTTGGCTATTCCGAAGACGAGGATGAACGACAGTCCGGCGGTGTAGGCACGGATGCCGAATTCCTGCTCGGCCAGCAGGGGCAGCACGGTTCGTTCCTGGCCGAGCATTCCGCCGACCAGGGCGTTGACCACGACCAGGAGAGTGAACTGGGCGGCGTTCTGCCGCAGCCCCAATTCGATCCCCCGACCGTGGGTGGTCTTCCGTGTTATCGCATTCATGTGGCGATCTCCTTGGACTTGCCGCACCGCCGGCGCCGTTCCTGAAAACATTCTATGGAATATTGGAATGAATTTGTCAACGGCTCTGGTCCAGCCGAGGAAATC
Source organism: Rhodococcus sp. (in: high G+C Gram-positive bacteria) (assembly GCF_049286785.1). Taxonomy (GTDB): domain Bacteria; phylum Actinomycetota; class Actinomycetes; order Mycobacteriales; family Mycobacteriaceae; genus Rhodococcus_F. The sequence continues at coordinate 5,640 of NZ_JBAQEO010000676.1, read as the reverse complement.
CCGTCCATACGGAATCCCGACGGACCCGCCGCACTTTCCGTCACACTTCGAAGAGTTGCGATGGTTCCGTTACCGGTACCGACAGACAGATGTCAGAGCCACTACGAACAACCCGGAGGTACACCATGGAGTACGGCAAGGCAGTTCAACAGGAGCTTCGCGCACCCGCTCGGGCGCTGCGTCAAGCGATCCCACAGGTCTACGCCGGTTATGCGCAACTGCACGAAGCCGCCCTGTCGCCGGGGGCGTTGGACGCCAAGACCAAGGAACTGATCGCCCTGGCGATCGGCGTGAGCAGCCAATGTGACGGTTGTATCGCCGCACACGCCCGAGGTGCCGCCCAGCAGGGCAGCACACCGGAGGAAGTCGCCGAGGCAATCGGGGTCGCGATCCTGATGAATGGCGGACCTTCCACTGTGTACGGCCCCCGAGCGTTCGCCGCCTTCAACGAGTTCCATGCCGACCAGGAATCCGCGGGTGAAAAACCCGAGGCCGCAACATAATCTCATCAGCCTGCGCCGTCCTCATCGAATCTTCACACAAACCCACCGGGGCATTTCACAGGACCGCTGTTGACTCGGGTGTGAGAGAAAGGTGGTCTCGGTGATGAGGCTCTGGCAGAAGACAGCAAGTGCGGTTGTTGCAGCGACAGCAATCGGGGTATCCGGATTCGGAATGGCTACGGTGTCGGCGCAGCCGACTCCGGTTCCGCCGGCGGGGCAATCGCTCTCCGAGGAGGAGCGCACGGATCTGACTCTGATGAGAGAAGAGGAGCGAGTGGCCCGCGACCTGTACCGACAGTTCCACGACGCGTGGCAGGCGCAGATCTTCGACCACATCTCGACAAGCGAACAACGCCATTACGACGCAGTCGGCGGCCTGCTCGAACAGTACGGTGTACCGGACCCGTCAGACGGACTGGCGGTGGGTGTCTATGCAGATCCGCAACTCCAGCAGCAGTACGACGCATGGCTCGCTCAGGGCCTGGCCACGGTCGAGGCCGCCTACGCCGTCGGAGCGGAACTGGAAGCAGCCGACATCTCCGGCCTGACGACCGCCATCGAGGTCAGCGACGAGGATGCGATCGATCGCGTCTACGAGAAGCTGCGCAGGGGTACCGAGAACCACTTGCGGGCATTCGAGGGTGCGGCATCGGGGGAGCAGCACGTCGGCGGTGACCGCGGACATCGGGCCGGTCAGGGTCACGAGGGTCAGGGCAGGGACGGCCATGACCGCCAGGGTCACGGTGCGGCCGAATAAGGCAACTGCAAGGTGAAAGTGGCACCGTGCCCACGGCCGGGGGAGCTCGCGGAGAGCTCACCGCCGTGGGCGCGGGCGATTCCCCTGCTGATCGTCAGGCCGATCCCGGATCCCGGATCCTGGTCGACACGGCGGCGTGCCGGGACGCGATAGAAACGCTCGAAGATGCGCTCGAGGTCGTCGGCCTCGAGACCCTCACCGGTGTCGATCACCGAGATCACGGCGCCGTCACTGCGGGCGGCGACATCGATGGTCACTCCGCCGGAGTCAGTCGCGATCAGCGCGTTGCCGAGAAGGTTCGTCAGAATCTGGGTGATCCGATCGGAATCTGCCCGCACCGGGAGGCGACCGGACCGTAGCCGAACGGTGAGCGCCAGTCCCGCGTCATCGAACTGCGGGCGCATCCGATCGGCGACATGTTCGACGAGACCGGACAGGTCGAACTCCGAGTACTGGAGATCGAGACGGTTCTCCTCGGCCCGCGACAGGGTCGACAGGTCGTCGGCGAGCCGGCGCAGGCGCCGGACCTCCGGTTCGATCCGGCCGAGTTCGGACGAATCGAAGATTCCGTCGATGATCCCCTCCACATACCCGTCGATCACGGTGAGCGGTGTTCGCATCTCGTGCGCAACTTCCGACAGCAACCGGACCCTGCGGGCCTCGGTATCGGCGAGCCGGGTCGCGAGGTCGTTGACGTCGGCGGCGACCGAAGCCAGTTCCCGCTCGCTCGGTGGCTCGATTCGATGCCGGTAGTCGCCCGCAGCGATGGCGCGGGTACCGGAGCGAACCGAACGCAGTGACCGCAGCAGGTGCCGGGACGCCACGAAACCCAGAACTGCGGCCGCGAGGACTCCGGCGAGCACACCGAGCAGCAGCGCGGTGGTGACGGCGTCGGCCACGACGCCGCGCAACGGGGATTGTCCACCACCGCGCACCCGACCGGAACCGAGTCTGCGACTCTCCTCGTCGAACAAAGCGGGGGCGGAGACCCGGACGACGACGAACGTGACCAGTGAGCCCACCAGCGCGACCACCAGATGCGAGACGAACAGTCGGCCCGACAGGCTCCGCATGAGGGCGCTCACCGCAATTCTCCAGCGGGGGGAAGGAATTTGTACCCCACTCCGCGGACCGTACCGATGAAACGCGGCGCTGCGGCGGCGTCGCCCAGGGCGCGGCGGATGCTGCGGATATGGACGTCGACAACACGTTCGTCGCCGAAGAAGTCGCCGTCCCACACCTTCTCGAGGAGCTGGCGGCGCGAATAGACGCGTCCGGGCGTCCGGGCCAGTGCGCTGAGCAGATCGAATTCGAGCGCGGTGACATCGGCATGGTGACCGTCGACGGTCACTTGACGTGCGTCGGCATCGACCACCAATCCGGGAAAAACGAGACGCGTGGGCGCGGGCTCGGTGCCGCGGGATCGGCGTAGCACCGTGCGCACCCGAGCGACGACTTCCCGGGGACTGAACGGTTTGGTGATGTAGTCGTCGGCGCCCACTGCCAGGCCGACGAGCTTGTCGACCTCGTCCGACCGGGCGGTCACCAGCAGGACGAACACGTCGGAGAAGCTCCGTATCTCGCGTAGCACCTCGATGCCGCCGAGGTCGGGCAACCGGAGGTCGAGAAGGACGACGTCGGGGCGGTCCGACCGCACGAGGATGAGTGCTTCGGTGCCGGTCGCCGCCTCGGACACCGAGAATCCCTCGGCCTCCAGATAGCCGCGCAGCAACCGGCGGATGCTCGGTTCGTCGTCCACGACGAGGATCTTGTGGGACACGGTTCCGGTCACCGACTTTCGGGGCTCACCGAAGGAAGATCACTTGGAAGAGGACGAAGGCTGCCACCGCGAAGATCAGGTAGGCGAACCACTGCTGTAGTCGGCGAGTGTCGATGTTCTTCCCGTATCGGCCCGCGACGAGCGATCCGCCGATGGCAGTTGCCGTGAATGCCGCGACAATTCCCCAGTCGAGACTGAGATTGCCGAGGTATGCGAGGAGACCGGACCCGGAATTGGCGGTCACGATCACCAGTGAGGTGCCGACCGCGACGGACATTTCGATGCCGAGCAGCAGGACGAGGGCAGGGATGATGAGAAAGCCGCCGCCGACGCCGAAGAGTCCGGTGAGAAAGCCGACGCCGAGACCGGCCGGAATGGAGCGGGAGGTGCAACGGCGCCAGTTGATCGTGGAACCTTCTACTCGGCAGGCGGTGCCGGTGCCCTCGGTGCTCGACAGCATCCGGACTCCCGCTGCAATCATGACGATGGCGAATCCGGCGAGGGTGACTGCCTCGGGGAGGAGTCGATTCACCGCGCTTCCGGCGAATGCGGCCAGGAGTCCGGTGACGGCGAACATCGCCGCAACTCGCCATTGGACCAGGCCGGCACGCATTTTGGGAACGGCGCCGAACAGTGAGGCGATGCCGACCACCATCAGAGACATCGGCACTGCTTCTTGTAGCGGAATCCCGAGGCCGTAGACCAGGGCGGGGACGGCGAGGATCGACCCGCCGCCCCCGAGTAGGCCGAGGAGGATTCCGATGACGGCGCCCAAGAGGAGGGAGACGAGAATGGTCATCCGTTCCTCCTGCGATTTCGTATCGTCATGCCGTGCTTGTTTCCGTCCTGAAGTCTCAGTTCCGGGTGCCGAGTGTGTCGATCGCGGCCTGCAGGCGCTTTCCTGCTTCCTCCGCCACCGGCACGAGCTCGGGTTCGCCGGAGACTTGCACCATGAGCTGGGGGTTCATCGCCTCCACCAGTACGGCGCCCGCTGTGGACGGGTCGTCGCGCACCACCACGTTGCAGGGCAGAAGCAACCCGATCTGACGGTTCACACCGACCGCTCGGTGCGCGAGCGGTGGGTTACAGGCACCGAGAATGACGTAGCGTTCCATGTCCTCGCCGAGTTTCGCCTTCAGGGTGGCCTGCATGTCGATCTCGGTGAGCACGCCGAAACCCTGTTCCAGCAGTGCGGCTCGCGTTCTCGACACGGCGTCTTCGAACGAGGTGTGGACGGTGGCTGACAGCGCCAGGTTCATCGGGATTCGCCTCCTACTTCTCGGTGGTGGATTCGTCGGCGAGTCGGGGGACTCCCAAGCGTCCCAGGAGCAGGCTCATCGGACACCAGCCGACGGTCCCATAGAGGGCGAGGTTGGCGCCGGCGAATCCGGTCAGACCCAGCCAGCGTGGTGAATGTGCGCGGCTCAGTGCCAGGCTCGTGAGTACCACCGAGCCTCCCAGGAGTGGGACCACTCTCTCGATGGTCCAACCGTTGTGGCGGGGCAGCTTTGTCAGCATTCTTTTCCTGTCTCGTGTTCGTGTCTGACTGACGCCCCCGCGGGTTTCCGGAGAGGTTCGTTTCTTCGCTGTTCCCATTATACCCCCAGGGGTATGGACGGTGGGTGTGTGATAACCCACCGCCCATACCCCTGTGTTTCCGGGTTCGGACGGATCCGGTGGAACTCAGCCGTGCGAGAAAGTGATGCTCGGCAGCACCTTACGGAGCCATGCCGGGGACCACCAGGCGGCGTGCCCGGTCAGGCTCAGGGCCACCGGCAGCAGGATCAGTCGAACCAGCAGCGCGTCGAGCAGCACCGCGACACCGAGGATGATGCCCATCTCCTTCGGTGGCAACGGCTCCGACAGAGCGAAGGTGAAGAACACCGCCACCATCACCGCCGCCGCGGCGAGGATCACTCGCCCGGAATGCGCGAGTCCCATGATGTGCGCGACGTCCGGGTCGCCGGACGTCTCGTAGTGTTCCTTGGCGGTGGAGAGCAGGAACACGGTGTAGTCCATCGCGATCGCAAAGATCATCGCGAAGAAGAACACCGGTCCCCAGCCGTCGAGGAAGCCCTGAGGTTCGAATCCGAGAAGGCTCGCACCGACACCGTCCTGGAAGATCAGCTTCGCGACACCGAACGCCGCCGCGGTCGAGAGCAGGCTCACCAGGGTGCCGATGAGCGCGATCAAAGGCGCCTGCAGGGCGACGAGCAGCAGCAGGAACCCGAGGACGAGGATGACGCCGACGATCAACGGCAAGTAATCGTTGAGCGCCTGCTGTAGATCGAGGTTCTCGGCAGGCGCGCCGCCGACCAGCGCACTGTCGGGCAGATCCGTGCGCAGCTGCGACAGTATGGTGCCCATTTTCTCGTCCGAGGGGTCGACGTCCGGGATGGCTTGCAGCATGACGTAGTCGGCGCCGTCCATGGCGGGCTGCGGCGGGGTGACCATGGTGATCCCCTCGGTGCCGGCGGCGGCGGTGGCAGCGGCGTCGGCATCGGCCGCGGGAGTGATGATCTGCAGCATGCCGGGTGCTCCCTCACCCATCTGCGACTGGACGAGGTCGTAACCCTGGCGGACCGGGGCCTCTTCCGGGA
>NZ_JBAQEO010000675.1:0-2080 GCF_049286785.1 Rhodococcus sp. (in: high G+C Gram-positive bacteria) | reverse complement strand
TGTTCGAGGCCAAGACGGTGGCGGCGTTGGCGGAGGTGGCGTCGTGGGCGGGTGCTGCCGATGTGGTGGTGCTCGAGGAGTTGCCCGGTGGTGGTGTGGGGGAGATGCCGGCGACGCCGATCGTGTCGTGGCTGCTCGAACGCGGCGGGGAGTTCGACCGGATGTCGCAGTCCGCCTTGCTGACGGCACCCCCCGAGCTCCGCGAACTCGAACCGCTGATCGGCACGTTCCAGGCCGTGATCGACCGTCACGACATGCTGCGTGCACAACTGATCGTCGCGCCCGAGCGCTCGCACCTCGAGGTCCGGCCCGTCGGCTCCGTCTCGGCGCGGGACCTGATCCGCCGTGTCTCCGTGCCCGAAGCCCCGGGCACCCGTGCCTTCGCTGCCGCCGTCGTCGCCGAACTCGACGCGGCGTTGGATCGGCTGGATCCCGCGGCAGGCGTGATGATGCAGGTCGTGTGGTTCGACGCCGGCGACGAGGGTGGCCGGTTGCTGGTGGTGGCTCATCACCTGGTGGTCGACGGGGTGTCCTGGCGCATCCTCGTTCCCGATCTCGCGGTGGCGTGGGCACAACTGTCCGCCGGTCAGGAGCCCCTGCTCGAGCCGGTGGGGACCTCGATGCGGCGCTGGGCCCACGGGCTGGTGGAGGAGGCGGCGAATCGGGTCGGTGAACTCGACCTGTGGCAGCGCATCCTGGACTGCGAGGACCCGCTGGTCGGGTCGCGCCCCCTCGACCCGGACATCGATGTCAACGCGACGGTCGGCAGGATCACGGTCCAACTGCCCGCCGAGGTCAGCGAGGCGGTACTGACGGCCCTTCCCGATACCTTCCGCGGCAGCGTCAACGACGGCCTGCTCACCGCGCTGGCCATGGCGGTCACTCGGTGGCGGCGTTCGCACTCCACCGCCGCCCAGGGCCGTCGCATCGACGGCACCCTGGTGAGCCTCGAGGGACACGGCCGGGAGGACCCGGTGGTGCCGGGCGCCGCTCTGGGCCGCACCGTCGCTGGGTTCACGGCGATGTTCCCGGTCCGCCTGGATCTTGCGGGTATCGACCTCGACGACGCATTCGCCGGCGGCCCCGCGGCCGGTGCGGCGATGAAGGCCGTCAAGGAACAACTGCTGGCCATTCCGGACCACGGCATGGGTTACGGCATGTTGCGTTACCTCGACCAGGACACAGCACCGCTGCTGGCGGCACGGTCGCTGCCGCAAATCAGTTTCAACTACCTGGGGCGTTTCGCCGCCGATCTGTCGGAGGGCGGCGCCGGTGTGGGCTGGACCCCGACCGGTGAAGTCGACATGGACCGCGCCCAGGACCTCGACACGCCGGTGACGTCCGCGATCGACGTCAACGCGGTGACGACAGCAGTGGACGACCGTCCGCAGCTCCGCGCCACCTGGGCGTATGCAGCCGGTGTTCTGGAAGCCGGGGAGGTCCGGGAGCTGGCGGAACTGTGGACGCAGGCACTGACTGCGCTCACGACGTACGCGTCCCGCCCGGACGCAGGCGGTCTGACCCCGTCCGATCTCGACCTGGTCGACCTGGATCAGGACGCGATCGATCGCATCGAGGCACGCTTCCCGGATCTGACCGATATCTGGTCGCTTTCCCCGCTGCAGTCGGGCCTGCTCTTCCATGCGCTTCTGGCGCACGATTCCATCGACTCCTACACCGTTCAGATGACGATCGAACTGCGCGGGGCCGTCGCGTCGCGTCTCCGTGTGGCGGGGCAGGCGCTTCTCGACCGGCACGCGAACCTGCGGGCGTCGTTCGTGTACGACGAGGACGGAACCCCCCTCCAGGTGATCCACGGCCATGCCGAATTGCCCTGGGTCGATATCGATCTCACGGTTCTGGACGACGAACGGCGCGAGGCCGAGATCGCTCGCATCCTCGACCAGGATCGGGTCCGCGGATTCGACATGGTGATCGCGCCGCTGCTCCGGTTCATGTTCATCCGGACGGGACCCGACACGCAACGGTTGATCGTCACCAATCACCACATCCTGCTCGACGGCTGGTCGATGCCGCTGCTCATCCGTGACCTGCTCACGCTGTACGCGACCGAGGGCAA
>NZ_JBAQEO010000674.1:0-29594 GCF_049286785.1 Rhodococcus sp. (in: high G+C Gram-positive bacteria) | reverse complement strand
ATCCGGCACCTTCCCGAACCCTGCTCTGCGTGATGATGATTCGCCTGTCTTCTCCCCCGCCGGGCACCAATTCCACACGGGACCTCTGTGACTCGACCGGCGACTGTGTGCGCTCGTGCCAGCCCTCCGGCAGGATGATCCGAACAGCGCCGACCTCGAACTCACCGGCCCGCCCGCTCGCTTTCGCACTCGAGGGTTCCGAGGACGCGTCCGACGGGGCGCTACTCGGCACAGCCGGTACCGCACTCGGTTCGGGAGCGCTCCGGGGCCCCGCGGCCGGATCCCCCTCACCCAGGGCGAAGACGACCATTGCCACCAAGGCGACAGTGAGCACGGCCGCGACGGTAGCGACCGCCGGCCACGAGGTTCCCCGCCCACGACCTCGCGATTCCTGCAAGGTCGGCTCGAGCCAGTTCGCCTGCGGCACCGAAATACTCTTCGGTTCTTCGAAGGACTCCCCGAGGCAGTACCCGAGTCCGCGCGCCACGTCACCGTCCGAGAGCGCCCGATAATGGACATTCGGAGCCATCGATCCGATCACAGCGTTCCGCATTGCCTCGTGAGCGGAGGCTGCGCCGACACCTGTGACGAGCACGCCGCCCAGACCGCGATCTCGACGCACTCGTACGCCGAGTTCCACGGACTGCGCCGCCCAGTCGAGAAGGTTCTCTGCGCCGTCGAGTGCAGGATCGTGTTCGGACTCGAGCACCCGGTGTCCGTCGGGTCCGGCGACCACATAACTGGCCGTTGTGCTGTTCGCTCCGCACTCGAGGACCACCCACTGCGTCGGTGTGGCCGGGGCAGCGGTCCGCGTCGCGATTTCCGCGGCAGCCACCGCGACCGGGACGATAACAGTGTCTGCAACGATCCGGGAACACGCCGTGCGCAACACATCCTGTCGCCTTGATCCCCATTGCGTCGGACAGGACAGCACGGCGACTTCGGCCGCCCTCCCGGTCACCTGGTCGATCACGAACCGAAACACGGCGATCAGAACGTCCGAAACGGAGACCACCCCACCTGGCACATCAACGTACTCGTCGTCGATGAAGCAGAACGGCGAGACCGGCCGGGAGCCCGGATCTTTCTCGTCGACAATCGATATCGAGCCGTCGCCCTGCGCGAGGAACACCGGAGATCCCGACCATTCCGAACCGCCGGAAGAACACACAACGCCGGATTCAGTGAAGTGAATCGCGACTGCCGACCTCACTGCTGCGGCATCCACGCGAGTTGAACAAGGCCACCGCCGCTGCGAGTGACCAAAGTGCCTCGCCCCGGCGGCATCGCACTTGCGCGCACTGTTCCGATCAGATTGCCCTCGTCCCGGTTGCCACTCATCACCAGACCTGCCGACACGAGATCACGCATCCGCGCAATCACGGGTTCGTACAGCGCGCGGGCTGCACCACCCGAACGGCGGGCGATGATCAGGTGGAATCCGATGTCACGCGCGTGTGGCAGGTACTCGACGATGGCAGCAACCGGATTTCCACTGGAGGTCACCACGAGGTCGTAGTCGTCGATGATCACGAAGATCTCCGGGCCGGACCACCAGGACCGGTCGCGCAATTGCTGCTGGGTGATGTCCGCAGTCGGCATTCTCCTCTGGAGGAGATCGGCGAGGTCCGTCATATTCGTGCTCAGAATGTCTGCCGACGGGGCATAGGCAGCGCGATGCTCCCCCTCTACGACACCGAGCATGGTCCGCCGGTAGTCACCGAGGATGATCTTTGCCTGGCGCCCGGTGTTCGACGCCATGATGCCCTCGCAGATGTTGCGCAACAGCGTCGTCTTGCCGCACTCGCTGTCGCCGAACACCATGAAGTGCGGCTGATCGGCGAAGTTCAAGAATATCGGCGCAAGTTCGGCCTCGTCGAGTCCGATGGGAATCTGCAGGCACTTGTACGCGGAATCAACGTAGCTGGGCCACGAACCCGCCGCACGCAGCACATCTTCCCGCGCGATCCGTTCGGGCAGCATCCGGACCGCGGGGGCATGCCGTCCGTGGGTTGCGGCACCGATGGCCGCGACAGCGTCGGCGACACCTACAGCGAGATCGATCGGATCGGAGCGTCCGTCGAGTCGGGGCAGGGCCACCAGCAGGTGCAGACTGTCGCGCGTCATACCCCGTCCGGGACGGCCTTCGGGGACGAGAGCCGCGGTTTTGCGACCGAGGTCGGAGTCGGCCGGATCGCCGAGTCGAAGTTCGATGCGGGTACCGAGCTGATCCTTGAGCGCAGGACGCACCTCACCCCAGCGGGAGGCGGTGATCACGACGTGAACGCCGTACGACAGGCCCTGTGAGGCAAGGTTGGTGATCTGCTGCTCGAGTGCCTCGAACTCCTGACGGATGCTTCCGAACCCGTCGACCACGAGGAAGACATCACCGAACGGATCCTCGGCCACTCCCGCCGCAACCTCCCCGGGGGCAGGCTCGGCCCGGAGGCGCCGGAACTCGGCCATCGATTCGACACCGAGCGCACGGAAGCGTTCCTCACGCTGGCGAACCAGTGTGTTCATTTCCGCAACGGTGCGGCGAACCCGGTCGACATCCAACCGATTCGCCACCGAGCCGACGTGGGGAAGTCCGGTCATTCCGGCGAGAGTGCCACCGCCGAAGTCGAGGCAGTAGAACTGGACCTGCTCGGCGGAATGCGTCGCTGCCAGCGAGATGATCAAGCTCCGCAGAGCGGTGGATTTACCCGACTGTGGGCCACCGACCACGGCCATGTTGCCCGTCGACCCGGACAGGTCCACCACGAGAAGATCGCGCCGTTGATCGTAGGGACGGTCGATGATTCCGATGGGCGCACGCAGTGAACTGAACGCCGGAACCGGTTCCGTGAGAACCGACCGGGACAGCACGCGGTCGAGCGAAGGCGGCGCATCGAGAGGAGGAAGCCATACCTCGTGTGCGTTCGGCCCGCGGCCCTTGATCCGCTCGACCACGACATCGATGGTCGACCGTGTCTCGGTTGATTCCTCACCGAGGTCGAGGGACTGCTCCTCCTCGAGGATCTCGACGACATCGCTCTGCACCAGTCCGGAAGTGAAGATCTTCGGACGCAGTTCCACTGCCCTGGTCCTCGAACGCTGCACACTGTCCTCACGGCTGCCCTCGTAGACGCCCGAAACGTATGAGGCCTGGAACCTGACGATTTCCGCGGAATCACACTTGAGGTAGCCCGCGCCGGGTGTGGCGGGCAGGTGGTAGGCGTCAGGAACACCCAGGACGGTGCGCGATTCGTTGGCCGAGAACGTCTTGAGTCCGATCCGGTACGACAGGTGGCTGTCGAGACCGCGGAGCTTGCCTTCCTCGAGTCGCTGACTGGCAAGGAGCAGATGGATGTGAAGAGAGCGCCCCAGCCGTCCGATCGCCACGAACAGATCTGCGAATTCCGGTTGCTGGCTGAGTAATTCGGAGAACTCGTCGACGACGATGAACAGCGCCGGCAGCGGATCCAGATCGGCACCGGCCTGCCGTGCCTTCTCGTACTCGGTGACGTTGGCGAAGTTCCCGGCCGAACGTAGGAGTTCCTGCCGCCGATTCATCTCGCCCGCCAGTGCGTCCCGCATTCTGTCGACCATGGCCAGTTCCTCGGCCAGGTTCGTGATCACCGCGGCCACGTGAGGTGCATCCTCGAGCCCGAGGAACGTGGCACCACCTTTGAAATCGACGAGAACGAGATTGAGCGCGTCGGGTGAATGCATGGCGATCAATCCCAGCACCAGTGTCCTCAGGAACTCGGATTTTCCGGACCCGGTGGCTCCGATGCAGAGCCCATGCGGGCCCATTCCGTTCTCGGCCGACTCCTTCAGGTCGATCTCGACGGGATGACCGTCGACTCCTACTCCGATGGGAACCCGGAGACGGTCGCGACCGTGGCGCGGGAGCCACGCGTGATCGGGGTTGAGTCGCCCGACGTCACCGATGCCGAGCATCTGACTCCACGTCTGCAGTGGTTGATCGTCGTCACCGGAGTCGACCGCGTTCAGGGACGTCGTCCGGTACGGAGCGAGTCTCCGGGCCAGCGTCTCCGCCTGATGGGCGCTGACGAGATCCGGTTTCGCGAACATCTCCACACCGGAGCCGCTGCGTGCCCCGAGGGATCCGTCCTGTGCCACCAGTTGCAGTCCACGTGTCGCCGTCAGGCGTGGGCAGAATCCGCTGATGTCGAGAACAGTAACCGAATCGAGTCCCCCGTCGGTGATCATCCCAGACTCGCCCTCGAGGATTCCGCCGTCGACGACGATCAGAAGCTGTGGCACACCCGGTGCCGCAGGAGCATTACGAGAGAAGCGATTTCGCATCGACAGCTGCGTCCCGAGCGCAGACTCCAGTTCGAGAACGGACCCGTAGATCATCCGGGAGGATCCGACGCCGTCGTGCGAATCGGGATGCTGTGCATGTGGAAGCCACTTCGCCCAGTCCCATTCGGACTCCGTGTCGGGTCCGCACACGACGGCGACCAGAACGTTGTCCGGACCGTGAAACGCGCACACCTGCATCAGCATCGACCGGACGAGTGATCGAGCGGCACCCCGCTCGCCCTCGATGGAAATCGCAGCGAATCCGCGCAAGGACACCGCCGTCGGCAGTTCCTGGACGACGGAGTGCGCGCGGACGAACCTGCGCAAGGATACGGCGGCGACCGGTTCGAGGTCTTCCACTGGACCGGTTTCGGGGGCGATCAGGCGGGTGGCCAAGCGCTGGCTGCCACGACCCACGCGCACATGGCAATAGTCGGGGTCGGTGATCCTACGCTCCCACATGCGGGTCGTCCCGGCGATCGTCCACAGCAAGCCCGGCTCGGGATGGCTCCATTCCAGCGCCTTCCGCTGCTGCACCGCGGTCTCGTCGACCTCGCGGCGCAGTTGGTCGAGGTAGCGCAGGTAGTCCTTTCGATCTTCGTTGGCTTCAGCGGCTTTCGGGCCGCGCTGCCCGCCGCCTGCCAGCATTCCGAGCATCGACACCATCATCATGACAGGGAAGAGCATCGACATCGGGTTACGCGCCATACCCGACGTGAACATCAGAGCCATCATCCCGACCATGGCGACGACCATGACGAGGGGCAGGAGCTTGGTGAGAAGGTTACCCGGGACGAGGCGAGGTATCTCGGGAGGCGCCTGCAGGCTCACTTCACCGCCCGGGATCCGCGGAACCTCCCGCCTCGCTTTGCGCACGAATCGAATAGTGCTCATTCCCCCGACCCCCCATGATGTCCACCGGCCCGGACAGAGTCGACATCGACCGCCACGCACAGCGCAACCGATTCGTCCCGGAATGTCCGGCGCCCCCCTGGGCCTCACCCGCAATTTCGGAGGGCTCCACCCGCGAGGACAGAGATTAACCCATGAACGACGATTCGCATACCCGGGACCTGCGCCGCACACTCACTGGAGACCACGATCGAGTTCACGTAGTGTTCTCGTGATCGAATCGGACGAATTCTCCGGCCGATCGTCGAGCAGTGTCGTATCGGCGCAGGGGGTTGCGTGCGTCGCAGAGTGGGGGGAAACCGCTGTGTCCATTCTCCATGACGAGTCACGGGGCGCTTCGCCGTCCACCCGTCCCGGCGCGGCAGCCGATCTGTGCCGGATCACCGTGCTGTCCACATATTCACAGGTGGACCTGGCGGTTCCGTTCAGGGTTCCGCTGGCCATCCTGATCCCGGGGATCGTCGACACCATCCGCAGTCATCGCGCCGCCAACGACTTCGACGATTCACTCGAGCTGTACGAGCCGAGTGAATGGGTGCTCGCCAAGATCGGCCAGGCGCCGCTCTCGACCACCCTGACCCTGCATGAGCACGGTATCCGGGACGGCGATTTCCTGGTTCTGCAGAGTGTGCAGGCGAGCGCCCCGCCGCCGTTGTTCGACGACGTCATGTACAGCGTGTCCATCGCCGACGCCGCGGGCGATCACGAGTGGACACCGGGATTCGCAAGGGTCGCCGGTTCCGTCGCAGCCTTGCTCGGCACCGTCGTCGGTTCCTTCGCACTTCTCTGGTCGGAGACACCCGAGGAGAGTGTCGTCAGAGCCGGTTGTGCTCTGACGACGGCGCTTCTGTTCCTGATCGCCGGGGCAGTCACCAGCCGTGTCTACCGCGACACCGACAGTTCCGTTGCTCTCGGCGCCTGTGCGACTCCCCTGGCCTTCACGTCGGGAATGCTCTTCGTCCCAGGGGAACTCGGGGCTCCACACCTGCTCCTCGGGGCCGCACTTTCCGGAACCACCGCGGTTCTCGCCCTGCGGGTCGGCGGCGTCGGTGTGCGGCTGTTCACCGCACTGTCCGCGATCTGCCTCGTCGGATCGAGTGCGGCTCTGGTGGGAACACTGACCGACAACGAGCCCCACGTGATCGCAGCCGGTGTCGTCGCCGCCGCGCTGACGGGTCTGGCATTCTCGGCACGCGTGTCGATTCTGCTGGCCAAGCTGCCGCTCCCACCGGTCCCCGCCCCGGGCACGTCCGTCGATCCGTCCGAAGACGACCCCGACGACGAGATGACGATGCCGTCGTTCGATTCACTCGCTCAGCGCGCGACACGTGCTCGCAAGTACCTCACCGGCTTGGTGAGCGCCATGACAGTGCTCTCTGTCGCGGGCGCCCTGGTCGCGGCCAGGACGACACTGGACAGCGGAATGTACTGGCCCGGAGCTACTCTCGCGGTCGCCACGGCTGTCGCCCTCATGTTCCGCGGACGGACCTACAGCAGTGCCGAGCAAGCCGTGTCTCTCATCGGCGGCGGCGTGACCATTCTGGTTCTTCTACTCACCGCCGCAGCCGTCGCCGTACCCGATCACGCGATCACTGTGTTCGTGGTCGGAATCCTGTTCGGCGCCAGTGCACTGGCACTGGGAATCATTGCACCCGGGCAGACATTCTCACCCGTGATGCGCCGCGTCGCCGAGCTGATCGACCTTGCGATCATCGCGTCGATCGTTCCGCTGGTGTGCTGGGTGAGCGGTCTCTACTCCGTCATGCGCGGGCTGTGAGGCACCGTGCCGGCCGCATCGTTGTCGCCACCGCGGTGGTGACCTGCACTGCGGGACTGGGCCAGGGTCAGACCGTCGCGGCGGTACCGGACACCATCGTTCCCGGGCTCGTTCCCCCGAGGGACGCCCCCAAGGGGGAGTTACGGCGACCGTGCAGGGACGCAGTACGGGTGCCGGACGGTCCCGACGTCCCGATCGCGCAGCGTGACCTCGATTTCGAATCGGTCTGGCCCCTGAGCCGCGGCGCCGGTCAGACCGTCGCGGTCATCGACACCGGTGTGTCCCGCCATCCCCGGCTTCCGGACCTGATCCCCGGCGGGGACTATGTCGGAACCGGCGACGGCACAGACGATTGTGACGCCCACGGCACTATCGTTGCCGGTCTCATCGGGGCCAAACAGGTTGCCGGATCCGGCTTCTCCGGGGGCGCACCGGATTCACGAATCGTCACGATCAGGCAGTCGAGCAGCGCATACAGTCCCGCCGGGCAGGTGGACCAGGTCGACAATGCCGGAATTTCGGTCGGTGGATACGGCAATGTCGCGACCATGGCCACCGCAATTCGCCGCGCAGCCGACATGGGTGCGACGGTCATCAATATCTCCGAGGTCGCTTGCAAGACGGCCGCGGAAGGTATCGGCAGCGGTGACCGGTATCTCGGTTCTGCCGTCGAGTACGCAGTCACGGCCAAGGACGTGGTGGTCGTCGCCGCGGCAGGCAATTACGGTTCCGCCGAATGTAAGATCCAGAACCCCGCGGAGGATCCGCTTCATCCCGACGCCGATCCGTGGCACTCCGTCAGCACCATTGCGACCCCCGCTTGGTATGACGACTATGTCCTCACGGTCGGGTCGGTCGATGCCGATGGATCGCCCAGCGAATTCAGTCTGGCCGGTCCATGGGTCGATGTGGCGGCGCCGGGAGCCGGACTCACGTCACTCCACCCCAAGACGGGCGATTTGACGAACACCGTGTACAGCGCGCAGGGGAATGCGGAACCGTTGAACGGCACCAGTTTCGCGGCACCCTACGTCTCGGCGACGGTTGCGCTGGTCCGTTCTCGATTCCCGCAGCTGTCGGCGAAACAAGTCATGGCGCGCATCGAGGCCACCGCCCACGCTCCCGCGGAGGGATGGAACTCCCTCGTGGGAAACGGCGTCATCGATCCGGTCGCCGCCGTCACCGCGGACGTTCCGCCGGGCGGGGCGGCGGAAAACGAGTTCCATTCGGCCACGATCGATTCGCTTCCGGCCGCTGTACCGCCCGATCGGCGCCCACGCGAGGTGGCGTTGGCCGCAGTGGGAACGCTGGGAGCTCTCCTCACCCTGGGCGTGCTGGCGTCGTTCCCGCTCCGTCGCCGGTTCCCGTCCACCACAGCACGTCGCACCTGACCGGAGCACACACCGCGAAACCCGGGCTCGGGCTCGGGCTCGGGCTCGGGCGGCACGCTACCGTTCCGCCCGAGCCGTCCTCAGCTGGTACCCGAGGTCACAGCCGCCGGAGCCGAATCCGGCGCGATGCCGTCGTGTGCGACGAGCGCCGCGGACTTCCCGAGTGACGGCCCCGGTGCGAGCAAGCCGAGAATCTGCCAAGGAGCCAGCGGCGGCGTGCCTTCCACACCGAGAGCCTTCGACGAGTCCTCGTCCGGAACCCCGAACCGCACGCCGGTGTCCGCGACGAAGAACGTGCTGTCGCGTCGTGTGCTCGTCGACTCGATCCCGGTGGCCTGCACGAATCCTCCTGCACCGGGTGAGACGTACACGGAATCTGCGTTGTCCGCTCCGCCGTCCGCCTGCGCCAGGGCCACCGTGCGGGCGTCCTCCGGGATCGGGAGTGCGCGTCCCGCCAGTAAGCGAAGTTCCGCAGCGGGTGCGCTCGAATCGGTTTCGCCCGCGCCGCGCAAAGGTGTCCAGGTCAGGCAACTCACCGGGTTCTCCGAGGCGTCAACGATCCGCGGTGCCGTGTCCGGGAAACTCGACACCGGTATCTCGTCGACCGAGGGAATTCGATTGGTGGCATCCGGGGTAACGCTCGACATCTCGGTATCACCCTGAGAATTCGACAGCAAGATCAGGTTCGCCACCGCAGAACTGATCTTCTGGATGCCGTCGCGAAGAACCACGTAGTGCACCGTGTCCGAACCGATCACCACCTGGAACACCGAGCCGACGACCTTGTCCTGCAGGACGAATCCGGGTCGGCTACCGGCGCCCGGAATGACAGGAGCTCGGAGCGGCGGAACCTCGGGAACCGCATTGAGAAGTCCCCTGCTCACCGGGCGGGGCCGGGCACCTTCGAGTCCCAGTGCGCGGGTGACAGCAGGATCGTCCATGTCGATTCGGGCGCGCTTACCGCCGTACATCAGGTACGACGCCTCGGACGCCGAGACGAGGAGAGCCTGATCGCCGGCGAGGGCGGTGTTCCCGGGACCCTCTGTCTCCCCGACGACGATCGAGGTGGCCACCGAACGATGTCCGTCCGCTGCGACGGAATCGCATACGGTCCAGGGAGTCTCGCCCGACTCGCCGCCTGGCGACAATGCAGATGGCGCACCCGGTATTCCGACGACCGCGCCGCGAGGCCGCGTGTCGATCTCGGACTCCTTCACGATGACCGGGTTGGAAGCTTGCCCCACGATGAGCCGTGCCGACGCGAGGTTGAGAACGGGACGAAGAGTGTCGCCCATGACGACGTACATCGCACCGGAGTCCTTGGCCACGACGATCGATGCGTCCCCGATCTTGTCCTGCGGGCGGAAGAGAGCCAGGGCCGCACAGGCCGCGAGGCCGAGCGACGCGATCACGACGCCGACCGCGAGTGCCCGCGACTGAGATCGCATGGGGTCGTGCAACATGCGTACGTCGCGGCGAATCAGCGCGTGTTCCATCCGCCTGACCAAGAAGCGATATCCGTTGACCTGCCACCGAGTCGTTGGTGTTACAGCCATAGTTCCTCCCCCGTGCTGCACAGCGCTCGCGTGACACAGTACAGTCCGATCATCAGTCGTCACGGCGGACGGGTACGGGTCTGCTGGGTTCAGGTATTCGGGGGAGGAACCATGGACCGTTCGCGCGTCAAACGCTGGCCGTCGTCACACCGATTTGCGGCAACCGACCTGATTATTGCCCAGTTGGTGGGCGTGGTCGCCGGGATAACGGCATCGCTGTGCGGAATGCCATGGTGGGGCGCGGTTGCCGTCGTCATCGCGGTCGTCGTCGTCGTTCTCATTCGAATTCGCGGGTGCACTGTTCTCGAGTGGGTACGCACTTCACTGCGGTACCTCGCCACTTCCGAACTCGCACCGGCACGCACGGTGAGCTTCCAGGCGCCGACGGGCAGGTCCGTGGGGCTTCGGTGGGACGGTGGGGACGTCATCGCGGTTGTCGAGGTGCTGCCGCCGGCCGGAAGCTTGACGCAGGTCGCCAGGGACGGCTTTCAATCGACGCACCAACTGCCGGTCGCCGCGCTCGCCGCCTGCCTCGTACAACACGACATCTCGTTGAGCGGCATCGATATCGTCAGCCATGGCTATCGCACCGCTGCGGGCAGTCCGGCCACCGATGTCTACGACCGCCTCATCGGACCACTTCCCGCGACGGCCACTCGGATGGTCTGGCTCGCATTGCGATTCGATGCCACCGAAAGCGTCGACGCCGTGGCACGGCGCGGCGGCGGTGAAGAAGGTGCCTCGCGGGCCCTCACGATCGCAGCGAGTCGTGTCGTTCGTACACTCGCGGACGCCGGATGCCGTGCCCGCATTCTCACAGCACCCGAAATCGACTCGGCTGCGCTGCAGATCAGCAGGGGCGTCGACCCGAAGATGTTCACCGAGACGTGGAAGCACACACCACTTCCCGGCGTGTGCAACACGGGATACGGCGTGGATCCGCGTCACCTCACCAAGGATCTCCTGGCCACCCTCTGGGTACCCTCCAGCCTGGGCACCACCGTTACAGTGCGACTCCGCCCGAGCTCCCATCCCGGCCTGGTTCGGATCGGCGCAGCGTGCCGGATCACCACGCGCACGATGCCGGAACCCCTCGCGCAACCCGGGCTCATCTCGATGCACGGACGTCACCGGAGAAGCTTGCTGGCCAATCTTCCCGTCGGAGTACGCAACCTCGACGACGTCATTCCACTGTATGACGTGCCGATCGAGGAACTGCATACCCTGCAATTGCCTCCTGCGGGGTGCGGTCAACTCATCGGTTCCGATGACGACGGACACGGGATCACCGCCCGCGTCGCAGGTCCCGGCGTCGGAATGGTGTACGTCGCGGGCGAGTTGTACCTCGCCCAACAACTGGTGTTCCGCGCCATTGCGACAGGAGCTCGGGTGCTGATACACACCGATCGCCCGCACGCTTGGTCCTCGCTTATCGACTCGATCGCGACACCCGACCGATTGCGGGTAGCCGAATCGAATCCTCAGTCCGACAACATGTTCAACACCGTGGTGTTCGATGGTGTCGATGCGCTTGCCCCACGCGCGGGCATCACCGCGATCTACCTTTACGGCGAGCCCGGTCAATGGCCCGGCGCCGAACCCGACCTGTCCATAGTGCAACCCGACGCCTTGGGTGATCGGATCACCCTGTCGACCGGAGGAACCAGCATCGACCTCATGTTGGTCACCATCTCCTCCGAGACCGCCTTCATCGGCCGGCCCCGCGCGATGGACGAATACCACCAACCGAGCTACCAGTACTAACCCGGATACGGGTCGGTCGCTTCCTGCGTCCGCACCGCGCGTGCCCACCACACCAACTGCGCAAGCATGCGGCCGGCCGAGTCGATGGCCGCGGCGTCGGTGGTCCGGCCGTGTTCGTCGAACCTCTTTCGGACCTGATGAAAGCTGACACTCTGCCGAACCGATACCATGTGCAACTCGGCCACCACCTGCCGCAGTTGTTCCGTCGCCCGCAGTCCACCCGACAGTCCGCCGTAGGACACGAATCCTATGGGCTTCGTTCTCCATTCGTGTTTCACGCTGTCGAAGGCGGTCTTCAATGACGCTGGATACCCGTGGTTGTATTCGGACGTGACGGCCACAAATGCGTCCGAACGACCCACCCTTCTCCGAAACTCGTCGGTCACGGGTGACGCCGCGAAGTCATGTGGAAGTGACATCTCCGCGAGATCTATCGTGCCGATGTCGAGGCCGGCGAACGGGCGGGCGTACGTCGCGAACCAATCGGCTACAACTGGGGCGATGCGTCCCGCCCTGGTGGACCCCACGATTATCTCGAGTCGAACGGGTTCGGCGTCGGCTGTCATCGAAACTCCCTCTCTCCGGGGTAATCGTAGGTCCCTCACGCGGCAACGGCCGCAGTGATCAACCCCGCGAGTTCCCGGTAGGCCCGGGCGTCGTCCAATCCGGTCACCCGCGCGACCGCGCGCTGCTGAATACGCACCATCGTCGACGAGACCACGTCAGCCACGAACTCGGCGTGGACAGAACGGAACTCGCCGGTCGCAACGCCATCGGTGATCAGCTGCCGTACCCGCTCTGCGGCAATAGCGGTGTTCTGCTCGTAGACGGCACGGGCCGAACTCGCTCCGGCCAGGTCGTCCATGAATCGTTCGGACGCGGGCGCAAGTTGGTCACCCACCGCGAGGAGATAGGCGCTGATCCTGTCCTGTGCGCGGCCGCCGGCAGCCGCGACTGCGGCCTCGACGTTCTCGGTGGCGGCCCGGAAGAAGTGGACCGTGGCAGCTCGAACCAGTTCGTCCTTGCTGCTCGCAAGTGTGTACAGGGTTGACTTGGAGCATCGGAGACGAGCGGCGATGTCGTCGAGGGTGAGTGTCGAGAAACCATCGGCAAGAAAGAGCGCGACGAGCTGGTCGAACAACACGGCCCGTCGGACAGTCTGCTTGTACCCTACCCGTGCCATACTCTAGACAGTACTGGAGTATCGTTTCTAGTACTACTTCCTCTATCAGGAGACACTGTGACCGTCGAACGCCTGCTGCCGAGCCGTGAAGCTCACGACCTGATCGATCTCACCCGGGACGTGGCCGACAAAGTACTCGCCCCCAAGGCGAATGAGCACGAGAAGAGCGAGACCTTTCCTGAAGGGGTCTTCCCCGCTCTCGGACGCGCTGGGCTCCTGAGCCTGCCGTACCCGGAAGAATTCGGTGGCGGAGATCAACCGTACGAGGTGTATCTTCAGGTGCTCGAGGAACTCGCCGCGCGGTGGGCCGCGGTGGCCGTCGCCGTCAGCGTGCACAGCCTCTCGTGCTTTCCCCTCTTCACATACGGCACCGACGAGCAGAAGCGGCGCTGGCTGCCCGACATGCTCGGCGGTGAGACGATCGGCGCCTACAGCCTGTCGGAATCCCAGGCAGGTTCCGACGCCGCCGCCCTCGCGTGCAAGGCGACGCCGATCGACGGCGGATACCGGATCAACGGCTCGAAGGCCTGGATCACCAACGGAGGCCGCGCCGACTTCTACAACCTCTTTGCCCGCACCAGCGATGACGGTTCACGCGGTGTGTCGTGCTTCCTCGTCGACAAGGACACCGAGGGCCTCAGTTTCGGCAAGCCGGAGGAGAAGATGGGGCTGCGCGCCGTACCCACGACATCCGCGCACTACGACGACGCACTGATTCCCGAGGAACGCCGGATCGGCGCACAGGGACAGGGACTCCCGATTGCGTTCAGCGCACTCGACTCCGGACGACTCGGCATCGCCGCCGTGGCGGTGGGGCTCGCACAGGCGGCCCTCGACGACGCCGTTGCCTACGCGAAGGAACGCAAGGCTTTCGGCAAGCGGATCATCGACCATCAGGGTCTCGGGTTCGTCCTCGCCGACATGGCGGCAGCGGTCGATTCCGCGCGCGCCACGTATCTCGATGCCGCAAGGCGGCGAGACGCCGGTGTGCCGTACTCGCGAAACGCCAGCGTCGCGAAACTCGTGGCCACCGATGCCGCGATGAAGGTGACCACGGACGCGGTCCAGGTACTCGGCGGATACGGCTACACCCAGGACTTCCCGCTGGAACGGTACATGCGTGAAGCGAAGATCACCCAGATCTTCGAGGGCACCAACCAGATTCAGCGTCTGGTGATTGCGCGTCAACTCGCAGGTTGACGCGCCGCGTCAGCTAGTCGCCGCAACATCCTCCCGGCACGGAACGAACGTCACGAGTGATCGCGTTGCGTGCCGCCAATTCGTCAGCGTCGGGGTAGTCGACGCGGACGAGTGTCAGTCCGTGTGCGGGCGCGACAAGAATCGAACTCGATCGCGATTTCTGGCTGAGCAGGTGGTCTACCCATGCGAGATCACGTCGCCCCTCCCCTACTGCGAGCACCGCGCCGACAAGGCTTCGAACCATCGACCAGCAGAAGGCGTCAGCACTGACGAATGCTGTGAACAGCTCGCCGTCGCGCTCCCAGTCGAAGCGCTGCAGTTCGCGCACGGTGGTGGCGCCGTCGCGGCGCTTACAGAACGCGGCGAAATCGTGCAGACCCAGCAGTCTTGCCGACGCCCCTCGCATCAGATCGAGGTCGAGCACCCTCGGATACGACACGATGTCCCGCGCCCGCAGCGGATCAGCACCGTAGACCGCCGTGGTCAGGCGGTACTCGTAGTGCCTGCGCAACGCGGAGAACCGGGCATCGAATTGTTCGGGAACAATCGAGAGTTGCTTGATGCGGACATCTTTCGGCAGAAATCGGGCGAGTCTGCGGACCAGCCGCGACGGATCGTCCGGCAGCGAATCGGCGGGGACGTCCACATGCGCCACCTGTCCGCTGGCGTGGACGCCGGCGTCGGTGCGTCCCGCGACGGTCAGCTGCAGCGGTGACCGCAGCACGGCGCCGAGCTTCTCTTCGATCTCACCGCACACCGTGCGCAGACCGTTCTGACGTGCCCAGCCCGAGAAATCCGTGCCGTCGTAAGCGATATCGAGCCGCAAGCGAACGAGCCCGCCGTCCCCTACCGGGACGACGGGCTCGTTCGATTCAGCGTGTGCCGAAACCAAGTGGACTAGTCCTTCTTGGCCTCATCGGCTTCGGGAGCGTCGGCCGCGGTGGCGGTCTCGTCCTCGATAGCCTCGACGACTGCGTCGGCGTTCGCGACCTCGGCGTCGGTTGCCTCGGCTTCGACAGCCTCGACAACGTTCTCCTCGGCCGACGCGGCGGCCGGTGCATCCTGCGAAGCCTTCACGCGGCGCGCACGGTCGGCCTCGGAGGTTACGGTCTTCTCCTTGACGAGCTCGATGATCGCCATCGGAGCGTTGTCACCCTTGCGGGGAACCGTCTTGACGATGCGGGTGTAGCCGCCGTCGCGATCGGCGTAGAACGGACCGATCTCCGCGAACAGGGTGTGCACGACATCCTTGTTGCGGATAACCTTGAGGACCTCGCGACGGTGAGCCAGGGTTCCAACCTTGGCGTGCGTGACGAGCTTCTCGGCGTACGGGCGCAAGGCCTTGGCCTTGGACTCCGTGGTGGTGATACGACCGTGCTCGAAGAGCGCGGTTGCCAGGTTGGCGAAAATCGCCTTCTGGTGCGAAGCCGACCCGCCGAAGCGGGCACCCTTCTTGGGCTTGGGCATGATGATCTCCTAGTAAAGGACCGTGAGCGGCGGCTACAGCTGTTCGGTCTCGGCGTAGTCCTCGGTGCCGTCGGCGTCGCCGAAGGAACCTGCGTCGGTGTCACTCCACGTTCCGGTGGCCGGATCGTATCCAGCCACGGTGGTGGGATCGAAGGACGCGGGGCTGTCCTTGAGAGCGAGGCCGAGCGAATGCAGCTTGACCTTGACCTCGTCGATGGACTTCTGTCCGAAGTTGCGGATGTCGAGCAGATCGGATTCCGTACGACCAACCAGCTCACCGACGGTGTGAACACCCTCGCGCTTGAGGCAGTTGTACGAGCGGACCGTGAGGTCCAGGTCCTCGATGGGAAGTCCGAAGGACGCGATGTGGTCGGCCTCGGCGGGTGAGGGTCCGATCTCGATGCCTTCTGCTTCGACGTTCAGCTCACGGGCCAGGCCGAAGAGCTCAACCAGGGTCTTACCCGCAGAAGCGAGCGCGTCCCGAGCGGTGATGGAGTTCTTGGTTTCCACATCGAGAACGAGCCGATCGAAGTCGGTGCGCTGCTCGACGCGGGTGGCCTCCACCTTGTAGGTGACCTTGAGCACCGGCGAGTAGATCGAGTCGACCGGGATGCGGCCGATCTCGGCGCCGGACGCCTTGTTCTGGACGGCGGGGACATAGCCGCGACCGCGCTCGACGACGAGCTCGATCTCCAACTTTCCCTTGTCGTTCAGGGTGGCGATGTGCAGATCCGGGTTGTTCACGGTGACGCCGGCCGGGGGCACGATGTCGCCTGCGGTCACGGAGCCGGGGCCCTGCTTGCGGACGTACATGGTGACCGGCTCGTCCTCTTCGGAACTCACGACGAGGCCCTTGAGGTTCAGGATGATGTCGGTGACATCTTCCTTCACACCGGGAACCGTGGTGAACTCGTGCAGGACGCCGTCGATACGGATGCTGGTGACAGCAGCGCCGGGGATCGACGAGAGCAGGGT
This sequence comes from Rhodococcus sp. (in: high G+C Gram-positive bacteria), assembly GCF_049286785.1. Lineage (GTDB taxonomy): Bacteria > Actinomycetota > Actinomycetes > Mycobacteriales > Mycobacteriaceae > Rhodococcus_F. The sequence continues at coordinate 13,055 of NZ_JBAQEO010000674.1, read as the reverse complement.
GCGACGGAGCGAATTGCCGAGGGTGTACCCGAAGCCTGGCTCGAGGGGCTCGATGACGAACTTCGAGCGGTCGTCAGCGATGACCTCTTCGGTCAGCGTGGGTCGCTGAGAAATGAGCATTGGATTTCCTCCTGTACGGGCGTCCGCTATTTGACGCCCACGATGGGAAAGGCACTGGGTGCCCGTGCTCTTTGTCGGTGTGAACCACCGACAAAGAGCACAGGTCCGAGGCCTTACTTCGAGTAGTACTCGACGATCAGCTGTTCCTGCAGAGGAATGTCGATCTGTGCACGCTCGGGAAGCTGGTGAACCAGGATGCGGAGACGTCCACCGACAACCTGCAGCCAACCCGGGATCGGGCGATCGCCCTGGGTCTCACGTGCAACCTGGAACGGAAGCGTCGACAGCGACTTCTCCCTGACATCGATGATGTCGTACTGGGAGACGCGGTAGCTGGGGATATCGACCTTCTTGTTGTTCACAAGGAGGTGACCGTGCGTGACGAGCTGACGCGCCTGACGGCGAGTGCGGGCCAGTCCGGCGCGGTACACGACGTTGTCGAGACGCGACTCGAGGATGCGCAGCAGGTTCTCGCCGGTCTTACCGGGGCGGTTGTTCGCCTCCTTGTAGTACAGACGGAACTGCTTCTCCATGACGCCGTAGGTGAAGCGAGCCTTCTGCTTCTCCTGCAGCTGGAGCAGGTACTCGCTCTCCTTGATACGCGCGCGGCCGTGCTGTCCGGGCGGGTACGGGCGACGCTCGAATGCCTGGTCGCCTCCGACGAGGTCGACGCGCAGACGACGCGACTTGCGGGTGATGGGTCCGGTATAACGTGCCATTTTCTTCTACCTATCCTTCCCGCTATACCCGACGCCGCTTGGGCGGACGGCAGCCGTTGTGCGGCTGGGGGGTGACATCGGAGATGGTGCCGACCTCGAGGCCTGCGGCCTGAAGCGAGCGGATCGCGGTCTCACGGCCGGAGCCGGGTCCCTTGACGAAGACGTCGACCTTCTTGACGCCGTGCTCCTGCGCCTTGCGGGCAGCGCTCTCGGCGGCAAGCTGGGCGGCGAACGGGGTCGACTTACGCGAACCCTTGAAGCCGACGTGTCCCGAGGAGGCCCAGGAAATGACGTTTCCGGCCGGATCCGTGATGGACACGATGGTGTTGTTGAACGTGCTCTTGATGTGAGCAGCGCCGTGCGGGACGTTCTTCTTTTCCCTGCGACGCGTCTTCTGGGTCTTCTTCGGACCGGCGCTACGTGACTTGGGGGGCATTACTTCGCCTTCTTCTTGCCTGCAATGGTGCGCTTCGGACCCTTGCGGGTGCGGGCGTTGGTCTTGGTGCGCTGACCACGCACGGGCAGACCACGACGGTGGCGCAGGCCCTGGTAGCAGCCGATCTCGATCTTGCGCCGGATGTCGGCCTGGACCTCGCGACGAAGGTCACCCTCGACCTTCAACGACTCCTCGATGTACTCGCGGAGTTTGGCCAGATCCTCATCCGAGAGGTCCTTGCTCCGGAGATCCGGGTTGACGCCGGTGGCGTCCAGGATCTCCTTGGAGCGGGTGCGGCCGATGCCGTAGATGTATGTCAGTGCGATCTCCATCCGCTTTTCACGGGGAAGATCGACACCTGCGAGACGTGCCATGTGGCATTTCCTATCGGTGTTCGGAGGTCTGCTCCCAGTCCATCCCCTGTGCCTCTTCAAACGCCGACGGTCTTCTCGACCGGCGAAGTCTCAACTAACTCAGTGGGGCCCCAGCCTCCGTGCCGGGGGTGAACCGAAACCTGCCGTGGGTGTGAACCCGGTGGCCGTGGGAATCGGCTGGTGCTGGAAGGTCATCTTGTGCTTGTTGCCAAGCAGATCCTCGAAAAGCGTAGATCTAGCCCTGACGCTGCTTGTGACGCAGGTTCTCGCAGATCACCATGACCCGGCCGTTACGACGGATCACTTTGCACTTTTCGCAGATCTTCTTGACGCTCGGCTGAACCTTCACGTCTTCTGATCTCCTGTTTTGTGGCAGCCCGCTACGAGGGTCCCGCGGCGGACGTACTTCTCCTCGATCTGGTCAGATCGAGGAAGCTCTACTTGTACCGGTAAACGATGCGTCCGCGCGACAGGTCGTAGGGCGACAGCTCCACGACAACGCGATCTTCCGGGAGGATGCGAATGTAGTGCTGACGCATCTTTCCGCTGATGTGGGCGAGAACCTTGTGGCCGTTCTCGAGCTCAATGCGGAACATCGCATTGGGCAGCGGCTCGACTACTCGTCCCTCGACCTCGATGGCCCCGTCTTTCTTAGCCATATCCTCCGCGATCCATGTGGTGTGACGTGCTTATTGCATCTGTTTCCGTTACCGTGGCGCCCAATGGCTTCATCGCCGGCCGGATGCATGAATACGCCGGACCGAATCCGACCTGGGCACGCAGGCAACCGGCACGCATAGCGCACCGTTGATCCATGCTACGGGAAAATGCCCACCAGGCCAAATGCGGTCCTTCGCGCCGGCACAGCACCACTGTTCCCGCACATTCCCCGCCACTCGAAGGGTCTCTCCCGTGCGTGCTCTGATACAAAGAGTGACCACTTCGGGGGTCCGGGTCGACGGCGTGGAAGTGGGGCGGACCACTCCCCCGCCCAGATTCTGGAGAACGAGCAGTCCACGGCCGATCTCGACGCTCCCATCCTTGTCGCCGGCCGGTTCACTCTCATGGCCGACACGCGCCGGGGGCGGCGCCCTCCTGGTCCGCGGCGGCGCCCCGACCAGTAGCGGAACACTGGTCGAGGCGTTTACGCAGGCCCTTCGGAACATGGGCGCGACGATCGAGACCGGAGTTTTTCGGGCAGCACATGGCGATCAGCCTCGTGAACGACGGACCCGTCACCCTTTTGGTCGACGTGTGAACGCTCCTGTGAACGCTATTCCGGACGCAGCGTCAGAATGCGCGGGCCATCCTCCGTGACAGCCACCGTGTGCTCCCAGTGTGCGGCACGGGTACCGTCCGCTGTGACCACGGTCCAATCGTCTTCGAGGACAACGGTATCGGTGGTCCCGAGGGTCAGCATCGGCTCGATCGCGAGCACCGATCCGACCACCAGTTGCGGCCCCTTGCCCGGTGCTCCCTCGTTGGCGAGAAACGGATCCATGTGCATCTCACGACCGATGCCGTGACCACCGTAGCCGTCTACGATTCCGTACTTGCGGCCGTGCGTGACCTCGGCGGCGCGAGTGCCCAATTCGATGGCATGAGAGACGTCGGTAAGACGGTTGCCCGGCACCATCGCGGCGATCCCGGCTTCCATGGAGAGCCGGGTAGCGGCGCTGAGTTCCAGATCCGCCTCGACGAGTTCACCGACGCCGAAGGTCCAGGCCGAATCGCCGTGCCAGCCGTCGAGGATCGCACCGCAGTCGATGGAGACGAGGTCGCCTGCGACGAGAATTTCCTGCGCCGAGGGGATCCCGTGGACCACACGATCGTTGACGGACGAGCAGATCGAACCGCTGAAGCCGTGGTAACCCTTGAATGACGGCACGGCCCCGGCGTCGCGGATGACCGATTCGGCCAACTCGTCGAGTTCCAGGGTGCTCACGCCCGGCTCGGCCGCAGCCCGCACTGCCACCAGAGCTGTACCGACGATGGCACCGGCTGCCGCCATGGCATCGAGTTCGCCGGCGGTCCTGAAGGGAACGACCTTACGTTTGCGCCCGAAGCCCATTACTTACCCAGCGCTGCCAGTGCTCGGGCGTTGACCTCGTCGACTTCGCCCAGCGCGTCAACGGTGAGGAGTTGATCCTTGTAGTAGTCGAGCAGCGGTGCGGTCTCCTCGCGGTACACCCGCAGTCGGTTGCGGATGACGTCTTCCTTGTCGTCGGCACGACCCCGGGCCAGCATCCGCTCCACCACGATGTCCTCGTTCACCACGAAGGACAGAACGGCGTCGAGCTTGGTGCTCAGGTCCGCCAGGATCGCCTCGAGCGCCTGCGCCTGATCGACAGTCCGGGGGAAGCCGTCCAAGAGGAATCCGTTAGCCGCGTCCGGCTCGGCCACGCGGGCCTTCACCATGTTGTTGGTGATCTCGGACGGAACGAGGTCGCCGGCGTCGAGGTACTTCTTCGCCTCGAGTCCCAGCGGGGTGGACTGCCCGATGTTGGCGCGGAACAAATCGCCCGTCGAGATGTGCGGGACGCCGAGTTTCTCGGACAGAATCGCGGCCTGGGTGCCCTTGCCTGCACCGGGAGGACCAAGGAGGACAAGTCTCACTTGAGGAACCCTTCGTAGTTACGTTGCATCAATTGACTTTCGATCTGCTTGACCGTGTCCAAGGCGACGCTGACCAGAATCAGTACAGCCGCGCCACCGAAGATGCTGCTGGTCGTCTGACTTCCGGACAGGAAGAAGTGGGGTACCACGGCGATCAGACCGAGATAGATGGAGCCCGGCACGGTGATGCGGTTCAGAACGTAGTTCAGGTAGTCCGCAGTGGGGCGTCCGGGACGGATGCCTGGGATGAAGCCGCCGAACTTCTTCATCTCGTCAGCGCGCTCTTCCGGGTTGAACGTGATCGCCACGTAGAAGAACACGAAGAACACGATGAGCGCGAAATAGATCGTGATGTACACCGGGTTGTTCGGATTCACCAGGTACTCGTTGATGATCCGCTGCCACCAGCTCGGGTCCGTGGCCGAGGTGGCACCCGTGAGCTGCGCGATGAGGTTCGGCAGGTACAGCAGCGACGATGCGAAGATCACGGGGATGATGCCGGCCTGGTTCACCTTGAGCGGCAGGTAGGTGGACGAACCGCCGTACATCTTGCGGCCCACCATCCGCTTCGCGTACTGCACGGGAATACGGCGCTGACCCTGCTCGACGAACACGACACCCGCAATGATCGCCAGCGCCGCCACGCAGATGATCGCGAACGTGAGGCCACCCCGGCTGTCCAGGATGGCTTTGCCCTCGGACGGCAGGCGAGACGCGATACCCGAGAAGATCAGGAGCGACATGCCGTTCCCGACGCCGCGTTCGGTGATGATCTCGCCGAACCACATGACGAGTGCGGCACCGGCGGTCATGACCAGCACGATGATCACGAGCCCGAAAATGCTCTTGTCCGCGATGATCTCTTCCTGGCATCCCTGCAGGAGCTGACCGCGCGCGGCAAGAGCCACGATGCCGGTGGCCTGCAGGATCGCGAGAGCGATGGACAGGTAACGCGTGTACTGCGTCATCTTCGCCTGGCCGGACTGGCCTTCCTTCCGAAGTTGCTCGAACTTCGGAATGACGACCGTCAACAGCTGGACGATGATGCTCGCCGTGATGTACGGCATGATGCCGATCGCGAACACGGAGAGCTGGAGTAATGCACCACCCGAGAACAGGTTGATCAGCGAGTAGATGCCGGCGGAATCCCCACCCGAGAGCTGATCGACACAGGCTCGGACGTTGCCGTAGTCGACGCCGGGCGAGGGCACCACGGCACCGATGCGGTAGAGCGCGACCAGACCGAGCGCAATGAGGATCTTCCGCCTCAGGTCCGGGGTCCTGAGGGCCGAGACGAAGGCGGAAAGCAAAGATCCTCCTGGCTGGGCAAGTGGGAGGACGAGACACACGAGGAATCGTCCGTGAATGGACTCTAGAACTCTAACAGTGGCAATTGAACGCACAGCTGGGAGACCGGAGGCGGTCTACCCAGAGCCGCAAATGGCCGCAGTACAGCGCGAGGCTGTACTGCGGCCATCTACTGGCTATTGGTGATTGCTCACAGCTCGGTGGCGGTACCACCGGCAGCCGCGATTTTCTCCTTGGCGGAGCCGGTGAACTTGTTCACCGTCACCTGGACGGCGACGGTAAGGTCGCCGTCGCCGAGAACCTTGACGAGCTGGTTCTTCCGAACGGCCCCCTTGGCAACGAGATCCTCGACACCGACCTGTCCCCCTTCGGGGAACAGGCGGGCGATGTCGCCGACGTTGACGACCTGGTACTCGGTGCGGAACGGGTTGGTGAAGCCCTTGAGCTTGGGCAGACGCATATGCAGCGGCATCTGACCACCCTCGAAGGCGACCGGCACGTTCTTACGTGCCTTGGTGCCCTTCGTACCGCGGCCCGCGGTCTTGCCGCGCTTGCCGCCTTCACCACGACCGACACGGATCTTGTTGGACTTGGCTCCGGGCGCGGGGCGCAGGTGATGCAGTTTGATGGTCATGGTTAGACCTCCTCAACTGTGACGAGGTGGCGCACCACGTTGATCAGACCGCGGTTCTGCGCGTTGTCCTCGCGGACAACCGTCTGACGGATGCCCTTCAAGCCGAGGGTACGCAGGGAGTTCCGCTGGTTCTGCTTGGTACCGATGGTGCTCTTGATCTGTGTGACCTTGAGGTCGGCCATTACTTCACGCTCCCAGCCTGTGCGCGCGCACGCAGCATGCCGGCGGGGGCCACGTCTTCGAGGGGGAGACCGCGGCGAGCGGCAACTTCCTCGGGACGCTGCAGGCCCTTGAGCGCAGCGACGGTCGCATGCACGACGTTGATGGCGTTGTCGCTACCGAGCGACTTCGACAGGATGTCGTGGATTCCGGCGCACTCCAGCACGGCACGCACCGCGCCACCGGCGATAACACCGGTACCGGCGCTCGCCGGGCGAAGCATGACAATGCCGGCGGCGGCTTCACCCTGGATGGGGTGGGTGATGGTGCCACCGATCATCGGAACGCGGAAGAAGCTCTTACGAGCCTCCTCGACACCCTTCTGAATGGCCGCAGGAACTTCCTTGGCCTTGCCGTAGCCGACGCCGACGAGTCCGTTGCCGTCGCCCACGATCACCAGGGCGGTGAAGCTGAAACGACGACCACCCTTGACGACCTTCGACACGCGGTTGATGGTGACGACGCGCTCGATGAAGTTCGACTTCTCCGCAGCGTTGTCACGACGACTGTCGCGGCGGTCACGGCCGCCTCCGCGGCTGTCCCCACGGCTGTCACCGCTTGCGGGTCCATTCTGTCCGGCGGGTCCGCTTCCGCCGTCACGCCTTTGACGTCCCGGCATCAGGCTGTCCTTCCGTTCATGTACTCCGTGTTGGTCATCAGAACTTCAACCCGCCTTCGCGAGCTGCGTCCGCAAGGGCCGCGATGCGACCGTGGTAGCCGTGTCCGCCGTGGTCGAACACCACGGCCTCGACGCCGGCTGCCTTCGCGCGCTCGGCGATCAGCTGACCGACCTTCGCGCTGAGGGCCTTCTTGTCGCCGTCCGCAGCGCGCACATCCGCCTCGGTGGTCGACGCTGCGGCCAGGGTGTGGCCGGCGAGGTCGTCCACGAGCTGGACGTGGATGTGACGCGAGGACCGGTTGACGACCAAGCGGGGACGCTCGGGCGTGCCGGAGACCTTCTTGCGAAGACGGAAGTGACGACGCACCTTCGACAGGCGACGCTTTGTCGACGCATCCTTGCCCAGCGGAACCCGCTTGGCTTTCTGGTTTGCAGTCTGGCTCATATCACTTACCCGTCTTTCCGACCTTGCGGCGGATCTGCTCACCCTCGTAACGCACGCCCTTACCCTTGTACGGGTCGGGACGGCGGAGACGACGGATGTTGGCCGAGATCTGCCCGACCTTCTGCTTGTCGATGCCGGACACCGAGAACTTGGTGGGCGACTCGACCGCGAAGGTGATGCCTTCCGGAGCCTCGATGGGAACCGGGTGGCTGTAGCCGAGCGCGAACTCGAGGTCCTTGCCCTTGAGTGCGACACGGTAACCGACGCCGTGAATCTCCATCTTGGTGGTGTAACCGTCGGTCACACCGGTGATGAGGTTCTGCACCAGGGTGCGCGAGAGACCGTGCAGCGCACGGCTGCGACGCTCATCGTCGGGACGAGTCACGGCCAGCGTGCCGTCCTCGTTCTTCGCAATGGTGATCGGCTCGGAGATGGTCAGGTCGAGCGTGCCCTTGGGGCCCTTGACCGTGACATCCTGGCCGTTGATCGTGACGTCGACGCCCGAGGGGACGGTGACGGGAATCTTTCCGATACGCGACATGTGGTGGCCTCCCTTACCAGACGTAGGCGAGGACTTCCCCGCCTACTCCTTGATTGGCCGCCTGGCGATCGGTGAGCAGGCCGGTGGACGTGGAGATGATCGCCACGCCGAGGCCGCCCAGAACCTTGGGCAGGTTGGTGGACTTCGCGTACACACGCAGACCGGGCTTGGAGACGCGACGCACGCCGGCAAGGCTGCGCTCACGGCTCGGGCCGTACTTGAGGTCGACGACGAGGGTCTTGCCCACCTCGGCATCCTCGGTGCGGTAATCGGCGATGTAACCCTCGCGCTTGAGGATCTCGGCGATGTTCGCCTTGATCTTCGAGTGGGGCAACTTCACCTCATCGTGGTACGCCGTGTTGGCGTTGCGCAGACGCGTCAAGAAGTCTGCAATGGGGTCGGTCATGGTCATGAGTTGACCTTCACCTTTCTCGCCACGGTTCCCTCTGCCGTTTCCGGCGCAGGCCTATCGCGAAGTAGGTCTTACGTTTCCCGGCTCGAGGTTACGGACCGGAAGTATGGGGTGGTGCTCTTCACCCGTGCGGAGTCGGTGATCAGGTCACCGAACCCGCCGGGCGACGATTCACCAGGAGCTCTTGTGAACCCCGGGCAGTTCGCCGGCGTGAGCCATCTCGCGAACGCAGATTCGGCACAGGCCGAACTTGCGGAACACCGCGTGGGGACGGCCGCAGCGCTGGCAACGGGTGTAAGCGCGCACCGCGAACTTGGGCTTCTTGTTGGCCTTGTTGACCAATGCCTTCTTAGCCATTAGCTCAGTTCTCCTTGAACGGGAAGCCGAGGTGCTTCAGCAGGGCACGGCCTTCTTCGTTGTTGGTCGCGGTGGTCACCACGGTGATATCCATGCCGCGCGGGCGGTCGATCTTGTCCACATCGATCTCGTGGAACATCGACTGCTCGTTCAGGCCGAACGTGTAGTTGCCGTTGCCGTCGAACTGGTTGCCCGACAGGCCACGGAAGTCGCGGATACGCGGCAGGGCCACGGACACGAGACGGTCCAGGAACTCCCACATGCGGTCGCCACGCAGCGTGACGCGAGCGCCGATCGGCATTCCCTCGCGAAGCTTGAACTGCGCGATGGACTTGCGCGCCTTGCGGACCTCGGGCTTCTGACCGGTGATCAGTGCGAGGTCGTGGACTGCGCCGTTGATCAGCTTGGCGTCGCGGGCGGCGTCGCCGACACCCATGTTGACGACGACCTTGACGACGCCCGGGATCTGCATCACGTTGGCGTAATCGAACTCGCTGTTCAGCGCTGCCTTGATTTCCTCGCGGTAGCGAGTCTTCAGCCGCGGCTGGATCTTGTTCTCAGTGGAGGTCATGTCAGATGTCCTTCCCGTTCTTCCGGGAAATCCGAACGCGCTTGCCGGACTCTTCGTCGGTCCGGTAGCCCACGCGGGTGGGGTTGCCGTCCGAGTCGACGACCGCGACGTTGGAAACGTGGATCGGGGCTTCCTGCGTCACGATGCCGCCGGAGGAAGCTCCGCGCTCGTTCGCGGAAACCGCGGTGTGCTTCTTGATGCGGTTCACGCCTTCGACGAGGACCTTGTTGGTCGCGGGGTAGGCCTGAATGACCTTGCCCTTCGCGCCCTTGTCCTTGCCGGCGATGACCAGCACGGTGTCACCCTTGTGCACCTTCATCACAGCACCTCCGGGGCGAGCGAGACGATCTTCATGAACTTCTTCTCACGCAGCTCACGGCCGACGGGGCCGAAGATACGGGTGCCACGGGGATCGTTGTCCGGCTTGATGAGGACAGCGGCGTTCTCGTCGAACTTGATGTACGAGCCGTCCGGACGGCGACGTTCCTTGGTGGTACGGACGATGACCGCCTTGACGACCTCGCCCTTCTTGATGTTTCCACCCGGGATGGCGTCCTTCACGGTGGCGACGATGATGTCACCGATCCCGGCGTAACGGCGTGACGAACCACCGAGAACGCGGATGCAGAGAATCTCCTTGGCACCCGTGTTGTCGGCGACGCGCAGCCGCGACTCCTGCTGAATCACTTACTTCTCCTTGACCTGGTTTTTTCGACTGGTGCGGTCTCGGAAGACGCACTGTCATGCACGGCGGATTTCCGACCCGACGTACGCGGTCTGTACCCACTGATGGTGGGGTGCCCTGCGTCTGCCGCAAGGCAACCCCACCATCGTACTGGACACAATCTTCGTTTTCTTACTTGGCCTTCTCGAGGACCTCGACGAGGCGCCAGCGCTTCGTCGCGGACAGCGGACGGGTCTCCATCAGCTGCACGAGGTCGCCGATACCGGCGACACCGTTCTCGTCATGTGCCTTGACCTTGCTGGTGCGCCGAATGATCTTGCTGTAGAGCGGGTGCTTGACCCGGTCCTCGAGCTCGACCACGATGGTCTTCTCCATCTTGTCGGAGACGACGTAGCCGCTCCGAACCTTACGGCTGTTGCGCTCTTCAGTGCTCACTGCTTTTTCCTCACTCATGCCGCGTCACCTGTGTCCGGGCCAACGGCCAGCCCGAGCTCACGCTCACGCAGAACGGTGTAGACACGCGCGATCTCGTGACGGACGGTGCGAAGTCGGCGGTTGTTGTCCATCTGACCCGTGGCCATCTGGAAGCGAAGGTTGAACAGCTCTTCCTTCGACTCACGAAGCCGGGTGACCAGCTCTTCTTCGGTGAGCTCGCGGAGCTCTGCGGCTGGGGTTCCAGTAGCCATCAGAACTGCTCCTCCCTTGTCACGATCCGGCACTTGCACGGGAGCTTGTGAATCGCGCGGCGCAGGGCCTCACGAGCGGTCTCCTCATTGGGGTAGCTCATCTCGAACATCACGCGACCCGGCTTGACGTTCGCGATCCACCACTCGGGCGAACCCTTACCGGAACCCATGCGGGTTTCGGCCGGCTTCTTCGTGAGGGGGCGATCCGGGAAGATGTTGATCCAGATCTTGCCGCCACGCTTGATGTGCCGGGTCATGGCGATACGAGCGGACTCGATCTGCCGGTTGGTGATGTAGGCAGGCTCGAGAGCCTGGATGCCGTAGTCACCGAAGGTCACCTGGGTTCCACCCTTGGCGGCACCCGAACGGCTCGGATGGTGCTGCTTGCGGTGCTTGACCCGCCTTGGGATCAACATGCGTCAGCCCTCCTTCTGTTCAGTCGTAGCGGGTGCATCGGCGGTGGCGGTCGCTGCGCGGCCGGCCTCGGTGCTGGTCGCGGTGGTGCCGGTGGCACCGGAGCGACGCGGACGGGTCGGACGCTCACGCCGCGGACGGTCGCCGGCGGGAGCAGCCACGTTGGCGGCCAGCTCACGCTTGCCACCGACGATGTCGCCCTTGTAGATCCAGACCTTCACGCCGATGCGACCGAAGGTGGTCTTGGCCTCGTAGAGTCCGTAGTCGATATCGGCACGCAGCGTGTGCAGCGGAACGCGACCTTCGCGGTAGAACTCCGAGCGGGACATCTCGGCGCCGCCGAGACGACCGGAGCACTGGACCCGGATTCCCTTGACGTTGGGCTGACGCATGGCCGACTGGATGGCCTTGCGCATCGCACGACGGAAGGCGACACGGTTCGAGAGCTGCTCGGCCACACCCTGTGCGACGAGCTGAGCCTCTGCCTCGGCGTTCTTGACCTCGAGGATGTTCAGCTGGACCTGCTTGCCGGTCAGCTTCTCGAGCTCGGAACGGATGCGATCGGCCTCGGCGCCGCGGCGGCCGATGACGATGCCCGGACGAGCGGTGTGAATGTCCACCCGCACACGGTCACGGGTGCGCTCGATCTCGACCTTCGCGATTCCCGCGCGCTCCATGCCGGTGGCGAGGAGCTTACGGATCGCGACGTCTTCCTTGACGTACTCCGCGTACTGCTTGTCTGCGTACCAGCGGGACTTCCAGTCGGTGGTGATGCCGAGTCGGAAGCCGTGCGGGTTGATTTTCTGGCCCACTACTGAGCACTTCCCTTCCGGCGATTACGGGTCGATGTTCCGGCCTTGGGCAGGCTCTCCACGATCACGGTGATGTGGCTCGTCCGCTTGCGGATACGGAACGCACGTCCCTGTGCACGCGGCTGGAACCGCTTGAGGGTCGTGCCCTCGTCCACGTACGCCGTGGCAACGACAAGCGTGCTCGGGTCGAGGTCGAGGTTGTTCTCGGCGTTGGCGGCAGCGCTGGCGATCACCTTGGCGACCGGCTCGCTCGCAGCCTGCGGCGCGAACTTCAGGATGTTCAGGGCGTCTTCAACCGAACGCCCGCGGACCAGGTCCACAACTCGACGCGCCTTCATCGGCGTGACACGCACGTGGCGCGCGATTGCCTTGGCGGTCGGGTTGGCGGTTTCGGTGTTGCTCATCGCCTCTTCGCCTTCCGATCATCCTTGATGTGACCCTTGAAAGTGCGGGTCGGTGCAAACTCTCCGAGCTTGTGTCCGACCATCGAATCGGAAACGAACACGGGGACGTGCTTGCGTCCGTCGTGGACCGCAAACGTGTGGCCGATGAAGTCCGGGATGATCGTGGAACGACGGGACCAGGTCTTGATGACCTGCTTGGTCCCCTTCTCGTTCTGTACGTCCACCTTCGCGAGGAGGTGGTCATCGACGAACGGGCCCTTCTTAAGGCTGCGTGGCATCCTTCACTCCCTCCTAGCGCTTGTTCTTGCCGGTACGGCGACGACGGACAATGAGCTTGTCGCTCGCCTTGTTCTTGCGGGTGCGCCCTTCGGGCTTACCCCACGGGCTGACCGGGTGGCGTCCACCGGAGGTCTTGCCCTCGCCGCCACCGTGCGGGTGGTCGACCGGGTTCATCACGACACCACGAACGGTCGGGCGCTTGCCCTTCCAGCGCATGCGGCCGGCCTTACCCCAGTTGATGTTCGACTGCTCGGCGTTACCGACCTCACCGATCGATGCGCGGCAGCGCACGTCGACGCGACGGATCTCACCGGACGGCATACGCAGCGTGGCGTAGGGGCCTTCCTTGCCGAGCAGCTGGATGCTGGCACCAGCCGAGCGGGCCATCTTGGCACCGCCGCCGG
>NZ_JBAQEO010000673.1:0-3944 GCF_049286785.1 Rhodococcus sp. (in: high G+C Gram-positive bacteria) | reverse complement strand
GTCGAGTCACTGTGAGAGGTAACTCGTTCATCACTACGCGATGGCCCACCCACAACCCCGGTACGACACGCCCGAGCTGCGGCTACCTCGCCTCACCGAATTTCCACCACCACGGGGGACTTACCCCAACTCTGAGACCGGAGATTTCGTCCTCGTTCTCGAAGATCTCTCGCCAGCTGAGAGCGGTGACCAGATCATCGGCTGTTCAGTCTCGCAGGCCAAGGTAGTGATGGATGCGGCGGCAGCACTCCACGGTCCGAGCTGGGGGAACATTGACTTAGATGATGCGGAATGGAACGTAAGGCCGAACTGGATCCCTCAGATCCAAGACACGTATCCCGCCTTGTTCGCCGAGTTCCGAAAAGCGTTCGCCGATCGGAACACAGAGCAAGAATTCGCAATCGGAGAGAAGTTCGGTCAGGTGATCGGACGGTGGTTCGACGAACAGCCCAGACCGTGGACGATCACACACGGCGATTACAGGCTTGACAACATTCTCTTCGACATCAAAGGAGGGACGGAGCCCGTAGGCATTCTTGATTGGCAGACCATAATGCTCGGGCCGGGCACCGCCGACGTTTCTTACTTCCTGGGCGGCTGCCTACCCACGGAACTCCGCCGGGAGAACGAGACCGCGCTTCTCCAGCGCTATCACAGCAGCCTGATCGAACATGGTGTACACGACTACGGATTCGACCGGCTGGTACGTGACTACCGCTACAACGCTTTTATGGGGTACTTCATGTGCTCGTACGCAGCCATGCTGGTACCGCGGACCGAACGTGGCGACCACATGTTCTCAGTTTGGCTGCAACGCATCGCCTCTCAGATCACCGATCACGACAGCATGAGCCTGCTTCCGCAGCTCTGACATGCCCGATTCCGAACAGCTTTTCGGAAACGAATCCTTTCGAATCGACCACTAGGAGGCCGTGATGGCTCTCATCCCATTCGACGACTACCCGGTTCATCAGACGTCCGAGCCCCTCGCTCATTCCGGTGATGGGCACCCGGATCAATACGACCGCTTCTGGTTCAACGGCTACACAGAAGACTTCTACTTTGCCGTGGCGCTCGGGGTCTATCCCAACCGCGGCGTCATAGACGCCGCCTTCAGTGTCGTTCACGACGGAACTCAGCGCTCCGTATTCGCGTCCGGTCGAATTCCGCTTGATCGCACACACACTCAGGTGGGACCGATCCGAATTGAGATCATCGAACCGATGCGCATCAACCGAATTACGGTAGATGCACCCGAATACGGTTTGAGCGCAGATCTGACCGCGCATGCTAGGACCGCCGCCTACGAAGAGCCGCGGGGTATCCGGAATGTCGGAACGATCCGCGGCTGGGATGTCACCCGTGCCACACAGATGATCGAGTGGACCGGCGAGTTCTCCAGCGGGGGTACACGCATTGACCTCGCAGGCGAGACCGTCTTCGGGACGAAGGACCGATCCTGGGGTGTACGGCCGGTCGGCCAGCCTGCCCTGAGCGCACCCGTTGAGGGATCCAAACAAATGTTCTTCCTCTGGTCTCCGTTGAACTTCGAAGACATCTGCCTGCATTACATGGTGCACGAAGATTCGGCCGGCCAGGCATGGTCGCAGACCTCCGCGGCACTTCCTGTGATTCTCGACGGCGACCCGGTTTTCGGGCCGGAGGCAAACAACTTCCGCAAGCTCGAGAACGTCCGTCACCAGATCAGCTGGCAACCGGGGTTACGGCGTGCGAACGAGGCTATGCTGCACATCCCCGCTGCCGACGGTATCGCACCGGAGGTCAAACTCACCCCCCTCTTCGCCTTCCGCATGAAGGGCGCCGGCTACTTCCATCCGGAGTGGGCGCACGGAACATGGCGCGGCGAGTTGGTCGTCGGCGGAGAGGAAGCGAGCACGGAGAGCCTGGACGTACTCAGCCCCGAGTGCGTCCACCTCCAACAGATCGTCCGGGCGGAGTGGGGAGAGCGGACGGGACTGGGCGTCCTGGAGCAACTCGTCGTCGGACCCTACGAACCCGCCGGGTTCCACGATTTCCTCGACGGCGCACAATAGCTTTCCCCGTTATACAACGGGCTGCCTCGGAAGGCCCACAAACCGAACCCGTCGACGTAAACGACGTCGATGTCGGAGGCGCGTGGAGCGATCGTCTCACCGAGGAGCGGATCGGCAGGGTCATGCGGGGTGTTCCACTTTGGAACACCCCGCGTACCGAGGTGTGACCCATCCTGGGATTACCGCGAAAGGTAACCGGCGCCTCGAAAATCGGCTGGAACGGGTGCGCTGAGGAGTTGGTGCACCGCCCCGGCTGCATCGACCGATCCCCAATCGGCCCATCATCAGGAGATAGCGTGACCACGACCGTGAGTATTGATCCGACAACGCAGTTGGACGACGACGATTTCCGCGAGATCCTGGCCCACACCCGCGCGTTCGTGCGGAACGTGGTGGTTCCGCGTGAGCAGGAGATCGACGAGACCGACGCGATCCCCGCAGAGATCCGGAGCGCGGCCAAGCACATGGGCCTGTTCGGGTTCGCGATCCCCCAGGAATGGGGCGGTCTCGGCATGAACCTGATCCAGGACGTCGAACTGGCGATGGAACTGGGGTACACCACCCTCGCCCTGCGCTCGATGTTCGGCACCAACAACGGCATCGCCGGTCAGGTACTGGTCAATTACGGCACCGACGAGCAGAAGACAACATGGCTCGAGCGCATCGCGAGCGGTGACGTCGTCGCCTCGTTCGCTCTCACCGAAGCGGGCGCCGGCTCCAACCCGGCCGGCCTGCGCACCAAGGCGTTGCGCGACGGTGACGACTGGGTGATCACCGGGGAGAAACGGTTCATCACCAATGCCGTGATGGCCAATCTGTTCGTAGTGTTCGCGCGCACCCGGCCCGCCGACGGTGACGGCCCCGGTATTGCCGTGTTCCTGGTACCGGCGGATGCTCCCGGCGTGCAGGTGGGGAGCAAGGACCGCAAGATGGGGCAGGCGGGGTCGACCACGGCCACGGTTCATTTCGACGGCGTGCGGGTACCGTCGTCGGCGCTGGTCGGCGGGAGTGAGGACGTCGGCTACCGGGCTGCGATGACGTCGCTGGCCCGCGGCCGGGTTCACGTCGCGGCGTCCACACTCGACCCGGCACTGAGTGGCGGCGCCCATTCGAGTCGACCGTAGGACAGCTGCAACGCTCTCGGGAGCGCCCTGTCGAGGTCGGCGGCGAGGATGTTGCGACGTTCATCGAGGGCGATGAGGTCGATGCCCTCACTGAGCCGCCCGTCGGGCAGGTGTGTTCGGGCGAGGGCGGTGCCGCCGATGAAGTGGAGCCGATCGGCGAAATGTTCGCTGAGGTAGGCGAGGAGTAGCAAGATGAGGTGGTCTCGTTCGACCTGTTCGGGGGCGACGCCGAACTGGTCGGCGACGCTGTCGCGTTCGTCGAGGTTCACGAGGCTGCCTGCGCCCAGGTTTCCGCGCGGGCGAGGGCCGCGGTCAATCCCTGCTCGGAGGCGAGTGTGGTGAGACGTTCGCGATCGCTGCGCCGGTAGAGCCCGGTGATGGCGGCGGGGATTTCGTTCTCGGCATCCCCGAGGGCCGGCCACCGCGCCAGATCGAGAACGGTCTGTTCCGGGGTGGTCACCAGAGCGGTGCCGAGCGGGGTGTCCAGGCGTTCGGCATCGAGCCTGGGGGTGTCGCGGCGGAGGAAGCGGATGGTGGCGGTCCGGTCGGTGAGGGTGATCGTCCGGTGACGGCGGGGGACGGCGACGACCGCGGTGGCCAACGCCCGGGGAATCACGTTGTGTAGGCGAGCGGCACTGATGCCCATCACGATTGCGTCGTCGGGGCCGTAGATCGCGGCGGCGATCCCAGCGGCGGTGGCTTCGAGGTTCGGTATCCACGCGCGCCCGGCCTGATCAGGGGGAACCACGATGAAGTAGCCGGGGGC
>NZ_JBAQEO010000672.1:0-3095 GCF_049286785.1 Rhodococcus sp. (in: high G+C Gram-positive bacteria) | reverse complement strand
GCGGCTCGATCGTGTCGACGCTACCCACCCTGATGCCCAGCACCAGTACTTCGTCCCCTTCGTAGAGACCGTTGGCGGTGGTGAAGTACGCGGTGACAGAGGTACGCGTCACCTCCGTGAAGACACGCCAGCCCGTCGTGAGGACCACTGCGGCGGCAGCGACTGCTGCCACGGCGATCACCGCCCAATGTTTCCGGATCTTCGGGATCTGCACGATTCAGCCCCCCGATCCAGGTATACGCGGAAGCGTCGGAAACGGTGCCGGCGGCGCCGATGGCACCGGGGTATTCGGCCCGGGAGCGGTATCGGTGGGCGGAATCGTGCCCGGAGGGCGGTTGTAACCTCCGTCAATCGGGTAGGTGGAGGTTCCGAGGACTCCCGGATCCACCCCGGCCTGCGAGAACGCGGCGTCGATGAATGGCTGGAGGAACTGCCCCGGCAGGAGATTGCCGACATAGGCCTTGAAGAAGGGGCCCGAGCCAACGGACTCGCCGAGGGAGCCCGCGTACTGGCTCAAGGGCAGAAGCGAATTCGCGATGTCAGCCTTCCTGGCGTTCAACAGATCCACCACCGCATTGACCTTCTCCAAGGTCGGGGCCATCTGGGCCTCGTTCTCGGCGACCAGTCCGCTCAGTTGCCGAGAGGCCTCTGTCAGGTTGGCGAGGAGCATGTCGATGGCCTGTCGCCGCTGATCGAGCGCAGTGAACAGCGTGCTGCCGCTCAGGATCAACGTATTGAGCTGAGCACTGCGCTCGGCGAGTACGTTCGTCACCCCCTCGGCGTTACCGAGCAGGCTCTTCAGGAGGTCGTCTCTGGTGCTGATCGAGGAGGAGAACCGCGATACACCGTCCAGGGCACCGAGATCGGGCTCGCTCTTGTCCATCGTCTCGCCGAGTACGTCGAGCGCCTCGCCGAGGCCGTCCGTGTCCAAGCCGCTGATCGTGTTCGTCAATTCCCCCAGGGTGTCGGTGAGAAGGTACGGACTTGTCGTGTTCTGCAACGGGATGATGTCCTCTGCCCCGAGGGGTTCGTCTCCGCGGGGAGTCAGTTCCAGTGTTTTGCTTCCGAGCATGGTGCGGGTCCTGATCGCTGCTTCCGTGTCGTTGCCCAGGGTGACCGATTCTGCGGAGAATCGGATCAGGATCTTGTCGCCGGTCAGTTCGAGATCGGCCACCTTGCCGACCTTCACCCCGGCAACCTCAACGGGCGCACCGGGTTTCAATCCGCCCGCTTCCGCGAAATATGCACGGTACTCGCGGTGGGCCCCCACAATGGGGATCTTGTCGTAATTCTGGGCAGACAGGACAACCGTCAGAGTGAGGATGATTCCTATCAGGCCGACTCGAAAGGTATTCGGCCCCTCGGGCAACCGCTCCTTCACGGTGTGCACCTCCCAGCCCGTTGTCCTACGACAGGGATGTACATCGGATCTCCCCTGTCCCCGTTCACCTTCAACGTGACGTCGCACAAGTAGAAACTGAAGAAATCGCCATACAGGCCTTGTCTGCTCAAGCGCTGATAGTCCGCAGGCAGCTCCGAGAGCAATCGATCGACATACTCTCGATCGTTGTCGACATTTGTCGAGAGACGGCGGAGCTGATCGATGTCGGTGTTGATGCTCGGCCGAGTCGAGTCCAGCAGCGACGCGACCGTGCCGGACGCGTTGTTGTTGTGCGAAAGCGCGTCGGAAACGGGATCTGCCTGTGCTGCAATTCCACTGACGAGACCCTGCAGCTTGTCGATCATCGAGTCGAACTCTCGGTTCTTGTGGTCGACGGTCTGGAGAAGGCCGTTGAGGTTGGTGATGACCGAACCGATCAGTTGATCTCGGTCGGCCAGCGTGCTGGTGAGTTGTGCGGTCTGGCTCAACACGTTGGCAATGGTCCCTCCCTGCCCCTGGAAGACGGCGATCAGTTCGCCGGACAGTTTGTTCACCTGCTCCGGATCCAGAGCTCTTAACAGCGGGCGGAAGCCGCCGAGGAGAGCATCGAGATCGAGTGCGGGAGAAGTATTGCCGATGCCTATCGTGGCGCCCGGCGGTATCGGCGTCAGCGATCCCGGACCCTCTGTCAATTCCATGTACCGGTCGCCGATCAGGTTCTCGTATCGCACCACGGCGCGCGTCCCTTCCGACACCTCCACGTCCTTGTCCAGTGCGAAGGTGACCCGCGCGATCGAACTATTTTCGACGGTGATGGCTTTCACGCGGCCCGCTTCGACTCCCGCGATGCGTACGAACTCACCGGACTTCAGGCCGGAGACGTTGGTGAACAACGCGTGGTATTCGGACTGGCTCTGGAATCGTAGTTTTCCGAAGATCGTGACAAGTGCGAAGAGTACGAGGCACATCGTCACGACGAAGATCGTGAACTTGACGGTCGTCGATGTGGTTTTCATGGTTGTCCGGGGCCTCCGATCGCATTCCCGAACAGATACTCGACCAGTGTGGGGTTGGCCGGGCGTGGGCGGTAGGTCCCCGGTCCTCCCTGCGGTGCCCCGGTATTCATCCTCAGGTGCGGGGCAGGGTATGTATCCCAGCCGATTTCGGGGTAGCAGCCGGGTTTGCCTCGCGATCCGCCGTGTGCCGCGACGACGGGGAGATTCTTCGGGTACGTATACGGGTCGTCGCCGGTAGTCAAACCCGCATCCATATTGAGGGAGTATCCGGTCTTCGCGCCTGCCGGGATCATAT
The DNA here is from genome assembly GCF_049286785.1 of Rhodococcus sp. (in: high G+C Gram-positive bacteria). Classification (GTDB taxonomy): domain Bacteria; phylum Actinomycetota; class Actinomycetes; order Mycobacteriales; family Mycobacteriaceae; genus Rhodococcus_F. The sequence goes on along the minus strand of NZ_JBAQEO010000672.1, from coordinate 403 downwards.
CCTCCGCGGCCTTGGCTCCTGCACTCGCGATGCAGGGGAACGACGAACTGTACTCGTCCAGCAACTCGGTGGTGGGGGTGAGCAAGCGAAACGAGTCGACGATCCCGTCCTCGTTGGCCCCCAGGAAATCGCCTGCGGTCGTTCCGAATCCGATGGCCGACACCAGCAATGCCTCGACGCTCTGCTGTTCTTCGACGATGGTCCCGGAGGTTGTGGTCACATTACGCAGGATCGACATCAAGTCTCCGGCCGAATCCCCGAACGTAGTGCTGACGACTGCCGTATCTCGCAGGTCGCTCTGCAACTGCGGCATCACCGGATTCAGTGCGGTCAATGTCCGGTTCGCATCCGCCAGCGTCTCACCGAGCTCGTGCCCACGACCTCGCAGCCCGGTAGCGAGGGC
>NZ_JBAQEO010000671.1:0-5143 GCF_049286785.1 Rhodococcus sp. (in: high G+C Gram-positive bacteria) | reverse complement strand
GCCGAACACGTGGCGCGCGTCCGTTCCCTCGTGGACCGGCTGCGTGAGGGCCCACTCGGCAAGGTGGTGGCGGCGCGCAGCGTCATCCTCACAGCAGATTCCCCCATCTCGGCAGAAGCGTTGGCAGCCCGGATGATCCGGCTCGACCCTGGTGCCAACGGATTCGCCGTCGACCTCAGCCCCGCCGGTGAGGGATTCCGCGGCCACAGCCTCGTCGGTGCCAGCCCCGAAGTGCTGCTCAGTCGCCGCGGGCGCCGGGTGAGCTGCCGTCCGCTGGCCGGAACCGCCCCGCGCCGCGCCGACCCCTCAGCCGACGAGCGGGAGGGCCGCGGCCTGCTCGAGTCCGCCAAGAACCGCGCCGAGCACGCATTCGTGACGGCATGGATCACCGAGGTCCTCGCACCGCTGTGCACCGAACTCAGCGTGCCGGACTCCCCGGTCCTGACGAGCACGCACGAGGTGTGGCACCTCGCGACACCGATCGAGGGTGTGCTGCGTGATCCCGCGCAGAGCGCCCTGCGCCTCGCAACCCTCCTGCACCCGACCCCCGCCGTGTGCGGCACACCCACAGACCTCGCCCTCGACACCATCCGGGACGTCGAGGAGGAGCGTCGCTTCTACGGCGGCGCCGTCGGCTGGTGCGACGCCGCCGGCGACGGCGACTGGGTGGTGTCGATTCGGTGCGCCGAGATCACCGCGGATGGCCTCGAGGCCCTGGCAACGGCAGGCGGAGGCATCGTCGCCGATTCGGATCCACAGTCGGAGCTGGACGAGACGAGCACCAAGCTGCAGACCCTGCTGCGGGCGCTCGGGGTGCCGTCGTGACGAGGCGACCTGTGGAAATCCTGCGGCGAGGTCGGCACTTCACGCACCAATGGGCTGTTCCTCGGCCCGCGGGTGATACCTTGGCCCGAGCAATACGTACGCGGGAGTAGCCGCGCACGTCGAACTGCATGACGGTGGGAGAAGTGAGATGGCGAAGTTCCTGGTGCCTGGTGCAATCAGCGCTGTAGTCGGTGTCGCTCTCGGCGCCGTGGCCACGCTCGGCATCGTCACGGCGGCACAGGAGAACACCCGCCCCGAGATCGACCGCAGTGGCAATGCGGATTCCTCGCTCCTGAACCAGGTTGAGTACGGCAGCCGCTGAGAGCGTCGACTTCGCACGTTCACGCACTTCCGTCGACTCGGCAGCCATGTCGTCACTGGCGCCGTCGGCGGAGCCTCTGTCACTGGCGCCGTCGGCGGAGCCTCTGTCACGACGGTGGCTGTTCGGCGCCTCTGTCGTAGCGTTCGTTCTCTCCTTTCTCCAGACTCCCGGCCGGCTCGCGGCTGACACGAAGTACGACCTCACGGAGAATCCGCTCGGATTCCTGGCGCGGGCGTCGCATCAGTGGACCAGCCAGGGGCCCATGGGTCAGGTCCAGAACCAGGCCTACGGATATTTCTTCCCGCACGGCGCGTTCTTCGCGCTCGGCGACGTCCTCAACGTTCCGGCGTGGGTCACCCAGCGCATCTGGTGGGCTCTGCTGCTCATCGCCGGGTTCTGGGGAATCGTCCGGCTCGCCGAGGCCCTCGGGGTCGGCAGCCGGTCCTCCCGCATCATCGCCGGTGTCGCGTTCACGTTCTCGCCGCGCGTCCTCACCACGCTGGGATCGATCTCGTCGGAGACGCTCCCGATGATGCTGGCCCCCTGGGTCCTGCTGCCGGTGGTGCTTGCCCTGTCGCCGACGGCGAAGCCTCGGAGCCTCTCCCGGCTGGCGGCCCAGTCCGCGCTGGCCGTGGCGCTGATGGGGGCGGTCAACGCCGTCGCCACCGCCGCGGCCTGCCTGGTGGCCGGGCTGTGGTGGATCGCGCACCGCCCCAACAAGCGGTGGTGGACGTTCACCGCGTGGTGGTTCCCGTTCCTCGCCCTCGCCACCCTGTGGTGGATCGTGCCCCTGCTCCTGCTCGGCAAGGTGAGCCCGCCGTTCCTCGACTTCATCGAGTCGTCCGGTATCACCACCCAATGGACCTCACTGGCGGAGATCCTGCGCGGCACGGACAGTTGGACGCCGTTCGTCTCCCCCGAACGCATCGCCGGCGCAGTGCTGGTGACCCAGCCCGCCGCGGTGGTTGCGACGGGCCTGATCGCGGCCGCCGGGCTCGCCGGACTCTGTATGAGAGCGATGCCGGCACGGGGCCGGCTAGTGCTCGTCCTGTTCGTCGGCGTCACCGGTCTCGCCGCCGGTTACATCGGTGAGCTGGCGTCCCCGTTTGCCGAAGAGGTACGCCTGTTCCTCGACTCCGCCGGGGCGGCGCTACGCAACGTGCACAAACTCGAACCACTCGTCCGATTGCCGTTGGTACTCGGACTGGCCCATCTCCTCGCGCAGGTGCCGTTACCCGGATCGGTCCCGTTCGCCCGGTGGCGAGGTGCCCTCGCACATCCGGAACGGGAACGGATGGTCGCGGTCACCAGCCTGGTCCTCGTGGCGCTCACGCTCGCGACGTCACTGGCCTGGACCGGCAAGCTCGCACCGCGCGGCACCTACACGTCGGTGCCCGATTACTGGCAGCAGGCGGCATCGTGGCTCGAGGACAACGCCGGTGGTACCAGTCCGGACGGTTCCGACGCCGAACGGGCCCTCGTCGTTCCCGGAGCACCGTTCGGCAGCCAGGTGTGGGGTCTCACCCGCGACGAGCCGATCCAGGCGCTCGCCTCCACGCCCTGGGCGTCGCGCGACGCCGTGCCGCTCACCCCACCCGGCACGATCCGGGCGATGGACTCGATCCAGCGTCTGATCGCCGACGGCAGGCCTTCGGACGGAATGGCGCAGACCCTGCTCGGTCAGGGCATCTCCTATCTCGTCCTGCGAAACGATCTCGACCCCGGCACGTCCCGCTCCACCCGACCGTTGCTGGCGCATCAGGCGGTCACCGGCTCGCCCGGTTTCACCAAGGTGGCCGAGCTCGGCGAGGACATCGGCCCCGGCGACGTCGAGGGCATGGTCATCGACAGCGATCTACAGCCGCGGTACCCGGCGATCGAGATCTTCGAGATCTCGGCGCCGGACGGATCACCGGCCACGAGAGGTCCGTACACCGCACCGCTCAGCGACGTGCCGCTCGTGCAGGGCGGTCCCGAGTCGGTGCAACGACTACGCGAGAACGGCGCCCTGCCGGGGACGGGTCCGGTGCTGCTCGCCGCGGATGCGAGGCGCGCCGGCCTGCCCGTGGACGACGTGATCGTCACCGATACCCCCCGCAACCGGGAGACCGATTACGGACAGGTCGACAACCACAGTTCGGCGCTGCGCACCCCGGACGATGCACGACGCACGTTCAACCGGGTGCCCGACTATCCGGTTGCCGACACCCCGCTGGTGCAGGGCGAATGGGAGGGTGCACGGCTGAGCGTGTCCAGCGCGGCGTCCGACGCCACCCAACTGGGCGGGTCGTCTCCCGCCAGCAGCGCCGCTGCCACCGTCGACGACGACCCCGCGACAGGATGGTTCAGCAACGGGATCGAACGCGCTCTGGGTCAGTGGCTCCAGATCGACTTCTCCACCCCGCTCACGGCCGCGCTCCTGCACATCACCACCAGTCCGGCCGCGATCGGTGCCCCCGTCCGCTGGATGGAGGTCTCGACTCCCAACGGCAGCACAGCCGTGAAGGTGACCCAGCCGGGTGAGCCGATTTCGGTGTCGGTACCGGGTGGCAAGACGCCCTGGATCCGCATCACCGCCATCCGCACGGAGAATGGTTCTGCTGGAACACAATTCGGCATCAGCGAGGTCGCGGTCCAAGACTTCTCGCAACGGGACGCCCCGGTGACCGTACCCATCCGGTTCCGCACCGTCCTGCCGCCCACCGTCGAGAACGCCTCCGTGGCCGGCTGGGATCTCAGCCAGGAACTGCCCGGCCGGAACGCCTGTGTAGAAGCATCCGACCGCGTCCGCTGCAGCAACGCGATCGCACTACCGCCCGAAGAAGTCGGCGTCTTCCAGCGAACGTTGCAGGTGCCCCGACCCACGACCGTCGCACCGCAACTGACGTTGCGCGCCCGCAACGGCGCCGCGCTCGAACAGCTGCTGACCCGGCCGGACGCACCCGCCGCGAGCGGAACCAGCGACTTCGCCGATCTGCGCGGCGCCGCCTTCGCCGCAACCGACGGCGATCCCCGCACCAGTTGGACGGCGAAGCAGGAGACCGTCAGCGGCAAGGGTGCCAAGCCCACGATGACCGTCACACTGCCCGAGCCCACCCTTGTCACCGGCCTGGAACTGACACCCAGCCCGGGATCGCTGCCCGCCGCCCCCGAGACCGTCGCCGTCGATCTCGGCACCGGACCACAGGTGCGCGACGTGGACGGAGACGACCCCGTCGCGCTCGAGCCGCACGTCACCGACCGGATCGTCCTCAGCATCGTGTCGTGGAAGGACACCCTCGACCAGAACTCCCTGGGTCTCGCCCAACTCCAGCCCGCCGGCCTCGCCGAGGTCGGGGTACTGGGCGCCGACGGCGAATTGCTGCCGGGCTCGGGCATACTCGACAATCCCGGCGCCCGTGTCGTCACGGTGTCCTGCGAGGACGGCCCCGCGATCTCCCTCGGCGGTCAACTCGTCCGTACCAGCGTCTCGGCCACCGTCGGTCAACTGCTGTCCGGCGGCCCGGTTTCCGCGACCCTCTGCGACACCGGCGCACCCGTTCCGCTCGCCGCCGGCCGCCAGGATGTGACGGTCGAACCGGGCTCGGCGTTCTTCGTCGACAACCTGCAGCTGAACGCCGGACCCCGCGCCTCCCCTGTTCCCGTCGAAGATGCTCCCGTCGAAGGTCTCCCGACCACCGCCTGGACGGAGAACCACCGCGAACTGACCGTTCCCCGATCAGGTTCCGATCGCATGCTCGTCGTACCCGAGAGCACCAACATCGGCTGGGTCGCCACCACCTCCGACGGCCGCGAGCTGACTCGGGTTGTCGTCAACGGCTGGCAGCAGGGATGGATTCTGCCCGCCGGCACCGAAGGCACCGTGACCCTCGACTTCCCCACCGACCGCTGGTACCGGCTCGGGATCTTCGGCGGGCTCCTCCTCCTGGTTCCGCTGATCGCGGCGGCCCTGTGTCCGCGGCGACCGCGCGAGTGGAGTTCCGGTCCCGCTCCTCG
>NZ_JBAQEO010000670.1:0-8231 GCF_049286785.1 Rhodococcus sp. (in: high G+C Gram-positive bacteria) | reverse complement strand
TTGCTCGTTTCGGGAACGAACGCAGCCGCGGTCATCGGGCCGACTCCGCAATGGGGGGATGCGATTCGTTGCGCCGGAATCGAGAGGCGTTCCCAACAGTCGTGACCATCTTCGTCACAGAGATCGCTGTCAGAGCCTGACTTGGCGCGTTGTACATCTCTCGTCCTCGCACTGTAGATAACTGGTCTTCACACCATTCGTCGGCGCTGAGATCCCGTACACGGCCAGGTAGGCGGAGCGGGCGGGGCCATGCCGTCGATCGCCGAGGTGGTTAGCGATCCTCACCGAGGCCCCGCCGAGCGCATCCGAGTAGATCTACGCCAACTCCGAGCACGTGCTGATCAGTCAGCGCAGTGTGACGGTGCAGCGCATGTACTTCCAATGTGACCTGAGCATCGACGCCTCCGCGTGGACCGAGGACCGGACCTGGGAGGCACTGCAGAAGCGGGTCGCCGGACCGGACGGATTCGAACTCGAGCGTAGCCCCATCATCGAACAGATGGTGCTGCCCTTCCGCGCGTAGTGTACGAGCCGATGCGCTACGGCAATGTGTTCCTCGCGGGCGAAGCCTGGCGCAGTATTCCTCCGACCGGCGCGATTCCTCCGACCGGCGCGAAGGGCCTGAACCCGGTCAGTTCCCGGTCGAGGTCGCCAACGAGCCGGGAACGGCGAGCCACAAGCAGGACGATCACACCCACACGGTGCCACACCGTGGGGCAGCGCGCTGCCGCCCACCCCCACGCGAAGATTCAGAACACGCCCAGTGCGGGGAAAACCCGTCCCGTCCCGTCGCCGAGGCTGAGCAGGTCGAATCGGGTGGCCAGCCCCAGCACTGCCAGACTCATCGCGAATCCGAGGGGAAGGCGTCGCTCGGTCCGACCCCCTGGCCCTGCTGCAGGGGTCGATGGGCGGGTCAGGTCAGTGCGCTGCCTGCCTGCCATTGGTCCCACGGGACGGACCAGTCGCCGTTCTGCCACAACTCGAGTGGGGCTCCGCCGGTGCCCCGGACCTCGACGACGTCGCCGGGGACGGAGAAGTCGTAGAACCAGCGGGCGTTGGAGGGGCTGAGGTTCAGGCACCCGTGCGAAACGTTGGTGTTGCCCTGCGCCCAGATGGTGTCGGCGAGTTCGTGGAGGTAGATGCCGTCGTTGCTGATGCGGGTGGCGTAGTTGATCGACTCCTTGTATCCGAGGCGCGAGTTGACCGGCAGACCGTAGGTGGAGGAATCCATCACGACCGGGTTGGCCTTGTCGATGACGGTGTAGACGCCGGGCTGCGTCCAGAACGAGAGGGTCCGCCCGCCCACGACCTCGGTGCCGCCCCTACCCATCGAGGTCGGCATCGTCCGGACCACCTGCCCGTTGTCGGTCACGGTCACCTGTTTGGTGGCATCGTCGGCCACGGAGATGTGCGCGTCCCCGAGGGTGAACGACGTCTGCACGTCCTCCTGCCCGAAGAGGTCTTCGCCGACGGCGAGGCCATAGACGTTCGCGCGGACCCTGACCTGGGTACCAGGCGCCCAATAGTTCCGCGGTCGCCAGTGCACGTTCTGGTCATCGGCCCAGTACCACGAGCCGGCGACCGGAGGTGTGGACTCCACGTGCAGGGCCTTCTCGGCGGCGGCCTTGTCGGTGATCGCTTCGTCGAAGTGGGTGACGATCACGATGCCGACCCCGAAGGTTCCGCCGTCGGTCAGCAGGTTCCCACCGGTGGTGACGAAGGACGGTTTGGTCTGGTTGCCGGGCCGGACGGTGGAGAAGGTGCTGGTCCGAGTGCTCCGGGCGCCCTGATCGCCGACCGCGGTGACCACAAGGGTGTAGGTCTTGCCGTAGCCGAGTGGCACTCCCGGTTTCCAGGAGAGACGGTCCGGGGTGAAGATGCCCTCGACCACCCGGTTCTCGTCGTTCGTCATGGTGACCGTTTCGAGGGTGCCTCCGGTGGTGCTCACCGATACCGGGTCGAGGGGATTGACCGCGGTGGCGCCGTCGGCCGGGGCCACCGTGATCGGCGGTCCCGGCGGCGGCGTGGCCGGTCCTGCGGGTTGGTCGGTGGATGGTGCGCAGGCAGCGGCCATGAGAGCGAGCAGCAGGACTGCGACGACGTGGACGAGGTGACCGGGCCGGCGACGGGCGTGCATGACAGTGATTCTCCCGTGTGGGTCGGCCCGGGCGCGTGCTGTCGCCGGTATGTGACTACCATTGGGCTCGAATCCCCACTTCACGACACGGTTCCATGCAGCTGCGCTGTCGGTGCGTGCCGGTAGTGTCCGCTTCCGTGACGACTATCGAGCAGGCCCCTACGGCGCAGGGCACCGCCGCACCGGGTGTCGTTTCCGGCAGACGGGTGGGGGCTGCCACCAGAGTTGTCGGAGGAGGCGGCCGCCCGGATCGCCGGGGCGGTGGCCGCGTCTCGTTCCGAGGGCACACGGCGGACGTATGCGTCGGCGTGGCGGCGGTTCGAACGGTGGTGTACGGCGCACGGACGCACACGGCGTTGCCGGCGCACCCGGTGACCGTCGCCGCCTATCTGGTCGCCGCCGACGACACTTACGACATGGCAGGGGAGCGGGCCTACGTCCCGGTCACTCTGGCCCGGTGGGTGGCGGCGATCGGCTACCACCACCACGCCACCGGTCACCCGATCCCACACACTCACGACCTGGTGCTGGACGCTGTCCGGAATCCGCCGCGACTACGCACGGTTTCACCGAGAGCGGCGGGGCAGGGCCGCCGGCGCGGTCATCACCGCTCCTCGTCCCATACGGCGGGGTCGAGCGCGCTGCGGAACCTCGGCTCGAGCCACGACCGCGTGATGAGGTCGGCGTCGTGGGTGACCATGTTGTCGCAGAACGGCGCTGACAAACCTCTCGGATGAACGGATGAACTCTCGATGTACCGGTGGTGCCGGCCGCACGGTTTCGGATGTGTCGAATCAATCGCTCGGGAGCGGTCTCGAACGCCCTGTCAGGGCGCCTCTGGCTGCCGGGTCCGGCCGGTCCGGGTCTCTTCGGTGGGCGGAGCTGCGGGTACGACCAACTCCAGCGTCCGACGGAGCACCTCGGCCGGTTCCTCGTCGGGGTGCGCGACCCAGTACCGAAGGGCAGCCTGCACTCCCGCGGCAGTTGCGTGGCCGACCGCGACAGGAAACAGCGTGTCGACCGGGTGCCCCGTCCGGCGTGCGACGAACTCTGTTATTGCGGTGCGCCAGGCGTCCTGGCGTACCGCGGTGTGCGCCTGCACCGCCGGGATATCGAAGACGAGTTGTGCGCGGTGCAGCGCCCACTCGCGCCGTTCGGGCGGAAACTGCAGCGCGGCGAGTACCGCGCGGATCAGGACCTCCTTGTAGTCCTCCCCGTTGCCGGTGCTGCTTGTCTGCAGTGCCTCGCGCAGCCTCTCCAGCTCCGCCGGCGATTCGACCCACAACACATCCGCCTTGGCGGGGAAGTAGCGGAAAAAGGTCCGTCGGCTGATTCCCGCGGCGGAGGCGATGTCGTCGACGCTGACCTGTTCGAATCCTTTGTCCAGAAAGAGTCTTTGCGCCACATCCGCGAGCGCGTGCACGCTGGTGGAGGCGGGCCGACCCCATCGCGCCCCGCCCACGTTTCGTTCATCCCCCGAGTCCGTCACGGGCCCATCTTGACAGAGAGTGGACGAAAGTCCCCTTTTCGCCTCGAACCTCTACACTTTTGACACCCTATGCCATATGGTGAGGCGCGGATCACAGCCGAGTTTCATCACCTTGGTGCCGACATTGTCGAACGGGTTCATCGATGCGACGATCCTGAACGTGGGCAGCGCCTCGACCGACCCGACACGCGGCACCGCAATCCGCCGCTCGGCCATTGCCGTGAGCAGGGTGTTGAGCGTGTCCTCCGGCGCACGGTTGAGTTCCTCGATGTAGAGAAACCCGCCGGTGCGCATCGCTTCGACGAGTGGGCCGGCGACGAAGTTCCCGGCCGAGTAGTCTTCGCGGAGCACTCGAGACGGATTGTGGTGGCCGACCAGCTGTGTCGGCGTCAGGTCGGCGTTACCCTCGACGAACACAAACGGGATGCCCCATTCGGACGTGATGGACCGCAGCATCGTCGATTTGGACGTTCCCGGTGGACCTTCCAGCAGCACGTCGCGCCCCGCGGCAACGGTGGCGAGCAGCAAATCGAGTTCGTGGGTGCGGCCGACGAGGTGGCCGGCGACCCGGTCGCGGATACCGCGGACCGTGTCGACGCCCACCCCGGTGACCCGGGTTCCGGTGACGGCGGTGTCGGATTGGGCACTGAGGGTCATGATGCAGCCTCTGCCGTGTCTATTCCTGCCGCTACTTCTTCACCGGTTCATGGTTGTAGCCGGTGAGCAGCATGTGCCCTGCGTCGACGGGGATGGTCACCCCGGTGACGCTCGCCGCGAGTTCGGAATTCAGGTACAGGGCGGTGTTCGCGATGACCTCCGGTGGCATGAAGGTATGTCCCTTGAGCGCGTGGAAGTGGTAGCCACCCTCGAACAGCTCCTCCTGGGTGCCGCCCTCATGGCCGGCAAACATGTCCCTGGCACCTTGGTGGTCGGTCATCGGGGTGAGGATCGCCCCTGGGTTGATCGAGTTGCACCGCACCCCGTGCGGGGCGAGTTCGAGGGCGATGTTCTTCATCAATCCGATGACACCGTGCTTGGAGGCCACGTAGTGGGAGTAGTTGACGCCCGGTTCGAGGCCGTTGACGGACGAGGTGATGACGATCGACCCGCTCTGCCGCTCGATCATGTGCGGCGCCACCGCTTTTGCGGACTTCCACACGCCGGTGAGGTTGACGTCCATCATATCGTTCCAGGATTCTTCGCTCAGTTCCCAGAACGGACCCATGGTCCAGATACCGGCATTGGCGATGAGGATATCGATCTGACCGAACTCGGCGATACCCTGCGCAACGGCGGCATCGAGCTGCTCCTGCGACCGGACGTCGGCGGTGATCGCCAAGGCACGGCGGTCGAGTTGCTCGACCTGCTTGACGGTCTCCGCAAGATCTTCCTGGCGGGCCATCGCGTAAGGCACGCTGGCGATCTGGTCCGCAATGTCCACGAGGATCACGTCGGCGCCTTCGCGGGCCGAGACGAGGGCGTGTGCGCGGCCCTGTCCGCGTGCGCCACCGGTGATGAGCGCGACCTTACCGTCGAGAAGTCCCATGATTACTCCCTCTTGTGTCGGTGATGATCCGGCTTCCCGACTCGGTGCACGACCGGCTGTGCCGCATCGCCATCGGCTATCAGGATGCCGAGGCAGAACGTGGAATCGTTGTGCAACGCACCGGAATCGAATCTCCACGTCTGGTGTCGGACGCGGTCGCCCTCACCCGGGCCACCCGGGAACGTGACGACGTCCGTCAGGGCAGCAGTGTCCGGGGCGCGATCGACCTGACCGTGATCGCGATTCAACTCGCGATGATGCGCGACGTCGTTCTGCCCGAAGAGCCGGCGCTCACCCCACCGCGCGACCTGCCCGGAGACTACACCGGCGTGGTGCTCGACGCCCTGCTCGTCGCGCTGTCGGGACGCATTCACGTCGACGAGACTCTTGCGGCCACGCCCGAGGCGGTACTCCGTGAGGTATGGGAAGACCATTTCCTGCTCAATCCATCTGCGGCCAAACCTGGTTGAAGAGCCATCGAGGCGGATTCCCCGCTGACCCGCCGACGGTCTTCGGGCAAGCGGGGATTACGTCCGCTGCGGCGGCGGCCGAAACAGCTCGACGTAGAGCCGACGTTGTTCCAGCCTTCCAGCGGATCCGGGGGCGCCCTGGTGCTGATCGGCGCCGACCGGAGTCGTGGACGGGCTGGATCTGCCCGGCTACCAGGCTCCACCACCAGTGGTGACACTGCGGAAACCGGCGAGGTGATTGCCCTCGACGAGGTCGACGAGTCCGCAGCAGACACGCTCACACGTCGCCGCTCCCACGGGATCGCACGCCGTCTTGCACTCGCGCAGCCCCCGCGCGACAGGCGTGCGAGACGCGGCGTCGGCGACCTGACGAACGTTCGCTGGTGGGGCGGCTCCGCCGAAATGGACCTCGACGCGACGGTGCAGGCGATCGCGGGAAAGCCGTTCCCCGAAGACGACGACATCGTCGTGCGCGAGCGCGTGCGCGCACGGCGGTCGGTGGTGCTTGCCATCGATCTCTCCGGGTCGATGAAAGGCGCGCGGATCCGCACTGCCGCCGCGACTGTCGGCGCACTGGCGAGCGCACTGCATCGTGATCGGCTCGCGGTGATCGCGTTCTGGTCGGACGCGGCAGTGCTCTCACCGCTGGGGCGGCGCCTCGACCCGAGTGCGGTGCTCGACCTGCTGCTCCAGGTTCCAGCACGAGGACTGACAAACGTTGCCTTTGCCCTGCAGACTTCTCGAAAAGAACTGAGCAACACTCCGTTCAGTGAGGGAAGAGTGCTCCTGCTCAGCGACTGTGTTCACAACGCCGGTCCCGACCCGCGGACGATTGCGACCACGCTGCCGCGATTGGACGTGCTGCTCGACGTCAGCGGAGAGAAGGATGTCGACCTGGGGCGCGACCTCGCGCGCCTCGGTCGCGGTAAGTGCCGGACGATTCGCTCCTACCGCGACGTTCCGGACGCGTTGCGGAGCGTGTTCACGGTGTGACAAGATCGCGACCCGCGAGCTATTCCCGAAACCTCTGTCCGACGCACTTCGGGCAAGTGAGTAGTGCCGGCGATCGGGCCAACCCGCTCGCAAGCTTGATGAACGACATGAATTGCGCCCAAGACGACACGGCCACTCCTGATACGCAACGACAGTTAGTGAATCGCCCCGATTTCGGCGGAGGCTCGGTTATCTGGTTCCGGCCTCAGCGAGGACCGGTGTCTCACGGTAGTCGGCCGCCGTGTCATTCGACCAGTAGGCGGCCTCGTACTCGGCAGGTGGAACGTGGTCGATCTCGCCATGTAAGCGGTGGTGGTTGAACCAGTCGATGTACTCGGCGACCGCCCACTCGACGTCTCAAACGCCTCGCCAGCCCCCGCGTGGGCGCATCACGGGATTGCGAATGCACTCGGCCTTGAACAACGAGTTGAACGCCTCCGCCATCGCGTTGTCATACGATTATCCGGCTAATAGGCGGGTCAGGCTGGTGGATTGGCCGGTTAACGATTTCAGCGCTTCGGGGTCTGCAGTCTGCGGAGTTGCTCCTCGTGGCGTCGCACGCGCGCTGCGAGTTCGTCGACCACTGTTCGTAGGGTGGCGATCTCGTCGGTGAGGCCGACCACGGTGCCGCTGCGGGTGCTGCTGTGGCGGTGTTCTTCGATGACGGCGCGGATGGTGGGGTCGCGGTAGAGGGTGGTGCGACCCAGGCCGGTTCGGGCGGCGACGGCGGTGAAGGTGACGTCTTTGCCGTCGTGGCCGAGTGCGATGCAGGCGCGTTCGACGCGGTTGAGGGTGTCGGTGTTGGTCATCCTGCTTGGGCCTTGCTGATCAGCGTGTCGAGTCGGGCGATGAGTCGCTGGTGGCGGTCGGCTTCGGTGATCCAGCCTCGCTGTTCGGCGTCGGCGGCGAGGGCTTCGGCGTCGACGCGTTGGGCAGCAAGGACGGGTAGCGAGCTGGGTTCGGAGTGGTAGCTGGGGCAGTGTTCGCAGATGTTGGCGTAGGTGCAGGCGCCCTGGGCGGGTGCGCGTAGGCAGAACCCTCCGGCCATCCGGGACTTCAGCAGCGGGGTGTCTTTCCAGTCCGCGCCGCCGGTGATGTCGGTCAGTGGCAGGCTGGTCCGGCCGGGCGTTGGGGTGCGGGCCTGGGCTTTGGCCAGGTCCAGGGCGCGCTCGTACTCGGTGCGGACGGTGGTGTCGAAGAGCCGTCCGTAGCGCAGGCTCATCTCCGCGGACATGTGGCCGAGCAGTGCCATCAGTGCTTGCAAGGAGACCCCGGCGTTGACCAGGGCGGTGGCGTAGGTGTGCCGCAGCTGGTGCGGGGTGATGTGTTTCAGCCCGGCGAGGTCGGCGGCCCGGTCGAGCTCGGCACGGACGGCGCCTTGTCCCAAGCGTCGGCCGTGGTGGGTGAACAGGAACTGGGCCGGGCGTCGGTAGCGGGGGTGCGGCAACGGTCGTCCCTGGGATCGCAGCTCGGTGATGCGGTCGACCAGGTCGAGGATGTCGGCGTCGATGGGGATCATCCGTTCGGTGTCCATCTTCCCCAAGGGCACTTTGAGCCAGCTCCCGCCGTCGGGGATCTCGTGCACGCAGTCGAGTT
>NZ_JBAQEO010000669.1:0-5806 GCF_049286785.1 Rhodococcus sp. (in: high G+C Gram-positive bacteria) | reverse complement strand
GTGCGTGCACATCGTGCACCACCACGGCCGGTTCGGGCAGGGCGTCGCGATCGAGCTTGCCGTTGGCGGTGAGCGTGAAGGCCTCGACGGGCACCACGACGTTCGGGACGAGGTACTCGGGCAGCATCGTCCGCAGGTAGGCCGACAGTTCCCGCGGCCCGGCGGTGCTCACCACGTACGCCACCAGCCGGTCGCCAATGGCGCTGGTTCCGCGCACCATCACGGCGGCGCGTTCCACGTCGGGTCGGCGTAGCAGTGTCGCCTCGATCTCGCCGGGCTCGATGCGGTAACCGTGCAGGGCCACCTGGGTGTCGGCGCGGCCGATGTGGTCGAGGTCGCCGTCGCGGCTGTAGCGGGCCAGATCCCCCGTCCGGTACATGCGGGCACCGGGGACGAACGGGTCGGCGACGAACCGCTGTGCGGTGAGCGCGGGCCGGCCCAGGTAACCGGCCGCCACCTGCGGCCCCGACACGTACAGTTCGCCGGCGGTTCCTGTCGGCACCGGCTGTAGCGATGCGTCCAATACGTACGTACGCAGTCCGGGCAGGGCGCGTCCGATCGAGCGGCGCGTCTCTCCCGGCCGCAGGTCGTGTCGGGTGACGTGGACGGTGGTCTCGGTGATGCCGAACATGTTGACTGCGCGCACATTCGGGTGATGGGTGAGCCATGTCGCCACCGGTGCGGGGTCGAGTGCCTCGCCGCCGAAGATGAGCAGTCGCAGCGACGACGAGTCGAGGTGCTCGGCCAGTTGCCCGAACGCGGACGGCGTCTGGTTGAGGACGGTGACGCCCTCGTCGACCAGCAGGTCGGCGAATTCGCGGGGTGAGCGGGCCAGGTAGTGGTCGACCAGCACGAGTCGTCCGCCGGTGGTGAGGGCGCCCCACATTTCCCAGACGGAGAAGTCGAAGGCGTGTGAGTGGAACATGGTCCACACGTCGCCGGGGCCGAAGCCGAACTCGTCGCGGGTGTTGGCCAGCAGCGACAGCACATTGGCGTGGGTGACCAGCACGCCCTTCGGCTCCCCCGTGGACCCGGATGTGTAGATGACGTACGCACTCCCCACCCGTGAGTACTTATTAACACTCCGCGGTGGAGAAGTACTCACAGCGGGGAGGGCGGAGAGGACCAGGGCCGGCTTCGCGTCATCGAGCAGGTAGCGGATGCGTTCGGCCGGATAGTCGACGTCGATGGGCACATATGCTGCGCCGGCGCGGGTCACCGCGAGGATGGCGACGATCAGGTCGATCGAGCGCGGCAGCACGATCGCCACCAGGTCTTCGGCAGCCACCCCGGACGCCTGCAGGTGCGCGGCCACCTCGGCGGAGCGGCGTTCGAGTTCGCGGTACGTCAACGTGATATCGCCGAACGTCACCGCCGCCGCGTCGGGCTGCTCGACGGCCCGCTGCTCGAACAGTTCCGCCAGCGACGACACTGCCGACGACGACGCTGCCGGAATAACACCGGCCACGTGTGCCGCCCGTTCGGACTCGCTGAGCACGTCGATGGCGCCGACCGGCACATGCACGTCGGCCACCACGGCCCGCAGCACCCGCAGCAGCCGCCCGGCCCACGCCTCGACGGTGGCGGCGTCGAACAGCTCTGCGGGATAGACGAACACGCCGTCGAGTCCGCCGTCCTGCTCGCGTACCGAGATTTCGAGGTCGAAGCGGCTGGTTCCGGTGCCCACTTCCCGGCCCCGCACGTTCATCCCCGACAGCGTGACGTCCGGGACGGAGTCGAAATTGTCGTACGCCAGCATCACCTGGAACAGCGGGTGGTGCCCGGTGGATCGGGCCGGGGCCACCGCGTCGACGACGAGTTCGAACGGCACCTCCGCGTGCGCGAATGCGGCGAGGTCGGTTTCCCGGACGGACGCGAGCAGTTCGTCGAAGCCGGCGCGCGGGTCGATGCGACTGCGCAGGGCGACGGTGCCGACGAACATGCCGACCACGTCGTCGAGTGCGGGATCGGTCCGCCCCGACGTCGGTGTTCCGATCGCGAGGTCCTGGGCACCGGTCAGCTTCGAGAGCAGCACGGCCAGCGCGGCATGCAGCAGCATGAACGGGGTCGAGTTCTGCTGTCGGGCAATGCTTTCCAGTTCACCCTGCAGTTCGGCCGGTACCCGGAACGGCACCTGCCGCGCCGTGAGTCGGTCGGTGCCGGGTCGCGGCCGGTCTGTGGGCAGCGGCAGCAGGGCGGGCAGGCCGTCGAGCGCGGAGGTCCAGTAGTCGAGTTCGCGTCGCATCCGGCTGCGCGGGTCGGCGGCGTCGCCGAGGACGCGGCGCTGCCATCGCGCGAAGTCGGTGTAGTGGATGGGCAGCGGCGTCCAGTCGGGGGCGTGCCCGGACGTCCGCGCCTCGTAGGCGATCGCGAAGTCCCGGATCAGCGGCCCGAACGACAGCCCGTCGACGGCGATGTGGTGCAGCACCACGGTGAGGGTGTGCCGGCCCGGCGCCTCCTCGGACAGCGCCAGCCGCAGCGGCGCCTCGGTGGTGAGGTCGAATCCGCGAACCGCCAGATCGTCCCCGACGACGAACTCGACAGACGCCGGTAGCACCTGCTGGACCGGACCCGACTCCGTGTCGGGGAAGACGGTACGCAGCACGGCATGGCGTTCGATCACATCGGTCAGCGCCGCGGTCAGGGCCAGGGCGTCCAGGTTCCCGTCGAATTCGACGGCGAACGCCACGTTGTACGCGGGCGATTCGGGGTCCACGCGGTTCAGCAACCACAGCCGCTGCTGCGCGTAGGCGAGGGGTGCGGGCTGATCGTTGTGCTCGGCGACGAGCGGCGGACGCTGGTCGCCGCCCTGCTCGATCAGCGCGGCGAGTGCGGCGACGGTGGGGCGGTCGAACAGGTCGCGCACGCCGATCCGCAGTCCGGATACGGCCGCCAGCCGCGACACCACCCGGGTAGCCGACAGCGAGTTTCCGCCCAGGGCAAAGAAATCGGCGTCGGCGCCCACGTCGGTGACGCCGAGGATCTCGGCCACGGCGTCGGCGACCAGGTGCTCGACGGGGGTGCGCGGCGGGCGGGTGGACGGCGGAAGTTGGGGTGCTGGCAGGGCGGCGCGGTCCACCTTGCCGTTGACTGTGAGCGGCAGCGCGTCGAGGACGACCACGGTGGTGGGCACCATGTAGCGCGGGAGCCGGCCGGCAGCGAAGTCGAGCACGGTCGCCGGATCCGCCGGGCCACTCACGTACGACGTCAGAATCCCGTCGCGCAGCATCGTGACCGCGCTGTCGACGCCCGGCGCCGATCCCAGCACCGTGTCGATCTCGCCGAGTTCCACCCGGAAGCCGCGGATCTTGATCTGGCTGTCGGCGCGGCCCACGAAGTCGAGGTCGTGGTCGGCGGTCCAGCGCACCAGGTCCCCGGTTCGATACATACGACCGTATCCGTGCGGATTCGCGATGAACCGTTCCGCTGTGAGCGCGGGAGCACCCAGGTACCCCCTCGCGAGCGCCGGGCCCGCCAGGTACAGCTCACCGATCACGCCCACCGGCACGGGCCGCAGCCGCCCGTCGAGGACCATCGCGGACGCGCCGCGGATGGGACGGCCGATGGTGATCGGGTCACCGGACTGCAACGCGCGGCTGGCGGTGACCCAGATGGTGAATTCGGTGGGGCCGTACAGGTTCAGGACCGTCCGGTCCCCACCCCAGCGCGCGAGCAGTTCCGGCGGGCACACGTCTCCGGCCACGGCGAGCAGTTCGAGCGAGTCCAGCCCGTCCGGGTCGCCGAGGGCGGGGACGGCGGGAGTGGTGGTCCAGTGGGTGATGCGTTCTCGGCGCAGCACGTCGGTCAACTCGTCACCGCCCACCACGTCGGGCGGCGGAATCACCAGCACCGCGTCGCCGACCGCGGCCACCAGGATGTCGTGAATAGCTCCGTCGAAGCTGGGGGCGGCGGTGTGCAGGATGCGCGAGTCGGGACCCACCCGGTACCGGGCCCGGGCCTCGACGGCGTGGTTCGCGAGCCCGCGATGCGTCACCACCACACCCTTGGGTTCGCCGGTGGATCCGGACGTGTAGATCACGTACGCGGGATGATCCACGTGCAGGGGTCGGACGCGTTCGCTGTCGGCAATCGGTGCCGAATCCCCCTCGGAATCGGCCACATCCACCCAGGTGATGCCGGCGGGCACCTGCTGCGGATCGTGCGCGATCACGGCGCGCACCCCGGCGGCGGTGAGGGTGGCGATGATTCGGTCGGCCGGGTACGCCGGGTCCATCGGCAGGGGGGCGGCGCCGCTGCGGGCCACCGCCCACACCGCCGTCACGGAGTCCACGGACCGCGGCAGCAGCAGGGCCACGGTGTCCTCGGGTCCGAGACCGAGCGCGATGAGTCTGCGGGCCAGCCGGTTCGCGCGCTGATCCAGTTCGCGGTAGGTGAGTTCGGTGTCGCCGCAGCACACGGCTACACCGGTGGAGCCGACCAACAGATCGGGGAACATCACCTCCGGCGCGGAGTCACCGCCCACCGCGGGGACGAGCGCGCGCTCGGACGGCTCCAGAAGGTCCAGATCACCGATCGCCGTGGACGGTTCGGTCACGGCCGCTGTCAACACGGTCTGGAACAGTGCGGCCCAGCGAGTGATGGTGGTGTGGTCGAACAGCTCGGTGGGGTACGAGATCACCCCGTCCAGACCCGAGTGGTGCGCGCGCAGCTGCACCTCGAGGTCGTAGCGGCTGACGGCGCTGGTGAGGTTGCGGCTTCGGACGGTGAGGTTGTCGAACGTGAGCTCGGTGTCGATGCCGCTCTGGTACGCCAGCAGCACCTGGAACAGCGGGTGGTGTGTGGTGGACCGGGCCGGCGACACGGCGTCGACCACTCGCTCGAACGGCTGATCGGCGTGCGCGTAGGCGGCGAGGTCCGCAGTTCGGACGGCGGCGAGCAGGTCGGTGAACGACCGGTTCGGATCCACCCGAGTGCGCAGAACGACGGTGCCGACGAACATGCCGACGAGGTGGTCGAGCATCGGATCGGTGCGGCCGGAGACGGGTGTGCCGATGGCGATGTCGGAGGTGCCGCTGAGTACCGACAGCGTGGCGGCGAGGGCGCTGTGCACCACCATGAACGGGGTGGCGCCGGCGCGGCGGGCCAGATCGCTGATACCGCGGTGCACCGATTCGTCCACGGTGAACGGAACGTGGGCGGCGGTGGTTGCCGGTGTGGTGCGGGGGCGGTCGGTGGGTAGCGGCAGCAGCTCGGGCAGTCCGTCGAGGGCGCTCTGCCAGTACGTGAGGTCGGAACTGTCGGCCACGATCTGCCGCTGCCAGCGCGCGTAGTCGCCGTAGCGGACGGGCAGCTCGGCCCAGTCGGGGGCGTGGCCGTCGCGGCGGGCGCGGTAGGCGGTGAGCAGGTCACGGGTGAGCGGGGCGAGGGACATCCCGTCGAGCACGATGTGATGGGCGGCCACCACCACGGTCCAGCGGCCGGCGCAGTGCAGGAGTTGCACCCGCACCGGTGGGGCGCTGGTGAGATCGAAACCCGTGCTGGTGAGCGCCGTGATCGCCTGTTCCAGGCCGTCCTCGTCGACAATCAGCGGGTTGAGGTCGAGGGCCGGCTCGGACGGGGTTTGCACCACGCCGGTGTCGGTCTCGCGGAACACGGTGCGCAGCGGCTCATGCCGGGAGATCACGTCCCGGACGGCGGCGGTGAGTGCGTCCACGTCGACGGGGCCGTCGAGGTCGACGGCGAACGGCACCACGTAGTCGGCGGAGCCGGGGTTCATCCGGTCGAGCAGCCACAGCCGTTCCTGCGCCGGAGCCAGCGGCGTTTCGTCCCTGTGAGTACTTCTTAA
>NZ_JBAQEO010000668.1:0-13408 GCF_049286785.1 Rhodococcus sp. (in: high G+C Gram-positive bacteria) | reverse complement strand
CAGTTTCACCGCGGTCGCCAACAGCGCCAGATCGTCCACCGAGGGTGCGATGAAGTTGATGAGCATTTGGACGGGATTCCAGAGACCGCCTTGACCCTCGACGGGGTAGTTCCCCGCCATCCACTGATCAAGGACCAGCGTGGGAAACCACTGTCCGGACCGCATGAGGTGGCCCAGCTGTAGCCAGTTTCCGACTGCTCCCGACTCGGTGTCGTCGACGTAGAAGTAGCGAGAATCAATCTGAAGTATCAGGACGAACCCGATGCACACGGTAAGTGCGACCACCGTTCCCCAGATCCAGCGTGCTTTAGGTTCCGGTGCGGGTGGGCAGAAATTCACGAAGGTCTCCAGAGAGCAGGGGTGTGCACAGACCATAACCGGTGGAGGCACCGCGGCGTTTCGGTGGTCATCGACACTTCGCGATACCCTGCGAGTGAAGGTGTGGCGAAACGAATGTAGTGGATGGTGTGGGCGTGCCCGAAATGACAGACACAGAACCGACATTGTCGACGCATGAGCGTTCCGGCCGGTTGCTCGCACAGCGCGGACTGTTCACCGGTACCTCGCCGATCGTCAGCGACGAGCTCTATGCGGTGACGACGGGGCCGTCGAGCCGGACACGGTTCGAGCTCCATCTCGAGGCGGGCGTCAAAGCGCACACCAACACGTACTTCGGTAGGTTCGCGGCGAGCTACTGGCAGCGTTGGACCACGGTGAACGAGGTCGCTGCCTCCGCGCACATCGCGGCGGGCTCGCGGTGCAAGGTGTGGCTCATGGCGTCCGACATCGCCGGTCACCGGCGGATCGTGGCCAGCACCGTCACCACGGGAGAGCGCACCGTCACCCTCACGTCACCCCTGGACAAGTTTCTGGACGGTGGCGCGCTGTGGCTCGAGTTCGAGTCCGTGGGCGGGGCCGTCGACGTCGATCACATCGAATGGACCGTGGCCGCTCCGCCGTCGGTCCGTCCCGTCGCGATTGCGATCTGCACTTTCAACCGCGCCGAGGACTGCGCGCACACCGTTGCCGCGCTGGCGTCCGATCACCGCGTACTGGACGTGATCGATGCCGTCTACGTGGTCGATCAGGGCACGGATCTGGTGTGTGAGCGTCCGCTGTATCAGGAGGTCGCGCCGCGTCTCGGCGCCAAGTTGCATTACCTGCAGCAGCCCAATCTCGGCGGCGCCGGCGGATTCACCCGCGGACTGCACGAGGTGTCGGAGGCCGATGACGGCACCGACATCATCTTGATGGACGACGACATCCTCTGCGAGCCCGAGACGGTGCTGCGGCTCAACGCTTTCGCGAATGTGACGGTGGAGCCCACTCTCGTCGGGGCGCAGATGCTGTTCCTTCTCAATCCCGACTATCTCAACGTCGGCGCCGAAGAGGTGCATCTCGACGTACTGCAGCACGGGCAGCGTGTACCGAAGGCGCTGCGCAACACCAGCATGCTCGAGGAGAACCAGGAGCGGCGCGTCGACGCCGGGTACAACGCCTGGTGGACGTGCCTGATCCCGGCCGAGGTTGTCGCGAAGATCGGCCTGCCGCTGCCCATCTTCTTCCAATGGGACGACGTCGAGTACGGCATCCGTGCCCGCGAGGCGGGCTTCGTCACTGTGACGCTGCCCAACGCCGCGGTGTGGCACGCCGACTTCTACTGGAAGGACTTCGACGACTGGGCGCGCTACTTCAGCATGCGCAATTCGCTGATCGTCGGCGCTCTGCACAGCGACCTGGACACCACACTGCTGTCGAAGCGGTTCTTCCGCAACATCGCCGAGTTCCTCGTCAGCATGCAGTACGGGCTCGCCGCCACCACTCTCCGCGGCATCGAGGACTTCCTCGAAGGTCCGCAGATTTTGCAGGACGGTGGTATCAAGGCGATGGCCGCGGTCCGTGCGGAACGCGCCGACTACCCGGAGACGATCAAACACCCGGCCGCGACGGCGCCCGTGAAGGCCGCGGACGTGCACACCCGTCGCGCGGGCGGTGAACCGAGTCTGCAGCGCACGATCCTCCTGAAACGCGCAATCGATCAGTGGTTCGGGCGCACCGTTCCAGGTCTCGTCGCCGTCCCGCGTGAAGACGCGTACTGGTGGCACATCTCGAAATTCGATCACGTGGTGGTCACCGATGCCTCGCAGTCGGGGGTGCGGATCCGCCGCCGCGACAAGAAGGTTGCTCTCGGCCTCCTGCTGCGCACGATCAAGGTGCTGCGGCGGTTGCGTGCCGAAGCGCCCGAACTGCAGCGCCGGTACCGGGAAGCGTTGCCGGAGCTCACCAGTCGTGAGAACTGGGCACGACTGTACGAAAGGTGATGTGCGGGAGAAACCCGGTCACCTCACTCGGTGAGTTCACCCGACTGTAGTTCGATGGGCGAGATGACGCGCACGACCACCTGCTCGTTGTTGGCGGTGTAGCTCAGGTACTCGAAGCCGAGACCGGTGCGGTCCACGAACTCCTTCCAAGCGCGGTATTCGTGCTGCTGCCAACCGGGGTAGTTGAAGAACTCGTCGAAGACGAGAACGGAGCCCGGCACCAGGCGGTGGCCGACCCGGTCGAGAACCGTCTTCGTGGACGAGTAGAGGTCGGCGTCGAGGTGGACGAACGACACGGGCCCCGGATGCTTGGTCAGGAATCCTGACAGCGTGTCCTCGAACAGTCCCTGCACCAGTGTCGCGCCGCGCACGTCGGGCATCTTGTCCTGGGCGAACTCGCCGGCGGGAAAGCCGGTCCGCCAGGTCTGGGGAAGTCCGGAGAACACGTCGAATCCGAACACTTCATGCTCGATGTCCTTGAGTTGTTCCACGATGATCCGGAGCGTGGTGCCCGACGCGACACCGAATTCGAGGGCCATGCCGTCGGCCTCCACACGGGTGAGCCCGTATCGCAGCGTGTCGTGGGGGCTCCAGAACACCGGGGCCTTGGGCATGTGCTCGAGGACGAACGCTGCGGCCTCGTTGGTGGCCCGGACGTCGAGTGCCTGGGTGATGTCGCGGCGGGCCTGCTGCTCGAGTTCGCCGAGGCGTTGCTGGACGTCGGATACTTCGATGCGGGCGTCGGACAATTCGGACAGCACACGCCCGAGTTCCTGGTTGGTGGCGGATAGTTCCGCCAGAATCTGATCGTGCTGATTCTCGTGGAGTTCGCGACTGCGCCTGTCTGATTCGGCCACGACCTCGGACAGGGCGCGCTGCAACTTCAGTCGGGCCTGTCTCCGAAAACCGGCGAACATATCTCCATGCTGCCACTCGTGCCCGCGCGCGGGGGACGAACCGGAATGTGTGTCGAGCAACATTGGCGGTGTGGGCGTCGGCATTCCACGCGACCGCGGCCGCGCTGTGCTCGATTCTCTTGTCGCGCAGGCTTGCTCGGCCCTCGCTACGGGCGTTCGAACCTTTCCCGGCGTCCCATCCTGCGCAGGCGCATCCACTCGCGCAGCCCCGTCGGGTCGCGCCGGGTGACGAGGAAGTACCACCCGAACCGCACCCACTCCTGTGGAAGCAATCTCCGCATGCCGGGCTGGGACAGAAGATAGCCGCGGTTGCGGTAGGTGAAGAACCGCTTCGTGTCGTTGTCCGGGTACTGCGTGTGCATGCGGCCGCCGAGAATGGGCTTGAATTCCTCGGCGCCGTTGGGATGTACGTATGCCGTCTGAAGGCAGGTCCCGAAGGGTAGCCCGGAGCGCACCAGCCGTCGGTGTACCTCTACCTCGTCGCCGCGGACGAACAGACGGAGGTCGGGCACGCCCACCGCATCGATGGTGGACGCCCGGAACAGCGCGCCGTTGAACAGTGAGGCGATTCCGGGCAGCAGGTCGGCAGTGTCGTCGCCGTCCTCGAACAGCTCCGACCGCAGTCGCCGCCACTCGACTCCACGTCGCAAGGGGAACGCGAGGCGGTCGGGGTCGTCGATGTCACAGACGACGGGGGACACCTCGGCCAGACCGTGCCGCTGCGCGCAGTCGTACAGCGTTTCGAGCACGTCCGGACCTTCAGGGCGCCCGTCGTCGTCGGCGAGCCACACCCAGTCCGCGCCGAGCGAGAGGGCGTACAGGATGCCGAGCGCGAATCCGCCCGCCCCGCCCAAGTTGTGCCGCGAACCGAGGTACGTGGTGGCGACCGCGGCCGATTCGACGAGTTCACGAACCTCGTCCTCGGCGGCGTTGTCCACCACCACCAGGTGATCCAGTGGACGCGTCTGGGAATCGAGCACTTTCAGCGAGTCTGCGAGCAACTCCCGGCGCTTGTGGGTGACGACGACGCCGATGATCCGCTCGCCCGGAGCGTTCACGCCGACTCCGCCTCCGAGTGATGTGACGGAACGGTCAGGCCGGCCTTCTCGCGTTCCATTTCGGCGATCACGTGCCGGACGTGGTCTCCCGCGTCGTCACCTTCGTATGCCCGGATGACTTCCTCGATGCCACCGGTCTGACGGATCTGCCCATGGTCGATCCACATGGCGGTGTCGCAGAGTTGGGCGAGGAACTCGTTGGAGTGGCTGGCGAACACCAGGATCCCGGAGCGTTCGACCAGCGACTCCAACCGCACCCGGGCCTTCTTCATGAACTCGGCGTCGACCGCGCCGATACCCTCGTCGAGCAGCAGGATCTCGGGGTCGATGCTGGTCACCACGCCCATCGCGACCCGCACCCGCATGCCGGTGGAATAGGTGCGCAGCGGCATCGACAGGTATTCGCCCAGCTCGGTGAACTCGGCGATCTCGTCCATCTTGGCAAGCATCTGCTTGCGGGTCTGCCCCAGGAACAACCCGCGGATGATGATGTTCTCGTAACCGGAGATCTCCGGGTCCATGCCGACACCGAGGTCGAAAACGGGTGCCACCCGGCCACGGATGGTTGCGGTCCCGCGCGTCGGCTCGTAGATGCCGGACAGCAGTCGCAGCAACGTCGACTTGCCGGCACCGTTGTGGCCCACCAGGCCGACCCGGTCGCCTTCCTTCAGTGACAGAGTGATGTCGCGTAACGCCTCGACCACCACGACGTCCGAGCTGTTGCGTCCGATGGAGCCGCCGGCCTTGCCGAGGAACGCCTTCTTGAGCGACCGGGACTTGGCGTCGAAGATCGGGAAATCGACGCAGGCGTTCCGCGTCTCGATACTCACGTGTTCTGTCATTGCTGCAAACCCCTAAACCCAATAGGGCACGCGGGCCCGGTACTTGCGAAGCGCCACCAGCGCGAAGGCCCATCCGGCGACGGTGATGGCCAGGACGATGTACCAGTGATACGCATCCTGTTCCTGTCCGATGAGCGGGGCGCGCACGATGTCGAGGTAATGGAACAGCGGGTTCAACTCCGCCAGTTTGACGCGCTCGGCGGCCTGACCGCCCTGCGCCTCGAGGCTCTGCGTGGTCCACATGATGGGCGTGAGCACGAACAACAGCAGGGTGAGGCTGCTGAGGATCGGCGCAATGTCGCGGTACCGGGTGGAGAAGATGCCGAACACGATCGACACCCACAGTGCGTTGACGACGATCAGGGCCAGTGCGGGAACAGCCGCCAGAGACGTCCAGGTCAGATCTCGCCACACCCCGAATGCGAACAGCATGATCACGTAGATCAGCAGGTTGTGAGCGAAGAGTAGAAGCTGGCGCCACACGAGCCGGTAGACGTGCACACTCAGCGCCGACGGCAGCTGTTTGATCAATCCCTCGTTGGCGATGAACACCTCGGAACCCTCGAGGATGCTGGCACTGATCAGGTTCCAGACGATCAGACCCACCGTGACGTACGGCAGGAACTCGCCCAGCGGGATGTCGAGCAGCGCGGCATAGAGGATGCCGATCGCGGACGCCTGCACGCCGGTGGCGATCGTGATCCAGAACGGGCCGATCACCGAGCGGCGGTACCGCTGCTTGATGTCCTGCCAGCCGAGGCTCAACCACAGCTCGCGCTGGGCGAAACCGTCCCTGAGATCCTTGAACGCGCGACGGAAGGTCTGCGAGTCGGATACCGGAATGGGGTCGCCGGGAGCCTCGGATTCGATAGCGGATGCTGACACGGGCACCGAGCCTACCGGGGATCGAGTTCCGGACGTTTTCGGCCGTTGCTACAGGTACTGGCCGGTGCCGCTCGAAGGCGGTCCCTGCTCGTGACCGTGGAGGGGATGAGGGTTGCCCATGCTGATGCCGGGAGGCAGAGCGCCCTGCCGCATCTGCTCGAGCTGTGCCCGCGCCGCCATCTGCTGGGCGAACAGTGCCGTCTGGATGCCGTGGAACAGTCCCTCGAGCCAACCCACCAGCTGGGCCTGGGCAATGCGCAGCTCGGCGTCGGACGGGACGGTGTCGTCGGTGAACGGCAGCGCCAGCCGCTCGAGTTCGTCACGCAACTCGGGGGCCAGGCCCTGCTCGAGCTCACGAATCGACGACGTGTGGATTTCCTTGAGCCGGTTTCGGCTCGCGTCGTCGAGAGGCGCTGCGCGTACCTCCTCGAGGAGCTGCTTGATCATCGTCCCGATGCGCATCACCTTGGCAGGCTGCTCGACCATGTCGGCCAACGAGGTACCGTCCCCGTCCTGCTCGGCGATGCTTTCCGAGCTGTCGGTGCCGCTCGACTCGCGTTCCGCAGCCTCCGCGGCCGGAACTGTCATGGGCTGACCGTCGGGACCGATCACGAGTACGTGTTCATTCTCCGAGTTCGTCATGCTTCTATCTTGTCTGTTCCGCCACGCCCGTGCGCAACCACCTCCGACTTTTCACCCTGAACTATTTGTTGTGGAACGCAACAATCGGATCTGGCTTCGACCGTATTGACTCCGGGTCCTAGAGTGTCGGGCATGGCTTACGACGTTGCCCGCGTACGGGGGCTCATCCCGTCGCTCGGTGACGGTTGGATCCACCTCGATCCGCAGGCCGGTATGCAGATTCCGGACGCGGTGTCGCGCACCGTGTCGACGGCCTTCCGCGCTTCGGCGTCGTCGTCCAACGGGCGTCATGTGTCCAGCCGTCGTAGTGCGGCGGTTCTCGAGGCAGCCCGCACCGCAGTCGCCGATCTCGTCGGCGGTGATCCCGCCGGCGTGGTCCTCGGGCCCGACCGCGCCGTTCTGCTCGCCTGGCTCGCGGAGTCGCTGAGCACCCGGCTGGGGCTGGGAACCGGACTGGTCCTGTCCCGCCTCGACGAGGAAGCCAACGTCGCGCCCTGGCTGCGCGTGGCCACCCGCTACGGCGCCCAGGTGCGGTGGGCGGAGGTCGAGATCGAAACGTGCGAGCTCCCGAGTTGGCAGTTCCAGGATCTCGTGACGTCCACCACCCGGCTCATGGCACTCACCGCCGCCTCCCCGATCGTCGGTTCTGCACCGGACGTCCGCGTCGCAGCCGACCGCGTCCACGAAATGGGCGGACTCATGGTGGTCGACGCCATCGGTGCCGCGCCCTATGCGCACGTCGACATCAACGAACTCGGGGCCGACGTCGTCGCCGTCGGCGCCACCTCCTGGGGCGGCCCGCAAGTGGGTGCCCTCGTGTTCCGGGACCCGTCCCTGCTCGACCGCATCCCCGCCGTGTCTCTCAACCCCTACGCCCGAGGCGTCGAACGCCTCGAAGTCGGCGGACACCAGTTCGCGCTCCTCGCCGGCCTCACAACGTCCATCGACTTCCTCGCCGGACTCGACGAATCCGCCACCGGCACCCGCCGCGAGCGACTCGAGACGTCCATCAGTTCGCTGCAGAACTACCAGGACACCCTCTTCGACCACCTGATGTCCTCGCTGCGAGGGCTACCGCAGGTAATGGTCATCGGACGGTCACCCAGCCGCGTCCCCACTCTCAGTTTCACCGTCGCCGGTGTCTCCGCCGACAAGGTGGCGTCCCACCTGGCCGACAAACGCATCGCCACGGTCAGCGGAGTCCACGGCGGCTCCCGCCTCCTCGATGCCCTCGGGGTCAACGACGAAGGCGGCGCCGTCACCATCGGCCTCGCCCCGTACACCACCCGCTACGAACTCGACCAGCTCGTGGGCGAACTCGGCACCCTCGGCTGACCCGTCCCTCCTGCGCCGTTCGCCCAATGTGACATTCGTTCAATCAGACTGAACCACTGTGACATTGGGCGACGGCGGGGGGTGGTGTGCGACGGCGAGGGAAGCGGTCAGTGACGTGGAATGGTGAGAATCACCTTGCCGACGGTGTCCGGTGAGTCGAGCAGTTCGTGACCGTTCGGGGCCTCGGTGATGGGGAGTTCGGCGGCGACGACGGGTTGAATGGCGCCTTCGGCGATCAGCGGCCACAGGCGCTTGCGGACAGCCGCGACGATGTCCGCTTTGCTTTCGCGTCCCGTCTCGGGGCGCCCCCGAAGTCCGGCGGCCGTGACGTGGGCGCGTTTCGCGAGTAGTTTGCCGATGTCCAGTTCACCCTTGCGGCCACCCTGCATGCCGATGATGACGAGGCGCCCGTCGGCGGCGAGCACGTCGATGTTCCGGCCGAGGTACTCGCCACCCATGTTGTCGAGGACGACGTCGGCACCGTGGTCGTCGGTGGCTTTGCGAACATCTTCCACGAAGTCGGCGTCGCGGTAGTTGATCAGGATGTCCGCGCCGAGTTCGCGGCACCGGGCCAGCTTCGCGTCGGAACCGGCCGTGACGGCCACGCGCGCGCCCAGCGCGACCCCCACCTGGATGGCGTGTGTGCCGATCCCGCCGCCGCCACCGTGGACGAGGAATGCGTCACCACGGGACAGGCCTGCGTTCATCACCACGTTCGACCAGACCGTGCACGCGACTTCGGGTAGCGACGCGGCGACGAGAAGATCCACACCTTCCGGGACGGGGAGAACTTGCGACGCGGGGACAGCGACGCGTTCGGCGTAGCCGCCACCGGCAAGGAGTGCACACACCTGGTCACCGACGGACCACTCCGTCACACCATCGCTGACCTCGGCGATGATGCCGGAGCATTCGAGCCCGAGAATGTCGCTGGCCCCGGGCGGCGGCGGGTACAGTCCGCGACGCTGCAGCAGGTCGGCGCGGTTGACGGCGGTTGCCGCGACGTCGATGAGTACCTGTCCGGGGGACAGTTCGGGGTCTGGCTGCTCAGCCCATTTCATCACTTCGGGGCCGCCGGGCTGGTCGATCGTGATTGCATACATGCTCACGACGCTAGCGAAGTCCGGGGACCCCGGGCGCCGTGACCGGCCACGGTTGTCGACCCGTGTGTTCGGGGACCTGACTGCTACTCGAAAGTAAGGTCGCGCCCTAGAATGTGAACTTGTGACAGCAGAGACCTCCGACCCCGAAGTCCGGACCAACTGGTTGAGCCCGGCCGAGATGCGTGCGTGGCGCGGATACATGGATGGCAACCAGCGTTTGATGGACGTTCTCAATCGGGATTTGCAGGAAAAACACGATCTCTCCCTGGCCGATTACCGGATTCTGGTAATGCTGTCCGAGTCTCCGGACGGTTCGCTTCGTATGAGCGACCTCGCGGACGGGGTCTTGTCCTCACGCAGTCGGCTCACTCATCAGATCCGGCGGATGGAGTCGCAGGGCATGGTCACGCGGGACACGTGTCTGGAGGACGGGCGTGGGGTGCTCGCCGTGATCACCGACGAGGGACGTGCCCGTCTCGCCGAGGCGGCCCCCACACATGTCGCCGGGGTACGCAGCAATCTTGTCGACCTGTTGACGAAAACCCAGCTGAAGGTTCTCGCCGAGGTGTTCGAGCGCGTCGACAAGGCCATCGGCGACCGTTGACCGGTTGCCCGGCTGCGGACCATTACCGATAGGATCGCCCACGGAAGCGTGGCAGAGCGGCCGAATGCACTCGCCTTGAAAGCGAGCGTCGTGAAAGCGACCGGGGGTTCAAATCCCTCCGCTTCCGCCAAGAGCCCCTCACCTGTCACTGCAGGTGAGGGGCTATTTTTATGCGCTACCGAGGTCGCCTACAGGTGCTGGTGGGCACACTTTGGGCACATATGCCCGCGAACGGGCGTCGTCGAGGGCGCTTGCCACGGCCTCGAGATCGTCGTCGAAGAGGTCTGCGTAGGTGTCGAGTGTCATCGCCGCCGAGGCGTGCCCGAGCATCCGCTGCAGCGCCTTCACGTTCACGCCGGCCGACACCGACAGCGACGCCGCGGTGTGCCTCAGGTCGTGCGGTGTGAGCTTGGGGACGCCTGAGCGTGCTACGGCCTTCTCGAACCACCCGGTGAAGCTGACAGGCCGTAGGAGGTAGCTCCCGGACCGTCCGGGGAACACGAGGTCGCCACGGTCGCGGCCCTCGCACTGTCGGGCGAGCATCTCGACGAGGAACGCCGGGATCGGCACCGAGCGGTGCACGTGCGACTTTGGGGTGCCGACGTGGATCTGACCGTTCACCTGCACCGCGTTGTCGACGACAGTGAGCCGCTTCCTCAGGAGGTCCAAGTGCTTGACGCGCAGCGCGATGGCCTCGCCCCACCGGAGGCCACAGTAGGCAAGGAGGTAGACGAGGGTCTCGTGCTGGCCGGACTTCTCCGCGAGGGCCTGCACCTGCGCGTGCGTCAGGTACACGCGGGGCTTGCGCTGTTTCCGTGGCAGGTTCTCGACACCGCGGGCTGGGTTGCTGGCGAGCCGTCGCGCCTTCACCGCGCCGTCGAGGATGCTCGCGAGGACGCCGTACGCGCGGATGACCACCGTTGCGCCTTTACCGGCGCGCACCAGCTCCGTGATCCACCGCTCGACAGAATCGAGGTCGATGTCTGTCAGCCGGCTTCGACCCCACCGCGGTTCGACGTGGACCCGCCACGCCGTTTCGAGACTGTTGTACGTCGACGGCTTCACGTCGATCTGCTTGCGCTGCAGCCAGAGTCCGATCCGAGTTCGCCGACCGTGATCCGCCCGAGTGCCGGCGCGACGTAGGCGCCGGTGAGCTTCTCGACCTCGACCTCGACCGTCGCGGCGTATGCTTCGGCGTCCCGCTTCGTGCGGAACCCACGCTTCTTCGTCTGGCCGTGCTCGGGTGTCCGGTAGCGGACCATGTACCGCTTGCCAGCCGCGGTCGAGTAGGCCTCGATGGTCGCCACAGCGGGCTTACTTCGTGCGCTCGGCTTGGGTCAGGAAGCCGGCATCCACTGCCTTCGCCAGCCATCGCTTCACGGTCGCGGTGGACAGATTGAACTGCTGGGCGAGCAGCGCAGTCGGCTTGCCCTCCTGCAGGCGGACCCAGCGATACGCCTTGGCGAGGTCGGGAAGGTCTAGATCGGTGAGGCCGTTCGAGGCAACTCTGTCCCGGAATTCCTCGGAGGGGCCGGGTTGCTCGTCATCCGCGGAGTCAGCTTGTAGCACGGTTGCACTCGCCACATAGCGGATGAATGGCTCGACCGAGATCTTGGCAAGCTCGCCGCGCTGTACGGGCGGACCGCCCTCGACCTGCTCGGCTACGAGCTTGGTCACCACGAGCTTCCCCGTGCCGTCCGGTTCCACTGTTGCCGTCACGTCGTACGGCAGTACGCCCGACTCCGCTGCCGTGGCCTTCACTTCAACCATCTTGTGCCCCTTCAGATTGGGCGCGACGGGATGTTTGGGCGCAGGTAGGCGACTGCCTGACTCGACGGGCCTGCCGTTCAGTGCCGTGATTTCCACACGGACAGCCTGTCATGAATCGACCTATGTTCCCAACACCCGCTCGCGCTGGTATTGCAACTCTCGCTCACTGATTGTACGTTGACTATGAGCCGCTTATGCAATACCCGCTCATTATCCGCAATCGAAGGAGATGGAATGCCTGAATCGCCGCTCGCGACACCGAACGAGGTGGCCGCCTATCTGCGGACCAGTGCCGCGAAGCTCGCCCAGGATCGATACCGGGGTATCGGTCCGAAGTTCATCAAGCACGGCCGACGTGTGCTCTACCGATGGGCTGATGTCCAGGCCTGGGCCGACGCGAACACGCTGCAGCGCACCGATGACCGGCCGGGAGCAGCGTGATGGCCGGCGCCCACTACGGGGAGTCGACATGGATGAGCTACGGCTATCCACGTTGCCTGCGCGTCGACCACAAGGACGCCGGTAACGAAAACGCCCCCGGCGCGGCTGGCACCGCGACCGAGGGCATTGAATTCAACCCCTACCAAAGGATGGAATCAATGAGTCAGAGTACCCCGAACCCCTGCAGGCGCCGGGGCGGCGCGAGGCCCGGCATCTTCGAGCGGTTCGGCTGACAATGTCGAACGAGTCCGTGAGCAAGCTCGAATGGCTTGCGGGACTGCGGGGCGCGGACCTGACGCATGCCGAGTTCCGGGTGCTCGTCACGCTGTTCACCTACACCGACGCACACCTGCGGAACGCCCACCCGAGCAAGGCCACTCTCGCCGCCGCGGCGAACGTGACGCCGCGGACTCTCACTCTTGCGTTGCGGGTGCTGCAGGAGAAGGGCTTCGCGCGCATCGTCCAGAAGGGTGGGAATCAGCACCGTAAGGGTGCGGCGAACGTGTGGGAACTGTTGCCGAACAACCTCCCGAAGGGGGCCACTCACAGACCCCCTTCGGGAGGTGTAAAGGGGGTCGCTGAGCAATCCGCTTCAAACGGGGAAGGGGGTCACTCAGTGCCTATCAAGGGGGTCGCTGAGTATCAGTCAAGGGGTTCACTCACCGACCCCCCATCACGTCATGGATCAGGTCATAGATCAGGGGAGGCAAGCGCGGCTGCCGCTGGTCGGGGCGATTGGTCCGCAGCGCCTCCCCGTCAATGCCTCAGGCACATCAACGATCCGCACCCGCCGAATTGTCAGGCCTGCGGTGACGCCCGCCGCGCGTACGAGGGCTGGCAGACCGACCGCACCCGCGCCGAGCGTCAAACCGCATCTGACGCCACACGCGACCGCGCAGAGGCCCGAGCCCGCGCAATCGCCGAGTGCTCGATGTGCGATGACGACGGGTACTGCGGCCGAAATCCCTGTGACCACGACCCCAGACGAGAGGACCGCAATCGCCGGGGCGCCGGACTCCTCCGGGCTGTCCTTGCTGAAAGGACCGAGCCTGCATGACCCGAACGGCCGGACCGGCGAACCCTTCGACGGCGATGGGGTGTCATCCCGTCCGCGACTTCAGATTACGACGCTGATTGCTCGCTGAGGACGGCGATGGACAGCCCGAAGCGACTTGGTCGGCGTGAACGACTGGGCCGGTGATGGGCTCGACTTGCTTCTGAAAGCCCTCGAGGGTCACGTCGGGTATACGGATGGTGATCGGCCAGCCGATCTCGACTAACTAGCCGGTCAGGTGAGCTGCTCCGACCAGCGGCCACGACGGCTGCGCCATACGATCTTGACCTGTACCTGAGACTCCTCGGCTTCCCTGACAGCTTCCTGATACCTGGCAATGCTCATTTCGCGGAGTCTCTCGGCCAAGGGATCTGGTCGATTGAATGGAAGGTCTAGGCCGTACGGGTCCGATGAGGGCTTTGGTATGGGTGGAAGT
>NZ_JBAQEO010000667.1:0-6105 GCF_049286785.1 Rhodococcus sp. (in: high G+C Gram-positive bacteria) | reverse complement strand
GACGACCCCGTCTGCCGCACCCACCGGGTCGGCCCACCAGCCACTGCCCTCACGCCTGAGTCCGTACGCGTCCGCATGCACCACCTCGGCCGACGCCGCGGCGGTCAGCGCGTCGAGCAGCACGCCGTAACCGTCGCGCAGAGTCCCGAACAGCGGACCCGCAACAGGCGGGGGAAGGGCCTCCTCGACCGCCGCGGACAGATTCGGGGCCCCCCGATCGAGGGCCTCCGCCAAGGTGGGCAGGGCGGCCCGCACCCCGATGGTGTCCGCGAGACCCGAATACACGCCGCCGAGTAGCGGGTCCACCGACCGCTGCACCACCTGTGTTCCGAACCGGTCCCCGACCAGTGCTGCCACCGACGTGTCGGAACCGGGAATCCACTCGAGCGGTACCCCCCGCTCGCCCGCTATCCGGGCGAGCGTCGGCCCGTCGACCAGTCCGGTGAGCGATTCCGCCGTCGACGGGATACCCATGAGGGTGTTCTTGGGGAGAGGGTGCAGCGCGCCCTGTGACCAGATGAGCGGGCTCAGTCCCGCGGGGTGCACCAGCTGGTCCCCGAGGCCCAGCTCGTCGAGCAGTGCGAACAGTTCGGGCCGCCGCGCGATGAACGCCTCGGCTCCCACGTCGACGGGTTCCCCCGCCAGTTCGACGGTGCGCAGCTTCCCGCCGAGCCGCGGCGCACCGTCGACGATGGTGATGCGGGCATCGGCGCCGAGCCGGCGGCGGAGACGGTACGCGGCAACCAGACCGGAGATTCCGCCACCGACCACCAGCACGTGGGGCGCGAGGCCGGTCACAGCGAATGCACCAGTTCGACCACCGAGGTCAGTACGGCCGGATCGGTGTCCGGGAGCACTCCGTGACCGAGGTTGAAAATGTGACCGATCGAACCGGCCGCGACGGCGGCATCCGCTTCCCTGACGACGCGGCGGACCTCTTTCTCGACCGCGACCGGCCCGGCGAAGAGGATGGCTGGATCCAGATTGCCCTGCAGCGCCTTTCCGGGTCCGACGCGTCGGGCGGCGACGTCGAGCGGAACGCGCCAGTCGACGCCGACGACGTCCGCACCGGCTTCGCCCATGGCACCGAGAAGCTCACCGGTTCCGACTCCGAAGTGGATCCGGGGCACCTTCGCGCCGGCGACCTCGGCGAATACTCGCTCCGAGTGGGGCAGGACGAATTCCCGGTACTCGGCGAGCGAGAGTGCACCCGCCCAGGAATCGAACAGCTGCACGGCATCGACACCGGCATGGAGCTGCGCCTGCAGGAAGGTGATCGTGGTGTCGGCGAGTGTTCCCAGCAGTGCATGCCAGGTCTTGGGGTCGGAGTGCATCAGCGCCTTGGTGCGCTCGTGGTTTCGGCTGGGGCCACCCTCGACAAGGTAGGAGGCGAGGGTGAACGGTGCTCCCGCGAAGCCGATGAGAGGTGTCTCCCCGAGCTCGGCGATGAGCAGCTGCACCGCCTGGCCCACCGCGCCCACCTCCTCGGGCACGAGGCGTGGCAGCGCGGCCACGTCGGCTGTGCTCCGGACCGGATCCGCCACCACCGGGCCGGTGCCCGGCACGATGTCCAGATCGATTCCCGCCGCCTTCAAGGGCACGACGATGTCAGAGAACAGGATCGCCGCGTCCACACCGTGACGCCGCACCGGTTGCATGGTGATCTCACAGACGAGCGCCGGGTCGAAGCACGACTCGAGCATCCCGATTCCCGCCCGGATATCGCGGTATTCGGGAAGCGAGCGGCCCGCCTGCCGCATGAACCACACCGGGCGGTGCCGTGGCGTGCGCCCTTCGGCGGCCGCCAGGAGCGGTGCGTCGGTGAGAACCCTCCTCGCCGCATACGTTGCCCGCTCACTCATGCCTGCATTGGTGTTTTCCAACCCGCTCATCGGTCCTCGCGCTCTCTGCCAGCTCGTTTTCGGCGTCTCTCATGCTGCCATGCCGCAGCGCCGTGACCGATCGCCCCTGCTCGGCGCGCCTCCGACGAGATGACCGGCTCCAGGTCTAACGTCCCGGGCTGTGACGACTTCGGGATCGCCCGCCGAACCGGCCGAGTTCCGCGCCGCCGTCGACGCGATGAATTCGGCGCAGGTCCGTGCGGACATCGAGCTCGGCCCCATTCGCCCGCCGCAGCGGCTCGCGCCATACAGCTATGCCCTCGGCGCGGAGGTCGTGCACGAGGACTCCGGGGTGGTGGCAGAACAGAGCGAGGGCGACGCCTTCGGCAGGCTCATCCTGCTGTACGACCCTCAGGGCGACGAGGCCTGGAACGGCACCCTGCGGCTGGTCGCGTACATCCAGGCCGATCTCGACGCCGCGGTCGCCGCGGACCCGCTTCTGCCGGAGGTGGCGTGGAGCTGGCTCGTCGATGCGCTCGAATCCCGTTCCGAGCCTCTCAACGCGCTCGGTGGAACCGTGACCGCCACGACATCCGTTCGGTACGGTGATATCGCCGGTCCGCCCCACGCGCACCAACTCGAACTCAGGGCATCGTGGACGGCGACCTCGGTCGAACTGGCCCCCCACGTCGAGGCGTTCTGCGAGGTACTGGCCTATGCGGCGGGCCTGCCCCCGGCAGGCATCGCCCGGCTGCGCACCATCGGCAACGACTAGGCCGACTCGGAACCAGCCGCCGGAACGTCGGTGGTTGTGCTGTGCGACCATTCCAGGAACCGGCCCACTGCATGCGTGATGGCGATACTGCGAATCGAGGGGAACACGTCGAATGCGTGCTGCGCCCCCTTCAATTCCGCGTACGCAACCGGGTTGTCCGAGACCCTTCGCAGTGCGTCGACGAAGTACCGCGCCTCGGTGACCGGTACGAGCGAGTCGTTCGCACCGTGGATCACGAAGAACGGCGGCGCATCGGCGCGGAGGTTCGCGAGCGGGGACGCTGCCCGGTAGTCCTCGGGATATTTCGCGCGCTTCCCGAGAACCAGCGGCATCAACCCCGAGTTGGCCCGTTGCAGTACGGCCTTGATTCCGGAGTCGCCGGCGAAATCGTAGACGCCGTAGTAGGGCACGCAGGCCTGGACAGTTGTGTCCTCGTCCTCGAATCCGGGCTGGAAGCGCTCGTCGTTGCCGGTGAGACCGACCATCGCCGCCAGGTGCCCACCGGCCGAGCCGCCCGTCACCGCGATGAAGTCGGGATTTCCGCCGTACTCCGCACCGTGCTCCCGGAGCCAGGCCAGAGCCTGTTTGATGGCGATCAGATGCTCGGGCCACTTCGCCCGCGGCGAGAGCGGGTAGTTCACGGCGGCGCATACCCACCCTCGGGACGCCATGTCGAGCATCAACGGAAGGCCCTGCTGATCCTTGTTGCCGATCACCCAGCCACCGCCGTGGATCTGGAGGAGGATGGGGCTCCCGGCCGGCAGATCGTGCCTGTGGTAAATGTCGAGTTGTGTGCGCCTGCCCCCGGGCGCGTACGCAATGTTGCGGATCCGATTGACGTCCTCGTGTCGCATCCGGAACGGGTTGAGCAACTGGCGCCACACCGGCCGGACGCCGTGCTCGATTTCGCTGTCCCGATCCGCATAGTTCTCGCCGAGCGCCTCGACGAGCGCGGCCTCCGCTTCCTCCCCGGCACGCCGGCCGGTCGCAATCACCGCCCCCAGTCCGCCTATCGACGCCGCTGCGAGGGCCAGGCCCAGACGGTCCGAACGCGAGCGAGCACCGTGCCGTGCCGTGTGCACCGCCGCATCCACCGCGGTGGCGGTAAGGATCTGCGGAGCGAGTTCCGCCGTGAGCCACCCGGGAAAGAACGACGCCACCGATGCGGGGCCCTGGGGCAGCGGCCGAAGGGCGTTGACGGCCAGCGCGGCACCGACCGCCTGCCGGAGAACGAAGCCTCGAGTCATGCTCATGCCCCGAGCCTAGAACACGTTCT
This sequence comes from Rhodococcus sp. (in: high G+C Gram-positive bacteria), assembly GCF_049286785.1. Taxonomy (GTDB): domain Bacteria; phylum Actinomycetota; class Actinomycetes; order Mycobacteriales; family Mycobacteriaceae; genus Rhodococcus_F. Next base: position 2,213 of record NZ_JBAQEO010000667.1, on the reverse strand, counting down.
CTCTCGCCGTCCCGACCCCGTGGCCGTCTTCGCCGCGGTGAGAACATCACGGACGAAGGAGCGAAAAGGTTCCGCAAAGCCCCTACCTGACCCTCGGTGAATGCCGACCCAGCGATTAGAACGTGTTCTACCATGGGGTAATGCAGCGACTCAGCGGGCTCGACGCCTCCTTCCTCTACCTCGAAACGGCGACCCAATTACTCCACGTCTGCGGGCTCATCGTGCTCGACGTGTCGACGGTGCCCGGCGGATACGACTACGCCGAGCTGAAAGCGGAACTGGAGATCCGAACGAAGGCGATCCCTGCATTCCGGCGGAAGTTGCACGATTCGAAGCTCAATCTCGATCATCCGGTCTGGGTCGAGGACCGTGACTTCGACATCGACCGGCACTGCCATCGCGTCGCCGTCCCGTCGCCCGGAGGCAGAAGCGAACTCGCCGACCTGTGCGGCGACATCGCGGCGCAGCCCCTCGACCGCGCCCGGCCTTTATGGGAGATGTGGGTGATCGAGGGTCTCGAGGACGGATCCGTCGCGGTCATGTCGAAAATGCACCATGCCGGGGTCGACGGCGTCTCGGGCGCGAACATGATCGCCCAGCTGTGTGGTCTCGAGCCGGATTCACCCCGCCCCGAGCCCGACGAATCCGATGAGGGCGCAGGAGACGCGAACACCCTCGAGATCGCCGTGAGTGGTCTTCTCTCCGTCGCGTCCCGGCCCGCGAAGCTGATGAAGATCATTCCGCAGAGCCTCACGCTGCTTCCGCGCTGGATCGGCCGCGCCCGCCGCGGCGAAGCCATGCCGGCGCCGTTCACCGCCCCGCGCACCTCCCTGAACGGCACGCTTACCAGTCATCGCACCATCGCCTTCACCCAACTCGATCTCGACAAGGTCAAGGAGGTGAAGCGCGCGTTCGACGTCAAGGTGAACGATGTGGTGCTCGCCCTCTGCTCGGGCGCGTTGCGGAAGTACCTCGAAGCGCGCCGGGAACTCCCCGACAAGTCGCTCGTCGCCATCGTCCCCGTCTCGGTACGCGGCAAATCGGACCGCCCCGGAACCAATCAGGTGAGCGGCATGTTCACCGAACTCGGCACCCAGATCGAGGATCCCGTCGAGCGGCTGCTGGCCATCGGCCGGCACAACGTGACCGCCAAGGATCACAACGAGACGCTCGGCGCGACCATGCTGCAGGACTGGTCGCAGTTCATCGGGCAGAGCACTTTCGGTGCCGCTATGCGCCTGTACTCGACCTTCGGTCTCGCGGAACGCCATCCGGTGGTTCACAACCTCGTCATCTCGAACGTTCCAGGTCCGTCGGTTCCGCTGTACTTCCTCGGTGCCCGCGTGAAGGCCATGTATCCGCTGGGTCCGATCTTTCACGGTGCGGGACTCAACGTGACAGTGATGTCACTGGACGGCCAGCTCGATGTCGGGGTGATGAGCTGCCCGGAATTGGCACCGCACCTGTGGGATCTTGTCGACGCTTTTCCCGCGGCGCTCGACGAGCTTGTGGCCGCCGCGGGCTCCCGCAGCTGACCGTGGGTGCGCAGCCGACCCGGAGCGGGGACGTAGAGTCGGTTCCCATGTCCGACATCACCGACGAAACGTCCGACCACCAGGTGGTGCCTCTGCTGGCACCTCGGGATGGCGTACCCGATGTCGTGACCACCGCCGAGGGCGTCGCCAAGGCGGCAGCAGCACTGGCCGCCGGTACCGGACCACTGGCGGTGGATGCCGAACGCGCCTCCGGTTTTCGGTATTCGGCCCGGGCGTACCTGATCCAGCTCCGCCGCGAGGGCTCGGGAACGGTCCTCCTGGACCCCATTCCCACCGCCGCCGATCTTGCCCCGCTGGTCGACGTGGTCAACCGCCTGGAGTGGATCCTGCATTCCGCGGACCAGGACCTTCCCGGCCTCTCCGAGCTCGGGATGGCACCCGCACTACTGTTCGACACCGAGTTGGCGGGGCGCCTCGCGGGCTTCGACCGGGTGGGACTGGCAGCGATCGTCGAACGGACGCTGGGATACGAACTGCGGAAGGGCCATGGTGCAGCGGATTGGTCCAAGCGCCCACTGCCGGAGTCGTGGCTGAACTACGCCGCCCTGGACGTCGAGGTCCTCGTCGAACTGCGCGGTGTGATGGCCGCAGAACTGGACCGTCAGGACAAGAGCGAGTGGGCGGCCGAGGAGTTCGAGTACATCAGGCTCGCTGGTC
>NZ_JBAQEO010000666.1:0-2879 GCF_049286785.1 Rhodococcus sp. (in: high G+C Gram-positive bacteria) | reverse complement strand
TGCGGACGATTCGGAAGGTCGTACCAGCAACGGGTTCCGAGCAGGGGGTGTCCGGGCAACCGCACTCGCCGCGCGGACGGAGCGGTGAGTGCTGCCCAGTCCAGATCGATTCCGTGCTCGTACAGCCGGCCGAGGAGGGCGATCAGAGGATCGGCACCCTCGGAGGCGAAGAGGACGTCGGCATCGGGGTTGTCGGCTGGTGTCGCCTCCAGTGCCCTGCCGAGCCGGCCTTCGGGGCTCAGCTCCACGAACACCACCGGGCCGTCATCGAGCAGTCCCTCGGCCACGTCCACGAAACGGGCGAGGTCGACGCTGTCGTCTTCGGCAGCCGCCACCTCTTCCGCAGTCACCTCGCCGAGCGTGCCGAGCAGATACCGGGCGGCGTACCGCGACACACCCCCGCTCAGCACCGCATCGATGCCGATCCCGTAGCGGCGCAACCGGGTGTGCGCGGCGATCTGCCCGGCCAGAATGTCCGCGGCCGCTCCGGCGGCCCGGAGTTCCGCGGGCAGCGTTCGGCCACGTAGTCCGGGCGCCACGGGGTCGGGAGACAGGAGCAGGACGACCCGCGGCCGGCGCCGGCCGTTCTCCGTCTCCGTGCCGATCGTGCTCGCACGCCACTGCAGTGCGTCCGCGAGTTGATCGGTGCTGCGCGCCGCCACCGCAACCCGGTGGTCGTGGTGCGAACGCCCCTGAGCGAGGGTGAACGCGACGTCGTCCAGGTCGGCGTCGCTGCGGCGCAGTGCGGCCACGAGATCGGTGCAGCGCATCGCCAGGGCAGCGGAGGTGCGCGCCGAGACGGGAAACAGTCTGTCCGCAGTGTCGCTCGCCGATGCAGGAACCCGCTCGGAGGTGGGCGGTTGCTCCACAACGCAGTGCGCGTTGATTCCGCCGAGGCTGAACGAGCTCACCCCGGCCAGGCGCGGTGTCGGGCTCTCCCATCGCCGCACACTCGTCAGCACCTCGATGCCGGCGTCGTCGAGATCGATTCCACCGGCGGGACTGACGTAGTGCAGCGACGGATACAGCTCACCGTGCTCGACGCTCAGGATCGCCTTGACCAATCCGGTGACCCCGGCGGCGTGATCGAGGTGCCCGATGTTGGTCTTCACCGAACCGATGGGGAGTGTGCCCGGACGTTCCGCGAACGCCGCGGCGACGCCTTCCAGTTCCACCGCATCGCCGAGTGGTGTGCCGGAACCGTGGGCCTCGAGATAGCCGGCGGCCGACGGTTGCAGTCCCGCCCGCTTCCAGGCTTCGATGATGACCCGTTCCTGTGCCCGGGCGCTGGGCGAACTCATCGTGGCCGTGGCATGACCGCTGTGCAGGGTGGCACTCGACCGGATCACGGCGTGGACAGGAGCGCGGTCGGCTCGGGCTCGCTCCAGTGTCGTCAGCAGCAGTGCCGCACCGCCTTCACCTACGGCGGTTCCGTCCGCGCCCGCGTCGAACGCCCGGCACCGTCCACTGGCCGACATCAACTCGGTGGAACCCCCCTCGGTGTTCGCCCACACGCCGTTCACCCGCAGGCTGACCCCACCGGCGAGGGCGTAATCGGCATCGCCGTCCCGGAGGTCGCGGCAGGCCTGATGCACCGCGATCAGCGAGGCATTGCAGCCGGAGTCGACGGCGTAGCACGCCCCCGTGAGACCGAGCTGGTAGGAGATGCGCGCCGGGACGGCCATCGGCACGTTTCCCAGTGTGCTCAGCACGCCCGGTTCCGCCCACACCGCCGGATAACTCGACGCCGCGGCACTGAACACCACCGCCGTCGTGGCCTCCCGCAACGTCGCCGCCGAATACCCGGCGTCCTCGATCGCCTGATACGACAGCATCAGAGCCAGGCGTTGCTGGGGATCGATCAACGACGCCTCACGCTTCGACAGGTTGAAAAACGAATAGTCGAACGTATGGATATCGTCGAGATACCCCGTCTCCGCGTAGTGCGAAGGAGCGGCGAGTCCTGTGGCGGCGGCGCGCTCACGCGACATCGGACGCACCGAATCCCGCCCCGCACGCAGATTCGCCCGGAAGTCGGCGAGGGTCGCCGCCTGCGGGTAGCGCACGGCGATCCCGACCACCGCGATGCCGGCGTCCACTCGCGTGCTGGTCACGATGGCCTCCCGCGGATCATCAGAACTCGAAGGTGACCGGGGCTGCCGCCTCGGCCGGGGACGTGAGGGAAGAGATGGCGGCGGCCTGCGCCTCGATGGTGACGAGATCGAAGAGCTGACCCACCCGCAGGGCACCGGGCCAGCGTTCCTCGAGGCGGAGCTGCAGTTCGACCACGCGGTGTGAATTGCCCCCGACGTCGAAGAACCCGTCGCCCACATCGAACGTGTCGTGCGCGAGCACGGCCGCCCACTGCTCCGCGACAGACCGCTCGATATCGGTCCAGTGTTTCCGCGACGATCCGCTCGACGGTGCGGCCACGGGCAGCAGTGCGCGGAGGGCCGCTTCGTCGACGTCGTTGTCACCGGCCATCGGGAGCGCACCGAGAGCGATGAACACCTCCGGCGCCGTGCCGGTACCCAGGCGGCCGGCGCAGAAGGACCGCAGGTCCTCGGCACTGGGCAGCACGGTCGCCGTTGCTGCCGGAACCCAGAACGCCGCCCCGCCTGCCGACCCGGTCGCCGACGCCGTCAGCACCGCCGCTTGCCCCACCGCCGGATGACTTTCCAGCACCGACTTCACCGTTTCGGCTCCGGGCGTCCGATGTGCGGCAGGTGGAAGGTCGAAGTCTCGCACGGCAGTGTCTTGCACGGCAGTGTCTCGCACGGCAGTCGCCGGGGCGGTCACCACCCCGTTCAGGATCTTCAGGTACAGGTCCGCGAAATTCTCGATGGTGCGCCCGTCGAACAGCGCGGTGGGATAGGTGA
>NZ_JBAQEO010000665.1:0-1643 GCF_049286785.1 Rhodococcus sp. (in: high G+C Gram-positive bacteria) | reverse complement strand
ACGTAGAAGGAGTCGAATCCGTTGGCCTCTGCACCCCGCGCGGCGGCGGCCGGCTCGATTCCACGGTCACTGGTGAACAACGTAATACCGAACTTCACGAAATCTCCTAGGCCGAGTGGCAATCACTTCCTGCACACTAACCTTCTGGACACCTGTTTATCAACGTGTCCAAACAGGGATCCATCAGCAACAAACGTGTGCCCTGAGGTGGCAACCTTTGTCGTCTACCCGCTCAACGGTTACGCCGCCGGCGGGAACCAGGTGATGTCGACGTTCGTACCATCCTGATGTCACAGCGAGGACAGGATGCTGCGCATCGTGGTGATCTCCTGCTGCTGGGTGTCGGCGATGGTGCGGGCCAATGCGACGGTGTCGGGATACCGGCCGGCGTTGATTTCGTGCTGTGCCATGGCGATCGCCCCCTGATGATGGGCGATCATCTGCGTGAGGAAGAGCCGGACGGCATCGACGCCCTGAGCGTTCTGCAAGGCCGTCATGTCCTCGGCGGACATCATTCCGCTCATCCCCATTCCTCCGGCACCGGGCGCCGGGACTTGCGAGGACTGCATCGGCATGGCGTGACCCGGCATTTCCATCCCGGGCGTGGACATCGGCATGCTGGACTGCCCCCACTCGTTCAACCAGCCCTGCAGCTGTTCGATCTCGGGGCCTTGGGCTGCCTTGATCTGGTTCGCCAGATCGGTCACCCGAGGGTCGATACCGTCCTTGGCGAGCACGACATCGCTCATCTCGATGGCCTGCGCGTGATGCGGAATCATGTGTTGCGCGAACGCCACGTCTGCCTGGTTGTGGGTCTCGGCGGAGTCCGTGGTGGCGGTGACGCTCGCCGAGGTACTGCCTCGAGCGGCCTGGTCGTTGCCGGAGTTGCTGCAGGCGGTCAATGTGACCAGGGCCGCGAGCGCGGCGACGCCGGCGGCGAGAGATTTCCTCGTCATGACGTTGGTAGTTCCTTTCTTCGTTGGACGATGAATTCGGTTGGCGTCGCCAGCGCTTCTCTCATCGTGGACCGGTGGGTGTGGGCTCAGGCGCCGATACGGTCTCGGTGAGCTGTGGTTCGGGCGGGGAGGGCAGCGAGAGTCGTTTGAGCATCAACGCATTCACCGCCACGATGAAGCTGGAGCCCGACATCGACAGGGCGGCGATCTCCGGACGCAGCACGAGACCCAGCGAGGGTTCGAAGACCCCGGCGGCGATCGGCAGGGCGATGACGTTGTAGCCGACGGCCCATCCGAGGTTCTGCCGCATCTTGCGCAGGGTGCCCCGCCCGATGCGCAGCGCGATCGGCACATCGAGCGGATCCGAGCGCATCAGCACCAGATCCGCAGTCTCGATCGCGACGTCGGTCCCCGCTCCGATCGCGATGCCGAGATCAGCCTGGGCCAGGGCCGGGGCGTCGTTGACGCCGTCACCGACCATCGCGACCTTCTTGCCCGCGCGCTGCAGTTCGGCGATCGTGGCGGCCTTGTCGCCGGGTAGCACCTCGGCGATGACGGTGTCGATGCCCAGTTGCCCGGCGATGCGGCGGGCCGTCGCTTCGTTGTCGCCGCTGAGCATGACCACCTCGACACCGAGTTGGTGCAGCGACGCCACCGCCTCGGCCGAGGTCTCTCGCACCGCATCGG
>NZ_JBAQEO010000664.1:0-3840 GCF_049286785.1 Rhodococcus sp. (in: high G+C Gram-positive bacteria) | reverse complement strand
TTCCTTGCCGGTGGGTGACACGGTCGCCGGACCCTGTTGGTCAGGCTTGGCGGGCGGCATGTCCGACGGTGTGCCGGGTTCTTCCGATTCGGGTTCGAATCCAGCCGGTGAGCCGGGGGCTGGGGCAATTTTGCGAGCCATGGACACCACTTTTCCGTGCGCTGTCGAATGTCAACCGATGTTGTCGAGACTCGACTGCCCCGATCGGGGACTTCCTACGCAGGAAATTCTCATTCCGCGGGACAGAATTTCGAGGCGGTGAATTGCGACTACCCGCGAGTAGGATGGAGTCTGCCTCGGCCTGGTTCGAACGTTTCGACGCATACCTTCGTGGGTGCAACTATGTGATAGTGCCGTAATGTCAGCGTTGACCGTCCAGAACCTGTCGGCTCTGGTTTCGCTCGCGCCGCGGCAACGGACGCCGTGGCCTACGAAGAGATGAGGGTGGAGTGCCCCGCACCCAGGAATACTCCGATCACTACGCAGACGCGCTCGTGGCAATGGCTGTTGCTACCCAGCGTCCGGCGAACGTCGTCAACACGGGGTCCGGCTACGCCATCAGGGTCGATTTCGAGTTTCGCCACTACCTGCTCGCCGTCAACGACAGCGACGGTTTGCGCGAGGACGGTGAGTCCGGCCCGTGGTCGGTTCGCTTCTTCCAGGTTTCGTCCGAGGGCGGACAAGACGAATTACTGGTCGAGGCGATCCGTGACTGGTTGGTCGACGCCTACGACGCCGCGTATTCCGAGATTCGTGAAACGGCCGGATGGCTTCCCGCTGATGCGGAGGTCGGAGAGTCCCGACGGGCCACGACGGAGTAGTTCACAGTACGTAGTCAGCTGTCGGAACCGTCGCTCGATACCTCGTTCGATTCCGCTGCACCGCCCTGCTGCAAACGTGCATTCTCGGCCTCGAGTTCCAGGATTTGCCGAATGCCGGCGAGGTTCACGCCCGCGTCGATGAGTTCTGTGATGCGTGCGAGGCGATCGAGATCAGCCTCGCTGTATCGCCGGGTTCCACCGTCCGTCCTGCCGGGGTGGAGCAATCCGCGCCGTTCGTACAGGCGCAAAGTTTGAGGGCCGATCCCGGACAATTCCGCAGTGACGGAGATGCCGTACACCCCCCGTTGCGAGCGGGGCAGAGACTCAGGTGTCACCTTGACCTCCGTTCCGCGTGTTGGTTGCAGCTCGGTACGCACACCCTATCATCGGTGGTTCAGTGAATCTAAACTGTCGAACACAGGTTACCTTTCTCCGTGGTCTGACTGTCGGCGCTGATCCGCCGGTCGGTCTTCTGTTTCGCCGTCCTGCTCCCGCGGATGTGTGCGCTGACCTCGGCCGGTTCCGCCCCATCCGCCCCATCCGCCCCGGCAGTGATATCGACGAGTTCCTGTGGGATTCGAGCGAGTTCGACGTTTCTGTGCTGCGAGTGTGGCGATCAGGAACTGGAAGGCTTCCTCGGCGGCGATGACGCCCGCGGCCATGACGATTCCCGTCGCCTGCTCGATCACGCTCCGGGATTCCATCGCTTTCGTGAGGCCGGCCAACTCGGCCCGTGCCTCGCGGCCGTCCCGCGCGAGGCGGGTCGAGGGGTCCACCATTGCGGTGAACACCCGGAGCAATGCCGCGTCGACCGAGCTGAACGCGGTCCCGTGGTAGCTGTAGAGATTCAGAGACCCGTGATGGTTGCCCACCGCGATCGGAGCACACAGGAAACTCCGCACGCGGGTGTGTGCGGATGCTGCGAAGAAGGAGGGCCACCGGGCGGGCACGTCGGCGGAGTGGGCCCTGACCACCTGCCTCGCGGTGACGGCCTCGAGTGACGGACCCTCTCCGGTCCGCCGCTGGATCTCGTCGGTATGGCCGACCCGGACGCCTGTGCAGGCCACCGTCCGGGCGTGGTCGTCATCGGAGAGCAACAGTGCTCCCGCCATGTCTGCGCCGTTGAATGTCTCGACACTCCATTCGCACAATCGCTGCAGCGTAACCCGGGTCGGTGCGTCGTCCTCGAGGAGTTGCCGGAGGGCCTCGACCGCTGGTGCGATCGATTCAATGCCCACGACCGAGCCGGACTTCTCAGGCATGACTTGTTCCCTTCGTGCATTATTCTCTGCGCCAAGTTATCTATGACTCATGATAGAGATAAAATATGCCGTCGGGCGGATCGGAGGCAAGCTGGAATGGTGGGCGGTGCTTGGCACTCACTCTGGATGACTGCTAATCTTGCTGCCGCACAGTGATCTTGGTCGCCCGTCGAGGTGGCGGGCGCCTTGGTTGATTATGGGAGGTGTGTTGCTGTGCTTCGAACCGATCCCGGCTCCATGCGTGCGTCGCAGTCCGTTCCGACGGATCCACCCACAGCCGACGCCGGTTACCTGCGGGCAAAACCGCCACTCATTCGCACCTCTTCCCCGGCAGCGGGCGCTGATTCGGCGCAGGCATCTGCCTCTGGGGCGGTGATCTGGGCCGACCCCAGCCCTCTGCAGTCGTGGTGGGACGGAATTGTCTTCGGAAAGCACGATTCCCACGCGTCCGTGGGTAATGCGGTGGGAAACGCCGATCCGGTGCGATAGCGGCCCGAACGTGATGTCGAGGGGGTCCAGCGATACCGCCGTTTGCGGGCCGCATAACCGATGCGACGTTTGCGGGCTGCGTAATACTGTGCCATGTTGGGTAAGTGCCTGGCATGGAGATCGCTGGTCTCCTGCACCACCAGGGGGTAGGGGTTATCCGGATGCGGACCCCGCTTCGTACCGCAGGCCCGACAGGGCCGTGAATGCGGGAGTGCTGCGACCCGACTGGGTTGGCAGCGTGCCAGGAACGAATCGATCGACAACAAGCCCACTTTCCGACGCTCGCCCCAGCTATCGCGGGCGCGTCGTGAAAGTCGCCGAACATCGCGGTGGCACCACCACATTCCACCAAACCGAGGGAGCGTACGAATGACGAATGAGACCGCGACCCTACTCGCCCAGCTGCGAGTGGCACTCGAACTCACCAACACCGAGATCCAGATCGCCGAGACCCGGATCGGGCAGGCCCGAACCGAGGCGGTTCGCCGGGAACTGTCGGAGAACGCCGCCAACGGACGGGACCGCGCCGAAGCCATCGAAGCGACGATTCGGAGTCTGGGCGGATTGCCCGATGTCGTCGGTCCCCTGCTGGGCCGTGCCACCGCGATGGTGAAATCGGTTGCGGAGCAGGCACAACCCTTCGACGAGGCCCTTCTGGGCGACCTGACATTGGAGCACCAGCTCCTGGACCGTGCCCGCTACATCAAAGCGCTGGCAAGGACGACCGAGAACGGCGACGTCGCTCGACTGGCGGATCGGCTGATCACGGCACACTCGGCCACCGTCGAATGGCTGACCACGGTGTTGGCGGAAGATGCACTCGGCGGTCCGGCCGCACTGCGTCGAACCCCGTTGCAGGCTGCGACCGGCACGGCCGTGCAATGGATCAATGCACCGGCGTACTGGACCACCCGTGGGCTCGATCGTGCGATCGACACCGCCCGGGGAACACCCGAATGGCTCGAATCGCTCCTCGGGCGGGGCGCTGCGCTGGGTGAGATCGCCACCAAGACACTGACCGCCGGCCGCGACGCCGCATTGGCGACTGCGGAGGGCGTCACCCGCCGCGAAGGCGCGGGTGGGGTCGCCGACGCCATCCACACCGCCCGCTCGGCTAGCGGGGTACTGGACGCGAGTGAACTTCCCATTGCCGACTACGACGAGCTCAATGTCTCTGCAGCCGTGGCAGCGGTCAAGGAACTGACCGAGCCGGCCGACATCCGGACGGTGCTGGCAGATGAAGAGGCGCACAAGAATCGACACGGGAT
>NZ_JBAQEO010000663.1:0-10881 GCF_049286785.1 Rhodococcus sp. (in: high G+C Gram-positive bacteria) | reverse complement strand
ACCCGGAAGCCACCGCCGAGACCATAGATCCGGACGGGTGGCTGCACACCGGTGATGTCGGCACTCTCGACGGGCGAGGCTATCTCGACATCACCGACAGGCTCAAGGACATGTACATCTCCGGCGGTTTCAACGTCTACCCCGCCGAGATCGAGAACGCGCTGGCCCGCCTCGACGGCGTCGCCGATTCCGCGGTCATCGGGGTTCCCGACGACCGGATGGGCGAGGTGGGCCGGGCGTATGTGGTTCCCAAGCCCGGCACGTCGCTCGGCGACGACGAGGTGCTGGCCTTCTGCAAGAAACATCTCGCCAACTTCAAGGTTCCGCGCTCGGTGCGGTTCGTGGACTCCCTCCCCCGGAATCCCTCCGGGAAGGTAATGAAAAACGTTCTGCGTGAGGAGAAATCATGACGGTCCCGTACGAGGGTGACGTCGTCACCTACGAGGTGCGCGACGGCGTCGCATTCGTGACGCTCAATCGTCCCGACTACCGGAACGCCCAGAACTCGGTGATGACCTACGCGCTCGACGCCGCGTTCGAGCGGGCCGTGGGAGACGACGACGTGAAGGTCATCGTCCTGGCCGGCAACGGCAAGCATTTCAGCGCCGGCCACGACATCGGCACACCCGGACGCGACCATCACGTGCACTACGACAACAAGGCCGTCATGTGGTGGGACCACATCGACAAGCCTGGCGGCGACCAGCGGTACGCCCGCGAGATGGAGGTCTATCTCGGGATGTGCCGGCGGTGGCGCGAGATCCCCAAGCCCACGATCGCGATGGTGCAGGGCGCCTGCATCGCCGGTGGACTCATGCTCGCCTGGGTGTGCGATCTCATCGTCGCCTCCGACGACGCGTTCTTCTCCGATCCGGTCGTACGTATGGGTATCCCCGGTGTCGAGTACTTCGCGCACCCGTGGATGACCAATCCGCGTTTCGCGAAGGAGTTCCTGTTCACGGGCGACCGGTTCACCGCGCAGCGTGCGTACGAGGTGGGCATGATCAACCGCGTCGTTCCCCGCGGGGAACTCGAGAAGGAAACCGTCGCGATCGCCGGACGCATCTCGGCCATGCCGCGGTTCGGACTCGCGCTCACCAAGAAGGCCGTCAACCAGTGCGAGGACCAGATGGGCATGCGTAACGGCATGGATTCGGTCTTCGGCCTGCACCACTTCGCGCACGCGCACAACGCCGAGGTCGACACCGACCCGCTCGGCGGCATGAACGCCAAGTCGATGGCGGCCAGCGCCCGTCCGTCCGAGAAAGGTGCCGAGTAGTGGATCTCGATTTCGACGACGCCACCACCGCCTTCCGCAACGAGGTCCGGACGTTCCTGCGCGAGAACGTGCCTGCGGAACCGCTTCCGTCGATGGACACGGCCGAGGGTTTCGAGGCTCATCGTCAGTGGGAACGCACCCTCGCGGACGCCCGACTGTCGGTCGTCTCGTGGCCCGAGGAGCTCGGCGGACGCGACGCGTCCCTGCTGGAATGGGTGGTCTTCGAGGAGGAGTACTACCGCTCCGGCGCCCCCGGCCGGGTGAGCCAGAACGGCATCTTCCTGCTGGCGCCCACACTGTTCGAGCACGCCGACCCGGAGCAGCTCGCCCGGATCATGCCGCGGATGGCCCGCGCCGACGACATCTGGGCGCAGGCGTGGTCCGAGCCCGAGTCGGGCAGCGACCTGGCGTCCCTGCGGTCGACCGCACGTCGCGTCGACGGCGGATGGGTACTCGACGGGCAGAAGACCTGGAGCTCCCGCGCCAGCTTCGCCGACTGGGGCTTCGGGCTGTTCCGCTCCGACCCGGACGCGCAGCGGCACAAGGGCATCACGTATTTCATGTTCGACCTGCGGTCGGAGGGCGTCACCGTGCGTCCCATCGATCAGCTCGACGGCGAACCCGGTTTCGCGGAGATCTTCCTCGAGGAGGTGTTCGTTCCGGACGACCCGGCCAACCCGGGCGAGTCCGGCGTGATCGGCGGCGTCAACGAGGGCTGGCGGGTCGCGATGAGCACCGCATCCAACGAACGCGGCCTCTCGCTGCGCAGCCCGGGCCGGTTCCTCGCCACCGTCGACCGCCTGGTCGAGTTGTTCCGTTCCACCGGCCGCACCGACGACACCGCGCTGCGTCACCGTGTCGCCGACGCCTGGATCGGTGCACGCGCCTACCAGTTGAACACTTTCGGCACCGTCACCCGACTCGCCGAGGGCGGGCAACTCGGCGCGGAGTCCTCCATCAACAAGGTCTTCTGGTCGGAGTGGGACATCGCCACCCACGAGACCGCCCTCGAACTGCAGGGCGCCTCGGCCGAACTTGCGAATAACTGGATGGACGGATACCTCTTCTCCCTGTCCGGTCCGATCTACGCCGGTACCAACGAGATTCAGAAGAACGTGATCTCCGAGCGGCTGCTCGGCCTACCGAAGGCTGAAAGATGAGATTCGCACTCGACTCCTCACACGAGGATTTCGCGTCCAGTATCGACGCCCTGCTGTCCAAGTCGGACATGCCGTCGGTGATTCGATCGTGGAACGCCGGTGACACCGGCCCCGGGCTGAAGGTGTGGCAGCGCCTCGCCGAGACCGGCGTCAATGGGCTGCTGATCTCCGAGGATCACGACGGATTGGGCGCGGACGCCGTCGACCTCGTGGTGGCCGTCGAGCAACTCGGCCGTCACGCCGTTCCCGGTCCGGTGGCCGAAACCGTCGCCGTCGCACCCGCATTGCTCGCGCAGATTTCTCCGGATCGGTTGTCGGCGCTGGCATCCGGATCGCTCGCGACCGTTGCCGCCGCACCGCACGTGCCGTTCGCGGTGGATGCGGACACCGCCGACCTGGCGTTGCTGGTCGACGGATCTTCGGTCTCCCTGGGCGAACCCGGTGCCGCGCAGCAGTCCGTGGACCAGTCGCGTCGGCTGTTCACCCTCACCGCCGGCGAGTCGCTGGGCGACGCCGACCTCACGGCCGCGTTCGACCTGGGCGCACTCGCGACGGCGGCGCAGCTGCAGGGGCTCGGGCAGACCCTGCTCGAGGCCACCACCGAATACGCCAAGCAGCGCAAGCAGTTCGGCAAGGTGATCGGCCAGTTCCAGGCCATCAAGCACCACCTCGCCGAGGTCGCGGTGGGACTCGAGATGTCGCGCCCGCTCCTGCACGGCGCCGCCCTGGCGGTGCGCGACGGGTCTGCCGACGCCTCCCGGGACGTCTCCGCCGCCAAGGTGGCCTGCGGCGACGCCGCCTACCGCGCGGCCCGCATCGGACTGCAGGTGCACGGCGCCATCGGGTACACACTCGAACACGACCTGTCGCTGTGGCTGACCAAGGTTCGCGCGCTCGTCACCGCGTGGGGGACGCCGTCCTTCCATCGCGGCCGGGTGGCCGATTCACTCGTGGAGGTGTCGTGATGAGTTTCGACAACGAAGAAAGAGCCGCCCTCCGCTCGTCCGTCCGGGACCTGCTGGCCAAGCACTCGGACTCCGCCGCCGTCCGCCGGGCGATCACCACCGAGCACGGCTACGACGAAACCCTGTGGTCGAAGCTGTGCGAGCAGATCGGCGTCGCCGCGCTGGCCGTGCCGGAGAAGTACGACGGCGTGGGCGCGTCCCTCCTCGAAACGCATGTGGTGCAGGAAGAGTTGGGCCGCACGCTCACCCCGTCGCCGATGCTCGGAAGTGCGGTGCTCGCCGCTCAGGCGCTCGTGCTGTCGGGGGACGACGACGCGTGCGCGCGTCTCCTGCCGGAGATCGCCGCCGGATCGGTGGCCGCCCTCTGCTGGGCGGGACCGCACGGTTGGAACAGCTTCGGGGTGTCCGCATCCGCCGACACCGTGTCGGGTACCGCGTCGTACGTTCTCGGCGGCGACGTCGCGGACGTCCTGCTGGTCTTGACCGACGACGGGCTGCGGGAGGTTGATCCGGCTGCGGACGGTGTGACCCGGCGCCGGGTGCCGACGATGGACCCCACCCGCGCGCTGTCGGAGGTGAGCTTCGACGGCGCCTCGGCCCGTCGTCTGGCCTCGGCTCCGGACCTCGCCGAACGACTTCGTACCGTGGCTCTCACCGCGTTGTCCGCGGAGCAGGTGGGCGCGGCAACGGCAGCGCTCGAGCAGACGGTGGAATACACGAAGTCGCGGAAGCAGTTCGGCCGGGTGATCGGCTCGTTCCAGGCATTGAAACATCGCATGGCCGACATGTATGCGCTGGTGGAGACGGCGCGGTCGATGTCGTACGCCGCGGCGCTGTCGGGTACCCACGAGGACGCGGTGATCGCGAAGGTGTACTGCTCGGAGGCGCTGCAACAGGTCGCGGCAGAGGCAATCCAGCTGCACGGTGGCATCGCCATCACCTGGGAGCACGACGCGCAGCTGTACTTCAAGCGCGCCCACGGCAGCTCCCAGCTCTTCGGGCAGCCGCGAGAGTACTTACCGCAGCTCGCCGAAGCTGCGGGGCTCTAGCTCTTCGTGCCTGTCGCAAAACGCATGATGCCAGGTGACGGATAGCGTGCCTCCTGGCTGTGCCGGGTCGATAGCCTGGAACGCATGAGTCCTCGAGTACCCAGCATTGTGCTGAATTCCGGAACCGTCATCCCGCAGCTCGGCCTGGGTGTGTGGCAGGCCACCAACGACGAGACCGAGCACGCTGTCCGGTTCGCCCTCGCCGACGCGGGCTACCGGCATATCGATACCGCCGCCGCCTACGGCAACGAGGAAGGTGTGGGCCGCGGCATCGCGTCCTCGGGTGTGCCGCGAGAAGAAATATTCGTCACCACCAAGCTGTGGAACGCCGATCAGGGTTACGAGCCCGCACTGAAAGCCTTCGACAGCAGCCTCGGGCGGCTCGGCCTCGATTACGTCGATCTCTATCTCATCCACTGGCCGCTGCAGGACGACGACCGCATCCTGCGCACGTGGGACGCCATGGAGAAGATCGCGAAGTCGGGCCGGGCGAAGGCGATCGGTGTGTGCAACTTCGAGCCGCGGCACCTGCAGCTACTGATCGAGCGCGGCGGCACCATCCCGGCTGTCGATCAGGTGGAACTGCATCCGCATCTGGCGCAGCGGGAGATCCGCGCGTTCGCGGTGGACCACGGGATCGCCGTCGAATCGTGGAGCCCGCTCGGCGGCACCAGCAATTCGGGTTGGGGTAAGGATTCGAAGCCGAACACACTTCTCACCGACCCGATCATCACGCGCATCGCCGACCGGCACAGCAAGACAGAGGCCCAGGTGTTGATCCGCTGGCATCTACAGAGCGGGCTGATCGTGATCCCGAAGTCGGTGCACGACGCCCGGATTCTGCAGAACATCGACGTCTTCGACTTCGAACTCAGCGAGCAGGATCTCAGCGAAATCGCAACGATGGACGACGGCACCCGCGTCGGATTCCACCCCGACGACATGAACATGGGCGCGCCGGAGTAGCCGAGTCGACAATGCCGACGCCGGCAGTGAGTGGCCGGCGTCGGCTCAGCGGGCTCTGAAGCGAACGACGCTCGATGCATCGGGCAGTGAAACAGCTGTGCGCGCCACAGGCGCCAGCCCGGCCCGTACCGGTGTCACCGGGGAGATTCTGAAGCAGAACCAAGGAATTCGTCGAGCACGCGGAAGAACAGTTCCGGTTCGTCGAGTTGAGGGAAGTGACCTGCGCGGGGAAAGATCTCGACGCGACTGTGGGGTACGACGCGGCGGAGGTTCTCGGCGTGTGAGGCTGGAATCATTTTGTCGCTGCCACCCCATACCAGTAGCGACGGAAGCGATTCGAACTTCGAGAAGTGTTGATTGGCGCTGACCGTCTGTCCACGCAGTCCCACGACTGCTCGGGTGGAGGCGAGAAACGCTGCTCTCGCAGACTTATCCGACACGGTCGCGAGGGATCGCCACGTTTCTGCGGCACTGCGACTGGGTTGCACTGGAAACCCGAACCGGCCCAGTTGTTTGAGAATGCTCTCGGTGTTGCGCCGAAGCCAGTCGGAGGCCAAGACGGGTAGGACCAGTTCGCTGCCGGGCAAGGTGGCCGCCTCGAGGAACAAGCTCACCTCGGGTCCGAGGCCGCCGCTGCTCACCAGGCACAGACGGTCGACTCGCTCGGGAAAGAGGTACTGGCTGGCCGGGGGAAATTGGCAGGCAGGAAGGTTCATTCGTCTTTCGGGTTCAGCTCACCGCAGGGGCTCGAGCTGTCGAGGTCAGTGTTGCGGTCAGGCCGGGGAAAAGGATGTCGAGGCCGCGTTCGAGTTCGGCGGCGCCATCGTAGGACGCCAGGACCGGCGCGAGACCGCGCAGGAGCGGGAAGTCGCCGATCGGTAGCCGGTGTAGTCCCAGGCGTAGCAGATCGTCGGTTTCGTCGGGCCGTTCGACGAGTTCCTGTAGTTCGTTGAGGACGTGACCGTGGAGGAAGCCGAACAACGCCCGGTAGACGTGCAGGGCGTCGGCGTCGGTGAAGCCGGCCCGGGTGAGCAAGCTCAGGATGTTCTCGAGCGGGCGCAGAGTTCCCAGCGGTCGCAGCCCGAGGGGCGTCGCCAGGGGCCGTGTAACCAGCAACGGGACGACGTGGGGATGATCGAGCGCCAGACGTCGGAAGCTCCGGGCGACGGTGCGTAGTTGGGTCATCCAATCACCGTCCTCGGTATCGACGACGAGTTGCTCGAGGACAATTTCGGCAATGCCGTCGAGGAGGGCGGCCTTGTTCGGCGCGTGCCGGTACAGGGTCATCGGATCCCGGCCGAGGGCCTTGCCGAGGCGGCGCATCGTGAGTCCGTCCATGCCGTCGCGGTCGATTATGTCGAGCGCGCACGAAAGGATCAGTTCCCTGGTCAGCGAACCACTTCCAGAACCGTCGTCGTCGGGGTCGGCCGTGCGACGAGCGGGCACCTTCGCCATCACAGACTCCTTTTCGTTCAACTGTCACTGTAGGCCTGAAGCGTAGATCTACACCGTTGACTACCTGGGCGCTTCGGCGTTGACTGGGTACTACAACGTAGGCCCGGGAGGCCGCCATGATCATCATCCTCGGACTCGTCATTCTGCTCGCCGCCGTGATTGTCGGGCTCGCGGGCGTGTTGACCAACAGCGGCGACGGGCACGCCCTGACCGACGGTTTCGCCGAGTTCGGGTATCACGTCACCGGCTCCACCGGAACCCTGTTTCTCTACGGCATCGTCGTCGGCGCGGTCGGCCTTCTCGGACTGAGCCTGCTGCTGGCCGGGGCCCGGCGGACCTCCCGTCGCGGCCGCCTCGCCCGCCACGACCTGAAGGATTCTCGCCGGGAGACAGCGGATGCGTACCAGGACCGGGACCGCCTGGCCGAGCAGCGCGACATGGTCGCCGCGGACCCGGACACAGTCGACAGAACACCGCACGAAACAAATCCCCGCGACCAGCGAGACGGGCGACGTGACTGGCGGCACCCGTTCGGCCACCGCACGGATGGAGTCGCCACCAGCCACGGCGTCACACATTGACCTGGCGGTTCGGCACCGCGATCGTCTTTGACCGGCGCGTCCGCGCCGAGCGAAACACCAGAGGAAGAAGAACCCGTCATGAGTATTGGTAAGAAGATATCGCATTCGGCCGAGGCCGCGAAGGGTTCGGTGAAGAAGGTGTTCGGCAGGGCCACCCACAACCGCAGCCTCGAAGCCGAGGGTCGGGCCGATCAGGCCAAGGGCAACCTCAAGCAGGCCGGCGCGAAGATCGCAGACGCGTTCAAACGCTGACCCTTTCACCCCCTGCCGATGGGCCACGCGGTGGTAGGCCGACGCCACTACTGCTGACTCGGCCGTTCGGCCGCACCGGACGTGCCCCACCCCCGCCCGGAATCTGGAGCACACCATGGCGATCTCTGATATCAAGGAGTACGCGCACCTCACCGGCGAGGACGTCGAGGCGCTCAGCGACGAGCTCACCAGCATTCGCCGTGACGTCACCGAGTCCCTCGGGGACCGGGACGCCGCGTACATCCGCCGCACCATCGGCTTCCAGCGGGTACTCGATGCCGCGGCCCGGTTGGTGATCCACGGCAGCAGGACCACCACAGGGTGTGTTCTCGGGACGACGGCTCTCGCGGTGGCCAAGAGCGTCGAGAACATGGAGATCGGGCACAACGTCGGCCACGGGCAGTGGGACTGGATGAACGACCCGGAAATCCACTCCAGCAGCTGGGAATGGGACATGGCCGGCCTGTCATCACAGTGGCGCTACTCCCACAACTACCGCCACCATGTGTTCAGCAACATTGTCGGGATGGACGACGACCTCGGCTACGGGGTCATCCGGATCACCCGCGACCAACCGTGGAAACCGGAACATCTGCTGCAACCGCTGCGGAACCTGTTGTTGGCGGCGACGTTCGAATGGGGCATCGCCCTGCACGACCTGTATTCGGAGCAGGAACGCGCCGGCACCGCCGCCGAGAAATCCGCCCGGACCCGCGCGCTGCTCGGGAAGATTCTCCGCCAGACCGGCAAGGACTACCTGCTTTTCCCCGCTCTCAGCGGCCGCCGCTGGCGGCGAACGCTGACGGCGAACCTGATCGCGAATCTGCTGCGGAACGTGTGGGCGTACGTGGTGATCTTCTGCGGGCACTTTCCGGACGGCGCCGAGAAGTTCACAGTCGCCGAACTCGAGAACGAGACGCGGCCGGAGTGGTATCTGCGGCAGATGCTCGGCGCAGCCAACTTTCGTGCCGGCCCGGTGATGGCATTCCTCAGCGGCAACTTGTGCTATCAGATCGAGCATCACCTGTTCCCGACCTCCCCAGCAACCGTTACGCGGAAATCTCCACCAAGGTGCAAGCACTGTGCGAGAAATACGACCTGCCGTACACCACCGGCTCCCTTGCCCGGCAGTACCTGCTGACGCTGCGCACCATCCACAAACTCGCACTGCCCGACCGGTTTCTGCGCGCGACCGCCGACGATGCCCCCGAGACGGCCTCCGAACTGAAGTTCCGCGCCTTGCGTGAGCCGGTCGGGGCGGCTCCGGCTTCCCGCATCGGGCTACGGACAGCCCTACGAGCCCTGCCCACGAATCGTCGCACCCGCCGACGGAGGATTCCACCACTACCGATATGGGACCATCGCCATGCCTGATACCACCCCTTCCCCGGCACCCGCCGCCGGCTCTTCGCGGGCGTCGTACGAAAACTCGTCCTCCACCGCGGGCCGACTGGCGCAGAACAGCTACTTCGAACGGTTCGCCCGCGCAGGGTTCGTGGTGAGCGGCATCGTGCACCTGATCATCGGCTACATCGCCATCCGGCTCGCCCTCGGCGGCGCAGGCGGCACCGCCGACCAATCCGGTGCCATGACGGAACTGGCCGCCAAGCCGGGCGGCATCGCAGCACTGTGGGTGGGTGTGGTCGCGTTCGCAATCATGGGACTGTGGCGGCTCGCCGAAGCGGCACTCGGCAGTTCGTCCCGACCGGACGCAGACAGCAAGAAATCGGAAGTGATCGATCGTCTCAAGGCCTTTGCCCTGGCGGTGGTCTACTTCTCGTTCGCCTTCTCCGCGTTCGGATTCGCCCGCGGCAGCGGAAAGTCCAGCAGCGGCCAGAGTGCAGGGATCACGGCCCGCCTGATGCAAACCACCGCCGGTACGATCGCCCTCGTTGCGGGGGCGCTGGTCATCATCGCGGTCGGCGGATACCACGTCTACAAGGGAGTCAGTCGCAGCTTCCTCGACGACCTCGAAGGAACCACCAGCCCCCTCGTGCGACGACTGGGCATGGTCGGCTACATCGCGAAAGGTCTGGCCATCGCCGCCATCGGGTTGCTGGTGATCCTCGCCGTCAGTCAATCCGCCCCGGACAAGGCCTCAGGACTCGACGGTGCCTTCAAAACCGTCGGCGCCCAACCCTACGGCGTGGCCCTCCTCATCGCGGCCGGCGTGGGCATCATCACCTACGGCCTCTACAGCTTCGCCATGGCCCGCTACGCCAAGATGTAGTCGTGCACAGCCCCGAGCCGCAGCAAGCCGATTCTCGAGGAGCGTGTCGCGCTCGGCAACCAGACCTGCCCGCCGCGAGAACCTTCGACGACATGAACCTGCTCCGGGCCGGTGGGATGGCCGCCCTGTTCGACCAGGTCTACGCCACTTCGTCCCTGGGAATTTCCTGCGCGAGTCAACCTTCGGGCACAGCCTGCAGCTCGGGGCGGCGCTGAGGCACCCACGCCGCCGCTTCGGACCGGCAACTCGCACAATCCAGCAATACCGAGGTTGAGGTGTAATGAACACGGAGCACCGCACGATGATTGGAGCATGTCAATTTCACATAGATTCGCTTCGGCCACAGTTACCGGGCTCATCGGCGCTGCGATGTTCGTTGCGGCGCCAGGCGTCGCCAGCGCGGCCGATCCTTGCCAGCTCGGGTGGTCGAACACAGAACCACGATCGTGCGCCCAGGCAAGCGTCGGGCTGGCCCCGGTATGGACGCTGGGAAACGGCATCTGCGCC
Source organism: Rhodococcus sp. (in: high G+C Gram-positive bacteria) (assembly GCF_049286785.1). Taxonomy (GTDB): domain Bacteria; phylum Actinomycetota; class Actinomycetes; order Mycobacteriales; family Mycobacteriaceae; genus Rhodococcus_F. The sequence goes on along the minus strand of NZ_JBAQEO010000663.1, from coordinate 437 downwards.
GGCATGCTGACCGCCTCCGGAACAGCGTTCGACGGACCCCTGTGGGAATACTCCGAGGCCCGAGGGGCCGTCCATTCCGTCGAATTGCGCATCGCGCAGGGCTTCTCACCGCTGGGAAGTGGGCGCCGACCATCCTGGCCTGCGACGTAACTGCGATCATCGATTGGCAGAACCTCGACACCGGTCAAAGCGGAACAATGAGTCGATACATACCCGCCGGCAACACGAGTACCCGGCCGATGCTCATGCATGTGGGTACGGGCCCCGGACGGGTTCGGCTCACCATGCGGACCGACCACCCGAGCATTCCGGTTTCGGCGGAAGTGGTCGTCCCCTGACGTCACGTCGCCGCACAGCGTGACGGCCGCCCGGTCGGCTCGGCGACTTCTCGTCCTGGCAGCGTGATCTGAGCCCAGGTAGGGCGCCGGATCTGACGC
>NZ_JBAQEO010000662.1:0-18385 GCF_049286785.1 Rhodococcus sp. (in: high G+C Gram-positive bacteria) | reverse complement strand
GCGTAGATGCGAATCCGTCTTCTTGTTGTGCCGACCCACTCGATTGCCTCCTGCGACCCCGGCTCGGGATATTGCGGTTTGAATTGACCGCGTCGAGGCTACCCGATTCGATACGTTTCCGTTACTCAACCGTGACCTGCGCCTCTTGAAGTGCGCGAAGACGTGACATTCTAGGGGTCCAGCAAAGATGACGAACACGAATAGGTCACGCCGCACAGGGCCCTACCGCATGACGCGACCCCCGCCGCGTCGTGGCGCGGCGGGGGTCGGGGTGGGATGGAGGCTAGCGGCCTGCCACGGCGGGCGTGGTGTCCGACGGGGCGGCAGCCGGGGGAGCGGCGGGATCGACCGGTACGTTCTCGGGCGCGGGGCAGAAGATGAGGCACGGCAACGGGGGCAACGACGGGAGCCCGGGGATCAGGGGCGGCGGAGGTGTCGTCGACGTGGCCGGTGCTTCTGCCGGAGTGTTCGGTGTGGTGGCCGGGAGGCGGGCAAGATCCGCGCCGTCGGCCGCGGCGTCGACGAGACGACCGGGCAGGGGGTCGGCGGACTCGGTGACCTGTCCCGGGGTGGGGGTGCCACCGTTCTTGTATGCGTTCGACCACGTGATGACATTGGCCGCGTAGGCAGCCGAGTTGTTGTACCGCAGGACGGCACGGGTTTGCTGTGCGGGTTCACGAAGGTCCAGCCCCCCGGAGCAGAGGTACCGGGCGGCGGCGAGCGCCGCATCGAACACGTTGTTGGGATCTGCTATGCCGTCGGCATTGCCGTCCGACGCGTACTTGGCCCAGGTGGACGGGATGAATTGCATCGGGCCGACGGCGCGATCATGTTTCGCATCGCCGTCCGTGGCACCCCGGTCGGTGTCCCGGATGACGGCGTTTCCGGCGAGGTGTCCGTCCAGCACCGGTCCGAGGATCGGGGTGATCGTGGTGCCCACCGAATCGGTGCGCCCCCCTCCGGCGTGGCCCGACTCGATGCGCCCGATTCCTGCCAGCAAATGCCACGGCAAGCCGCAGCCGGGCTGGGCGGCCATCATCTCGAGTTCCGCTGATCGGTACGCGTTGAGCACGATCTCGGGGATTCCGAGGGCGCTCAGGATCACCGGCGCGGCGATGAGTGGCGTCCCGCCGGGGACGAGAGGATTCGTCGCGATCGGTGCCGGTGGCGGTGGCGGCGCTGCCCGTTGCGATCTCGCGACACGGGGTGTGGGTGGCACGAACCCCACGGGCGGGAGATAACCGGACAGCGCATCGCCCGTGGTCGACGGAGTGACGGCCCCGAGCGCTGTGGCCTCCTGCGTGGCGGGGGGAAGCACGGAGGCGCCCGCCGCCGGCGGTACGGCGACAACTGTTGTGCTGCCCGTCGAGGAGCCGACTGTGGCGACCGCGCCCACCATCAACGCCGTGACCGTCAGTAGTCCGCGGATCCGCACCCGATCACCCCTAAGTGATGTGTCTCGATTCACACCGCGTACATCCGGCAAGTTGTGATCGACGTTACAGATCCGTGATGGCTCCCGCTCGGCGAATGGCGGGATTCGCTGTGGCGGACTCGCCCCCGTCTACCTCCGGCCCTGCCTACTTCCGGCGCGAGCCGGTCTCTTCCTGGTCGGCGAGCATTGTCTTGATCTCCTCGAGTTCACGGCGCACGTAGTCGCGGGTGGCTACCTCGCCGACCGCGATACGGAGTGCGGCGAGTTCGCGTGCCAGGAACTCGGTGTCGGCCTTGGTCTGCTCCGCCCGGGATCGATCTTCCTCGAGTGAGACGCGGTCCCGATTCTCCTGTCGGTTCTGGGCCAGGAGGATCAGGGGCGCCGCGTAGGCGGCCTGGGTGGAGAAGGCCAGGTTCAGGAGAATGAACGGGTACGGATCCCACTGCCACCTCACCGCGAAGATGTTGAGCGTTATCCAGATGATCACGAGCACGGTCTGGATGAGGAGATAGCGTCCGGTGCCGAGGAAGCGGGCGAAGTTTTCGCTGGCGCGGCCCACCGCCTCGACGTCGTACGCGAACCGGAAACGCCGGGTGCCCCGCGGGGTGTCGAGGCGCTGCCGGTCGGACAGGCTCCGGGCCGCCACGCTGGCTGCTTTCTCGCTCATCCGTCGATCTCCTCTTCACGCCAGTCCTCAGGGAGGAGATGGTCCAGAACGTCGTCGACGGTGACCGCGCCGATCAGATGGTTCTCGTCGTCCACCACCGGGCCGCAAACGAGGTTGTAGGTGGCGAAGTACCGGGTCACCGCGGCCAGCGAATCGTCGGCCGCCAGGGACGGCATCTCCGTGTCGAGGAGTCCGCCGACGAGGCTCGCCGGCGGCTCACGAAGCAGCTTCTGCAGATGAACACAACCCAGGAAACGGCCGGTGGGAGTGGCCGTCGGCGGCCGGACCACGAACACCATGCTCGCCAGGGCGGGTGTCACATCCTCGTTCCTGGCCCGTGCCAGAGCCTCGGCGACGGTCGCCGACGCCGTCAGCACCACCGGCTCGGGCGTCATCAGGCCACCCGCGGTATCGGGTGAGTGTGCGAGGAGTCGCCGGACCGGTTCGGAGTCCTGCGGATCCATCAGCTGCAGCAGCGACTCCGCCTCGGTCGCGGGGAGTTCGCCGAGCAGGTCCGCGGCGTCGTCCGGATCCATCGCCTCGAGGACGTCGGCGGCCCGCTCCACTTCGAGATGCATGAGGAGATCTGTCTGATCGTCGGCAGGCATCTCCTGCACGACGTCGGCGAGGCGCTCGTCGTCGAGCGCGACGGCGAGTTCGTGCCTGCGTTTCTCCGGTAACTCGCGCATGGCGTTGGCGACATCGGCGGGGCGCATCCCCTCGTACTGCATCAGGAGCGCGGAGACCCCCTGCCCCGGCAGCGAGAGGTCACTGTGGGTGAGGCCCTGCACATGCTGCCATTCCACGATGTGGATGGCCGCTCGCCTGCCGAGCCGCCCGCGCTGCCCGCGCACGGCCACCTTGGAGACCACCCAGTCACGGGTGCGGGTGAGCTCGATGCCGAGGTCGACCACGACCGTGTCGACGTCGTGGAGTTCCGGGAGCTCCGGGTCGTCCACCCGGACGCGCGAATCCAGCACCTGGGCGAGCGCGAGGACCTCGCCGGGGCGCTGGGTGAAACGGCGCAAGCTGACGTTGCCCGTGGTGAGTGTCACCGAGCTCGGTTCTATCGCTGTGACGCGGAGCATCGGGACGAAGATGCGCTTGCGCGTGAACAATTCGATGACCAGGCCGAGCACCCGCGGCTGCTGTCGGCCGATACGGACGGTGAGGACCACGTCTCGCACACGGCCGATCGATTCACCGTCGGGGCCGAGTACCACCAGGCCGGCCAGCCTGGCTGCAAAAACCTTGTTCGCAGCTGCCATGATTGCCAGGCTAGATCGTTGCACAGAGATACAGGGAATCGAACGCCCACAGGCAATGGAGGTCCATCCGTCATGAGTTCCGTGTACAGGCCGCGGCGGTCCGTCCTCGCCGTGCCCGGTAGCAGTCGCAAGATGATCGACAAGGCCAAGGGACTGCCTGCGGACGAGATCTTCCTCGACCTCGAGGATGCGGTGGCACCGCTCGCCAAGCAGGAAGCCCGGGGCACCATCGCCGAGGCGCTGGCCGAAGACGGGTGGGGTGACCAGATCAAGGTTGTCCGGGTGAACGACTGGACCACCGAGTGGACGCACGCCGATGTGGCGGAGGTCGTCGGGCGGGCCGGCGATCACCTCGATGCCATCCTGCTGCCGAAGGTTCCCGATGCCAGTCATGTTCAGGCACTCGATCTCCTGCTGACCCAGATCGAGAAGGCCAACGGTCTCGAGGTCGGGCGGATCGGCATCGAGCCGCAGATCGAGAATGCGATCGGGCTCACCAACATCGACGCGATCGCAACGGCGAGTCCGCGCGTGCAGACGCTCGTCTTCGGACCCGCCGATTTCATGGCGAGTATCAACATGCGCACCCTTGTGGTGGGCGAGCAGCCGGACGGATACGACCGCGGCGATGCATATCATCACATCCTCATGACGATTCTCATGGCTGCCCGCGCTCACGGTGTCCAGGCCATCGACGGCCCCTGCCTCCAGATCCGGGACGTCGACGCATTCCGGCGTTCGGCGCTGCGCACCGCCGCGCTGGGATTCGACGGCAAGTGGGTGCTGCATCCGACGCAGATCGAGGCGGCCAACGAGGTATTCAGTCCACGCCAGGACGACTATGACCGGGCGGAACTGATCCTGGACGCCTACGAATTCCACACCTCCGCTGCGGGCGGCCGACGCGGCGCGGTGATGCTGGGCGACGAAATGATCGATGAGGCGAGCCGGAAGATGGCGCTCGTGATCTCGGCCAAGGGCCGGGCTGCGGGCATGAATCGGACCACCGAGTTCACAGCACCTGACGGGGGATAGCGCGAGCAGGCAGAATGGGACTTGCAGGACCGGATCCTGCGAAGAGGACCATACGAGGAGACCAGCTGACGATGACGAATCCACTAGGACAATCCAACGGGTCGCGGCGTGGGGCCTTGCCGGAGCCTCCCACGGGTTGGCCCATCGGTTCGTACCCCACCTACGCGGAGGCGCAGCGTGCGGTCGACTACCTCTCCGATCAGCAGTTCTCGGTGCAGGACGTCACGATCGTGGGGGTTGACCTCATGCAGGTCGAGCGAGTGCTCGGCCGACTCACCTGGGCCAAAGTCATTGGGGGCGGCATTGTTTCGGGCGCCTGGCTCGGTGTCTTCTTCGGTCTGTTGCTCGGCATCGTCACCGGCGGATTCCTGGCACCACTCGTCGTGGGCATCGTCGGTGGCGTCATCTTCGGATTGATCTCCACCAGCATCCCGTATGCGGCCACCCGCGGCACCCGCGACTTCGCGTCCACGATGCAGTTGGTGGCGGGTCGGTACGACGTGCTGTGCGAGCCCAAGAGTGCGGAGGCGGCGCGGGACATGCTGGCCAAGCTGGCGATCTGACGGGTTCTGCCGATTGCGGCGAGATCACGATCTCGCCGCTTTCACCGTCTTCGCGGCGATTCGATCCGGTGCGCCGGTGATCTTCGATACGTTTACGGCGCAATGCGAGGGGCCTGCTCTTCGCGGAAACTGCCAACCTGTCGGTGGAGTGCGTTGTCCGGCGGTAGTCAGGAGGCGGCTGTGCTGGGTCGATCACCAGGAGCCGGTCGATCAGTGAAGTGGGGACTGCTCGGCGCAGCAGCGGCCCTGACCATTCCCCTGTTCACTGCGTGCGGTTCGTCGGAGAACGGCATCGTACTCAGTTTCTATACCGCGGCCGACGGCGCGGAACAGTACGCGGAGGCCGCGGCCAATTGCACGGCGGCAGCAGGTGGCCGGTACACCGTGGAGCAACGCACACTGCCGAAAGGCGCGGACGATCAGCGACTTCAGCTGGCCCGTCGCCTCACCGGCAATGACTCCTCGCTCGACATCATGACCCTCGACGTGGTGTGGACCGCCGAGTTCGCGGAGGCCGGGTGGGCGTTGCCGCTTCCGCCCGATGTCGCGGCGGAGGTCTCCGAGGGCACACTCGAGGGCCCGCTCCAATCGGCCACGTGGCAGGACCGGTTGTACGCGGCGCCGCTCAACACCAACACCCAGTTGCTCTGGTACCGCAAGGACCTCATGCCCGGCGGTCAGCCGCCGCAGACCTGGGACCAGATGATCGACATCGCCGAGGGGCTGGCCGTGGAGGGCCGTCCCAGCTGGATCGGGGTTCAGGGAAAGCAGTACGAGGGTCTGATGGTGTGGTTCAACACCCTGCTCGCCAGCGCGGGCGGGTCCGTCGTCGGGGACGACGGGACCACCGTGACGGTGGCGGACGGCGATGCCGCGCTGCGGGCTCTCGAGATCATGAAGGGGGTGGCGGCGGCGCAGGGCGCAGATCCCTCGGTGTCGCAGGGTGACGAGGCGTCGTCACGGCTGGGCATGGAGAGTGGAAACGCTGCGTTCCAAGTCAATTGGCCTTTCGTTCTGCCGGGCATCATCGAGAACGCGGAAAAGGGCGACCTGCCCTTCATCGACGAGAAGGGCAATGTGACACCCGTGAACACGGGCAACACGGTGCTCACCGTCGACGGTCGGCAGAACTTCCTGCCGGCGCCCTATCCGTCGGTCGTGCCGGGCCGGCCTGCCGAGGTGACGATCGGTGGTTTCAACATCGCTGTCGCGAACACCAGCAAGCACCCGGACCTCGCGTTCGACGCCGTCTCCTGCCTGCGCAACGTAGAGAATCAGCGGAACAACGCGGTCAACGGTGGTGTTCCGCCGACGCTGTCGAGTCTGTACGACGATCCCGCATTCCAGGAGGCGTATCCCGCGTGGAAAGAGGTGCGAGAGGGTCTCGACACCGCGGCCGTTCGTCCGGTGTCGCCGGCGTACCAGAGCATCTCGACCCTGATCACCGCCACGCTCAACCCGGTAGGTGACATCGATCCGCCGCGCACCGTCGACGAACTCGCCGAACAGGTCCGCAAGGCGGTCAACTCGGAAGGGTTGATTCCGTGACGACCGAAGCAGCAGAGGCAGAACGCGCCGAGGAGCCACTGGTGGCGACGAAGAAGCAGATCTCGGAGGGCAAGAAGGCCGAACGCCGGCTGGGCCTGTGGCTGGTGGCTCCCGCGGCGATCCTGATGATCGCGGTGACGGCTTATCCCGTCGTCTATGCGGTGTGGTTGAGCCTGCAGCGTTACGACCTCCGGTTCCCGGGCGACCGGAAATTCGTGGGTCTGTCGAACTACGTGTCGGTGCTGTCGGACGGGTATTGGTGGCAGGCGTTCGTGGTCACGGTGACCATCACGGCGGTGTCGGTGGTGATCGAGTTCGTGCTGGGGCTGATCCTGGCACTGATCATGCACCGGACTCTGGTGGGGAAGGGACTCGTCCGGACGGTGGTGTTGATCCCGTACGGAATAGTCACCGTGGCCGCGGCGTACAGCTGGTACTACGCATGGACGCCGGGAACGGGATACCTCGCGAATCTGCTACCCGACGGCAGTGCTCCACTGACCCAGCAGATCCCGTCGCTCGCGATCATCGTGCTCGCCGAGGTGTGGAAGACGACACCGTTCATGGCACTGCTGCTGCTCGCCGGGCTGGCGCTCGTTCCCGACGATCTCCTCAAGGCGGCTCAGGTGGACGGAGCAGGAGCCTGGACGCGGCTGGTGCGCATCATCCTGCCGCTGATGAAACCCGCGATACTGGTGGCCCTGCTGTTCCGCACACTCGACGCGTTCCGGATCTTCGACAACATCTATGTGCTGACCAGGGGAGCCAACGACACCGGGTCGCTGTCGATTCTCGGTTACGACAACCTGTTCAAGGCCTTCAACCTCGGTATCGGCTCGGCGATCAGCGTGCTCATCTTCCTGTGTGTCGCCGTACTGGCGTTCGTGTTCATCACACTCTTCGGTGCTTCGGCTCCCGGGTCCGACGCGGATGGAAACCTATAATCATGGCCGTCGTCGACACACCTCGCCGCAAGATCAGCTGGTCGGTGGTCAACCTACTTGTGCTGCTCTACGCGCTGGTCCCGGTGCTGTGGATCGCCAGCTTGTCCTTCAAGCCGGCGGGAACCATCAAGGACGGCAAGTTCATCCCGGAGAAGTGGACGCTCGACAACTATCGGGGAATCTTCGAGACCGACGCGTTCACCAGTGCCTTGATCAACTCCATCGGGATCGGCCTGATTGCCACCGTGATCGCGGTGGTGATCGGCACGATGGCGGCGTATGCCATTGCTCGCCTGGATTTTCCGGGAAAGAAGCTCTTGGTGGGCGTAGCTCTGCTGATCGCGATGTTCCCGCAGATCTCCCTGGTGAGTCCGCTGTTCGAGATCGAGCGCAGGCTCGGCCTGTTCGACACATGGGCCGGTCTGATCTTGCCGTACATCACTTTCGCGCTCCCGCTGGCCATCTACACACTCTCGGCCTTTTTCAAGGAGATCCCGTGGGAACTCGAGAAGGCGGCCAAGATGGACGGCGCCACGCCGGGGCAGGCGTTCCGCAAGGTGGTGGCGCCGCTGGCGGCCCCGGGCATCGTCACCGCGGCGATCCTCGTCTTCATCTTCTGCTGGAACGATCTTCTGTTCGCGATCTCGCTGACCTCGACGGAACGTTCCATCACCGCGCCGGCGGCGATCGCGAACTTCACCGGCGCCTCACAGTTCGAGGAACCCACGGGGTCGATCGCCGCCGCTGCGATGGTCATCACGATTCCGATCATCATCTTCGTGCTGTTGTTCCAACGACGCATCGTGGCCGGTCTGACATCCGGCGCAGTGAAGGGATAGGCGACCTGCTTGCAGGGTCGACTCGTTTGGATAGGCGACCTGCTTGCAGGGTCGACCGTTTGGATAGGCGACCTGCTTGCAGGGTCGACGCATCAAGGAGGGCCCATGGCCGAGATTGTGCTGGACAAGGTGACGAAGCTGTACCCGGACGGTGCCAAGGCGGTGAGCGATGTCGACATCACGATCGCGGACGGGGAGTTCATCATCCTGGTCGGGCCTTCCGGCTGCGGAAAGTCCACCACCCTCAACATGATTGCGGGACTCGAGGACATCTCTTCCGGGGAACTGCGCATCGCAGGCGAACGGGTGAACGAGAAGGCTCCGAAGGACCGGGACATCGCGATGGTGTTCCAGTCCTACGCGTTGTATCCGCACATGACGGTGCGGGAGAACATCGCGTTTCCGCTGACCCTCGCGAAGATGTCGAAGTCGGAGATCGCGGCCAAGGTGAACGAAGCGGCCAAGATCCTGGACCTCACCCAGCATCTCGATCGCAAGCCGTCCAACCTGTCGGGCGGTCAGCGGCAACGGGTCGCGATGGGGCGTGCGATCGTCCGCAGCCCCAAGGCGTTCCTGATGGACGAGCCGCTGTCGAATCTCGACGCCAAGCTCCGCGTCCAGATGCGCACCGAGATCGCCCGGTTGCAGCAGCGGCTGGGCACTACCACCGTCTACGTCACCCACGATCAGACCGAAGCCATGACTCTCGGCGACCGGGTGGTGGTCCTTCGCGGGGGCGTCGTGCAGCAGATCGGAGCCCCTCAGGAGTTGTACGACCACCCCCACAACCTGTTCGTGGCCGGGTTCATCGGTTCACCGTCGATGAACTTCTTCCCGGGACAGCTGTCGGTCGGGGGTGTGTCGACCCCGCTGGGCGACTTCACGTTGCCGCCTCGGAGTCTCGACGCGATCGCCTCGTCGAAGTCGGGGAAGGACGTGGTGGTGGGCATCCGCCCGGAGCATTTCGAGGATGTGGCGCTGATCGATCCCCAGCAGAAGGCGAACGGCGCCACGTTCACCGCCGCCGTCGACGTTCTCGAGTCGATGGGCTCGGACAAGTACGTCTACTTCACTGCGGAGGGGCCGCGGGTGACGTCACGCGAACTCGAGGAACTCGCGGCCGACTCGGGAACAGCGGTGGCGGGCGGTGGCCAGCTGGTGGCGCGACTGTCCGCGGAATCGTCGGTGGCGGAGGGCGGTCCGGTGGAGCTCTGGTTCGATCCTGCCAAGATCGCCCTGTTCGATCAGGACTCGGGGGCCAATATCACTCGCTGACCCGCTGCCGGGGGTGGCCGGTGTTCGCGCCGCCGAGGCCGCCGACCGTGCCCCACTCGGCGGCCAGTGCGGTCGCAAGGACCTCCTCCTCCTCGTCTGCGGAGGGGGTGCGTGCCAGTCGGGTGATGCCGAACAGCGGAAGCAGTCCCGCCGCGGCGGCCGCGGCTGCACCGACGACGAACGCGACGACGTACGCGGACTCGGTGGGGATGCCCGTTCCGGGCAGGGTGATGCCGGCGAGAAGGGCTGCGATCAGCGCGCTGGCGAACGAGCTGCCGACCGAGCGGGCGATCGAGTTGATGCTGTTGGCCACGCCGGTTTCGTCCTGCCGTACCTCCGCGACCAGAAGCGACGGCAGGGTGGCGAAGGCGAGGCTGATGTAGGTGTTGATCAGCACGATCGCGGTGATGACCTGCCACGTTCGATCGTGGGCGAGGATGAACACCACGAACCCGATGACACCGACGACGCTCGCGAAGATGAGGGTGCGTCGGGAACTGAAGCGGTGGACGAGCCGGCCGCTCAGAATGGACGCCACGACTCCGCTGATCGCGCCGGGCAGCAGGTACACGGTGCTGGCCTCGAGGACGGTCGCCCCGAACCCGTACCCGGCGGCCGCCCGTGGTGTCTGGACGAAGTACGAACTGCCCAGGAACATCACGAACATCGATATGCCGACGGCGAGCGCTGCGAGATGGGTGACGAGAACGGGTGGGTTGGTGAGGAGCCGGGGCGGGACGAGCGGTTCGGCCACCGTGCGTTCGTAGAGGAACCAGCCGATCAGGACGAGAACTCCGGCAACCCCGCAGACGATGGTCGCGGGCGATCCCCAGCCCCAGGAGCCTCCTTCCGAGAGTGCGAGCAATCCGAGGGCCAGGCCGACGGCCAATCCGAGCGCGCCGATCCAGTCGATGGACCCTTCGCTCGAACGTGATCGCCGGGGAACTGTGCGCCACGCGAGGATCAGTGCGGCGGCGGTGACGGCGGTGGAGAGCCAGAAGATTCGGTGGAAGTCCGCGCCGTCCGAGACGAGAATGCCGGTGAGGACGATGCCGAAGCAACCACCGAACCCGAGCGTTCCGGAGAGGATGCCCATGGAGCCCGTCAGCCGCTCCGGTGGAAGCTCGTCGCGCAGGACGGCGATGCCGATCGGGAAGAGCGCGTACGAGACGCCCTGCAGGATCCGGGCGAAGATCAGTACGCCCACGGTGGTCGAGACGGCACCGAGCAGTGATCCCAGGAGCACCACGACGAGGATGCCCAGCAGAACGGGGCGTTTGCCGCGCAGATCCGCGAGCCGGCCGAGAACGGGCGTGGCGGTGGCTGCCGCGAGCAGGTTCCCGGTGAGCAGCCACCCCACCGCTGTGGGTCCGACGCCCAATTGCTCGCCGATGGTGCCGACGATGGGCACCACCAGGGTCTGCAGAACGGCGACAATCATCACGACGAAGCACATGACGGGCAGGAGTCCTCTGGCGGCGGGCTTCGATCCGGCGGCCATACGGGTCCTCCTGCTTGTTTTCTGTCACACGCTGTCTGGTAAGTCACGGTACTGGGGCTAACTAACGAGGGGGACACGGTGGGCACTGAACGAATCTCGAACCGGGCGCTGGGACGGGCCACGCTCGCCCGGCAGGCACTGCTGGTCCGCTCGGACAAGTCTCCTTTCGAGATGATCGAACACCTCTGCGGGCTCCAGTCGCAGGCGCCGTTGCCGCCGTACTTCGCATTGTGGGCACGAGTGAAAGGATTCCGTCCCCACGAGCTGTCTCGGCTGATCGAGAACCGTGAGGTGGTGCGGATCGTCGCGATGCGCGGGACCGTGTTCGCCCTGTCGGCATCGGACGCACTGCTGTTCCGGCCACTGATGCAGGCGACTCTCGACCGTGACCTCCTCACCAACACACAGCACCGGAAGGGTCTGGCCGGGATCGATCGTGACGCGCTCGCGGACGCCGCACGCGAATTGCTGCGGGACTCCGCGCTCAGTGGACTGCAGATGCGTCCTCTACTGGAGGAACGCTTCCCCGGACGCGACGGCGCCGCCCTCGCCCACGGCGTCCGTGGCCTCGTACCGCTCGTGCAGGTTCCGCCGCGCGGGGTGTGGGGCAAATTCGGTCCGCCCGCGTTGACGACGCTGGAGTCGTGGGTGGGCCGCTCACCGGCGTCCGAGCCATCGATCGACTCGCTGTTACTGCGCTATCTTGCGGCTTTCGGTCCCGCGAGTGTGCGCGACGCCCAGGCCTGGTCGGGGCTCAGCCGTCTCGGGGAGGTCATCGACCGCCTGCGCCCGGGGCTGCGGGTGTTCACGGGGGAGTCGGGTGCCGAACTGTTCGATCTTCCGGATTCGCCCAGACCGCCGGCGGACGTCCGCGCACCGGTCCGCATCCTGGCGCCGTTCGACAACGTGCTGCTGTCCCACGCGGACCGCAGTCGCATCCTCGACCTCGAACTACGGGCGCGGGTCTTCACCCGGAACGGCATTGTCAAGCCTGCTGTTCTGGTCGACGGCAGAGTGTCGGCAGTCGTCACCATCGTGACCGAGAAGTCCACGGCGGTACTGGAAGTCGAGCCTCTGACCGGGCTTGCGAAGACGCACGTATCGGCCATCGAGGCGGAAGCACGGCGACTGCTGGCATTCGCACATCCGGACGCGCCGGACCGTGCGGTGCGGTGGCGGGAGTGACCGTCATCCCGGAGCGGATCTGTGTCGGCGAGGTGCCTGCCGGCTCAACTCGGCGATGATCTCGTCGTTCCAGGTGTGGCTGCGCACCAGCCGGTACCGCTGCCAGGCAATCCACAGATACGCCTCGGCATCGGTGTGGCCGAGCAGCATGTCTGCAGCGCGCAGCATCCGCACGACCGGCAGGAATTCTTCCCCGAACCAGCGCCGGGCCACGATCTCCCGGCTCATGAACTCGCCCGCCTCCTGCATGAGCCGAAATCCCCACGCCTCCACGGGCTCTCCCAGTTGGGCGTACTCCCACGGGTCGGTGACGACCACGGCGTCCCGTTGCGTGCCGGCCAGCGGAACGCGGGTCAGGAACAGCCGGCGATGATCCTTGACCACCAGGTCGGCGCGCTGGCTGATCCCGTCCGGCGAGATCCGGGTGAGGATCTCGGTGACGTACGCGTCGATGGTGCTCCAGTGCATCGCGTAGGCGATGGAGACACGGTGGTGGCCGTCGCCGACGAAATGCATCGAACCCAGATGGGTGGTACCGACTCACCGCGACGCTGGGCTGTGGCGAGCCGTTGCCAGCGTTCACGTAGCCGGACGGAGGTGGGACGGAAGTAGCGGTCGAAGTCGTGGGTGCGGTCGACGCTGCCGACGATGGACGCCACCGGAATCGATTGCAGGCCCAGGGGCCGTTCGCCGGTCCGCCCGAGCGCAGCGACCACTTCGTCGAACGGCAGAATCCGATTGACGTCGTCGGGTTCGCGGCGCAGCCAGTTCACCAGTCGCGACAGTTCTGCGCGCCGGCGCTGCGGGCAACCCGGCCCGCATCCATCCGGCTCGGCCGGCGGCGTATCCGGACAGGTCGGGGTCGTGGTTGCCCGGAGCGAACGCGCAGGGTGCGTCGAGCACGTCGACGAGGTATTCCAAGTAGTCGAACGGCAGATCGCCCGCGCCGAGGATCAGGTCGACGTCCATGGTGCGTACCTGCGGACTCCAGAGCCCGGCGTTCGTCTCGTCGGACACCGCGAGCACCCAGACCATACTTCGAAGTTGCCTGGTCTCGAAGACCTGGCCTCGAAGCGACCGGCCAGGCAGGGCGGACGACGGCGGAGCGGGGTCGATGGTTTGATGGCGGTGTGACTGACAGTGTTGTGGCCGCCGTTCGCGCGCATCTGCTCGAGCAGATCGGCGGGCCGGAACCGACTGCGGCGTCGGTGACGTTCCTGGGCGTCGAGCCGCTCGACGTCCTGCGGTTCGCGCCCGACGACGAGGGCAGAATCCGGTACGTGACCATCGGGTGTTCCCGGCACCCGATGGGTGACCCGGGTGAGCTGGTGGCCGATCCGACTCGGGGTCCGCGTGCCGAACTGATCCTCACGCTGCGCGGTGGCGCGGGGGTTGCGTCCGGAGTTGCGCGCACGCTGGCGATCCTGGCGGCGGCACCGTCGGTGGAGGGCGTGGTCCTCGTCCGGGACGCGCTGCTCGACCTGGGTGAGCCGCTGTGGAAGGACGCGCCGTTCACAGCGGTGCTGCTCGGTGACTCGACGATTCCCGACCTGCCCCTGCCCGAGCCTGCCGAACCCGTCCGCTTCCTCGCCGCGGTGCCGATCACCGGGACCGAGGCTGCCTGGGTGCGGTTGCGCGGCGCGGAGGCCTTGCGCGAGGCGTGGACAGAAGCCGGGATCGACGTGTTCGACCCGCAGCGAGGAGCCGCGTCGCTCTGATGGTTCGCGCTAGAGCCAGTGATTGCGGCGGAACGTCACGAACAGACCCACCGCGGTGAGCGTGATGAATGTGATCACGGCGTGATAGCCGAATTCCCAATGTAATTCGGGCATGTTGTCGAAATTCATTCCGTAGATACCCGCGATCATCGTCGGGACGGCCGCGATCGCGACCCACGCCGAAATCTTGCGCATGTCCGTGTTCTGCTGCACGGCCACCTTGGCGAGTGCGGCATCCACCAGTGAGCTGAGGATCTCGTCGTATTCACCGATCCGCTCGGCGACGATGGTGTGGTGATCGAGAGCGTCTCGGAAGTACCGCCGCACCTCCTTGGGCACGGGATTGCCCGGTGACCGGGTGAGCGTGATCAGTGGATTGGAGAGCGGGTTCACCGACTTGCGTAGTTCGACGACCTCCCGTTTGAGGAGGTAGATGTGCTCGATCGCGACGGTGTTGCGGGGGCTGAAGACCGCTGCCTCCATGGCGTCCACGTCCTCTTCGATGGACTGGGTGACGTCGAGGTAGGTGTCCACCACGTGGTCGGCGATGGCATGGAGCACCGCGAAGGGGCCCAGGGCGAGCCGTTCCGGATTCCCCTCGAGCGCTTCGCGTACCTCCGAGAGTCCGGAATGGTCGCCGTGGCGCACGGTCAGGACGTAGTCGGCGCCGACGAACACCATGATCTCGCCGGTCTCCACGATTTCGCTGGCGGTGGCCACCGACTCGTGTGGAACGTACTTGACAGTGCGCAGCACCAGCACGAGGACGTCGTCGTAGCGTTCGAGCTTCGGGCGCTGGTGGGCGTGGACGGCGTCCTCGACGAGCAGTTCGTGCAGACCGAACGTCCCGGCCACATCCTCCATCTGTCCTTCGTCGGGTGCGAGAAGTCCGACCCAGGCGAACCCCTCGCCACGTCGCCGCACCTCGGCGAGAGCAGCCTGATACGTGTATTTGCCGGGTAACCGGGCACCGTCGACATACACGGCGCAGTCCACCACGGCCCGCGCGGTGGGAATGCGGATCCGCGGTCCCGGATCCTTGTGCCCGCTGTGCATCGGGCGTGAGGGCATGGACGGCACGCGGGGCGCTCCCTTCGCTTTCGGGCAGCCGAGACGCTGCTCCCGAATGGTACGTCGGCGCCGGATGACGACCGGCAGGTTCCGCGACACGTCGGGTCCGGCGGCCGCGGGCTCTCATCGCTCCGCCGGAACCTGACAGACTGGTGCGGTGCTCATCGATCTTCACACCCACTCGACGGCCTCGGACGGCACCGACAGTCCGACGGATCTCATGCGCGCGGCCGGCGCGGCGGGTCTCGATGTCGTGGCGATCACCGATCACGACACCACTGCGGGGTGGGCAGAAGCGGTAAGCGCCCTGCCTGCCGGACTCACGCTCGTACGCGGAATGGAGATGTCCTGCGAAGGCCGGGGCGAGGACGGGTGGCCGGTGGCCGTGCACCTGCTCGCATACCTCTTCGACCCGGATCACCGGGCATTCGCGCGCGAGCGGGAGCGCCTGCGGACCGAGCGGATCGTCCGTATCCGCGCCATGGCGGAGTTGATGATGGAAGACGGTCTCCCCATCGACGCCGAAGAGGTCCTCGCCGAAGCGGGCCCGGCGGCCGGTCGTCCCCATCTTGCGCGGGCACTCATCCGCGCCGGGGTGGTCGGCACCGTCGACGAGGCCTTCGTGGAGTACCTGGCACCGCGGGGCCGGTACTTCGTGCACAAGGCCGACACACCTCTCGACGAGGCTGTAGCGCTGGTGGCGGAGGCCGGGGGAGTGAGCGTCCTGGCCCACGCTCGCGCGCGGCTGAGAGGGCGACTGCTGGCGCTCGACCACGTCCGCGATCTCGTGGATACCGGCCTGCACGGACTCGAGGTTCATCATCCGGACCACTCGGCGTCCGATGCGCGGGTATTGCAGGAACTGGCCGTCGAACTCGGTCTCGTCGTCACCGGCTCATCCGACTATCACGGGTCGAACAAGTCGGTTCCGCTGGGGCAATTCGGTACGGACGTCGCCGAGTTCGAGACGCTGATATCGAAAGCGTCGGGGGTGCCGGTGGTTTGGCAATGAACTGGATCTCGCGCGGGAGCACTGCCATGACATCTCACGACTCCGATCGGTACGACACCCACCGTGCCGGTCCCCGCGGCGCAGACCCGTCGAGGGCGTTACCCCCGGTCCGTCCGGGTGCGGTCGCCGTCCCGCGCAGGAGCCCGCTCATGGTCAGGGCTGCGCGCGCGCTGAGCGGTGCAGTCGCCGCGGGCCTGGTGATTCTGTGTCTCGTGGTCATCGGTTCCGCATATGTGGGTGGAGGCAAGGGCTTTCCGGGGCCGGGTGCAGTGTCGATCACCGCGCACGTCGTGGGAGCGGTGATCGCGATCGTGGCGCAGAGAGTCGCCGACCGCCGCGACGGTCTCGGCGCCGTCGTCGCATCCCTGCTCGTCATCGTGGTGGCGGCGCTGCTGCTCGTCACCCAGTGGTGGGGATGACGACATCCTCCCGATTGGCGCACCCCGGTCGGTGAACGTTCCGTAACTCAATTCTCACAGGTAGACGGCGGAAAAGGTGAGACATCTGACGGCCGGGGCGATTTGATTGTGCATCGCGGTCAGTGGCAGACTTGGGAGACTCCGACGTCGGCGCCACCGCCCTTCGGCGGGGGTTTTATGGCAGCGTTGCCAGGGCTCACCCGCCCAGCGCCATTACGCTTCGGAAGTTCTGCGGCAATCGTGATCGCGCGACCGGAAGCTTCAACTAGTTGTCGTTTCGTGGAGTGACCACGTAGATCAGCGCCGATCCACATGGTTACTTCTCAGTAACCCGGCCCCGAGTGAGCCTGGTATGAGCAGGAGTGTCATCGTGTCCATCGTGTCTGAAGCCACTACACCGCAAAAGGTCGAGTTGACCGACGAGGAGATCTTCGCCGGCCATGTCGGAGGAAAGTTGTCGGTAGAGACGACGGCGCCTCTCGATTCCCAACGTGCCCTGTCCATCGCGTACACCCCGGGCGTCGCACAGGTCAGCCGCGCCATCGCCGCGGACGAGACGCTGGCCGATCGTTACACCTGGACCAGCCGTCTGGTCGTCGTCGTCAGCGATGGTTCCGCGGTGCTCGGCCTGGGCGACATCGGCCCGCGCGCGTCGCTCCCGGTGATGGAGGGCAAGTCGGCCCTCTTCAAGAGCTTCGCGGGCCTCAACTCCATTCCGCTGGTTCTCGACACGAAGGATCCTGACGAGATCGTCGAGACCCTCATCCGGCTGCGCCCGAGCTTCGGTGCGGTCAACCTCGAGGACATCTCGGCCCCGCGCTGCTTCGAGATCGAGCGACGCGTCATCGAGGCCCTCGACTGCCCCGTCATGCACGACGACCAGCACGGCACCGCCATCGTGGTGCTCGCCGCGCTGATGGGTGCGGTGAAGGTGCAGGGTCGCGACATCAAGACGCTGCGCGTCGTGATCTCCGGGGCAGGCGCCGCAGGTGTGGCGTGTGCCAACATGCTGCTCGCCGCCGGCATCAGCGATGTCACGGTCCTCGACTCCAAGGGCATCGTGTCCAGCGGCCGGGAGGGCCTCAACGACATCAAGATCGACCTGGCCGGGCGCACCAACCCGGCGGGCCGGCACGGCGGCATCATCGAAGCCCTCGACGGCGCGGACGTCTTCCTCGGCGTGTCTGCCGGCACCGTTCCGGAAGAGGTCATCGCGACGATGGCGGAGAACTCGATCGTGTTCGCGCTGTCGAACCCGGATCCGGAGATTCACCCCGAGGTCGCCCGCAGGCACGCGGCGATCGTCGCCACCGGGCGCAGCGACTTCCCCAACCAGATCAACAACGTGCTCGCCTTCCCCGGTGTGTTCCGTGGTGCGCTCGACGCCGGTGCCCGCAGGATCACGGAGGGAATGAAGCTTGCCGCCGCCGAGGCAATCCACTCGGTCGTCGGTGACGAGCTGGCTGTGGACAAGATCGTTCCCAGCCCGCTCGACCCTCGCGTCGCCCCCGCTGTCGCGGAGGCAGTTGCCGCCGCTGCTCGCGCAGAAGGTGTCACGGACTAGCGAGATTCGCACGACACCCCGGCGCCGGAACCCGCACCCTCGGTTCCGGCGCCGGGGTGTGTGCGTTGGTGGCCGCGTCGAAGCCTGCCGGTTCCCGGCGCCGATGCCCACACGGCGAGTGCCAGGAGACCGTCCACCACGAGGGCCAGAACGGTCGCGTGCTCGTCGGCGCAAGTCTTCCGAGACCGCGGCGACTGAGATCGAAGCGAGGGGTGCGCATGGGGTTCTTCCCGTTGTCGCCGAGCTGCGAGGCGCTACCGTGCCGTCGGTGGGCCGGTGTAACGATAGGAGCGCGGGGAACACCGTTTTCGACCAGCTCGAATCGAAGGAAGGCGTGAGGT